>JAFXAA010000012.1 GCA_017522105.1 Bacteroidales bacterium | reverse complement strand
GTCCCTCCGACGCTTCTACGGAGCCCCTACGGCATTTCTTCAGT
Source organism: Bacteroidales bacterium (assembly GCA_017522105.1). Classification (GTDB taxonomy): domain Bacteria; phylum Bacteroidota; class Bacteroidia; order Bacteroidales; family P3; genus Colimorpha. The sequence continues at coordinate 51,025 of JAFXAA010000012.1, read as the reverse complement.
AGTTCTTCAGTAGTTCTTCAGTGTTTGACTGAAGAACTACTGAAGAACTACTGAAGAAATGCCGTAGGGGCTCCGGCGGGGATGCGCCTCGGTGGGGGTGGAAAAAATAGGGAATGGGGTGCACAATAATTGCAGCGTGCGCGCGTTAATGGGACAAAGAAAAGATTGACAACATGAAGATACACATCGTACAGCACGACATCCTCACGCTGCGTCCTGAGGACAACCTTGAATGGATAGCCGCCGAGCTTGAGGCCGAGGCCTCGCGCGAGGCCCTGCTCACCGTCTTCCCGGCCTGCACCCTCTGCGGTGCGCCGCTGTTCGCCGCTGCCGGCTACACCGACCTGCAGAAGCGCGCCCAGGCCGCCCTGCAACGCCTCGTGGAGCTCTCCGAGCACCGCGCCTTCCTCGTCGGCATGCCGCTCCAGATGCAGGACCGCGGGCTCTGCAACGCCATCGTCTTCGTGCAGAACTGTGCCATACGCGGCGTGGTGACCAAGAAGTACCTCACCACCGACGAGCAGCGCTGCTTTGTGCGCGGCGAGGGGGTGCAGGTCATCGACTACCACGACCAGCGCATGGCCATAGGCTTCTACGAGGACCTCAAGGAGCTGAGCAAGGGACACGTGGAGCAGCCTGACGTGGTGATTTGTTGCGGCGGCCAGGTGTTTGACTACCAGCGCCCCTACCGTACGCGCTACCGCATGAGCAAGATTGTGGAGACGCTCAACGCCGGCCTGGTCTACGTGAACCGCACTGGCGGCGAGGGGCCCTACCTGTTTGCCGGCGGTTCCATGGCCATGAACGCCGCTGGCGGCGTGCTGTGCCAGATGCCTTATTTCGAGCAGGGATGCTGCACGGTCGACATGCAGCAGCTTGAGACCGCCCCCGACGAGAAGCCCGAGGCTGTGGAGCTGGTCTACAAGGCTTTGGTTTGCGGTCTGCGCGACTATTTTGCCAAGAACGGGCTGCGCCGCGCCGTGCTGGGCTTGAGCGGCGGCATCGACTCGGCCCTGGTGGCCACGCTGGCCGTCGACGCCCTCGGGGCGGAGAACGTGCACGGCCTGCTGATGCCAAGCCAATACAGCACCGACCATTCTGTGAAGGACGCCGAGGACCTGGCCCACAACCTCGGCATGGACTACGACATAGTGCCCATCAGGCCTTTGTTCGACCAGTTCCGCGAGGCCTTGAAGCCCGTCTTCGGCGACCGCGCCGAGGACGTCACCGAGGAGAACCTGCAGGCCCGCATACGCGGCACCCTGGTGATGAGCTACGCCAATAAGTTCGGTGCCCTGGCGCTGAACACCACCAACCGCTCCGAGGCCGCCATGGGCTACGGCACCCTCTACGGCGACTCCTGCGGCGCCCTGGCGGTGATTGGCGACCTCTACAAGACCGAGGTGTACCAGCTCAGCGAGTGGATTAACCGCGACGGCATCCGCATACCGCAAAACAGCATCACCAAGGCTCCCAGCGCCGAGTTGCGCCCCAGCCAGAAGGACAGCGACTCGCTGCCGGACTATGCTGTGCTGGATGCTGTGCTGGGTCTCTACCTCGACGAAGACCTCTGCGAGGACGAAATCGTGGACGAGGGCTACGACCGCGAGGTGGTGCAGAGGGTGCTGCGCGGTGTGGCGCGCAACGAGTGGAAGCGCCTCCAGTTCGCCCCGCAGCTCAAGGTGGCGCCCGTCAGCTTCGGCCTCGACCGCCGCTGGCCCATCAGCTGACCGCCGTCGTGAGGCAGCAAAAAATGCAGTGCGCCGCACAATAAGCGGCGCACTTTTGCGTTATTAAGGGAAATATAATGTAAATTATGAGACGTCTTTGCTTGATACTGACTGCATTGGCGGCCTTTGCCGCGCCGGCCCGGATGACGGCGCAGATGCAGGCCCTGTTTGGCTACAGCACCTTCTACCTGCCGCAGGACGACCGTCCGTACATGGAGACCTACCTGCAGGTGGACGCCTGGACGGTGGGCTTCGTGCAGCAGCCCTCCGGCGTGTACAAGGCCACCGTGGAGGTGACCCTCGTGGCGCGCCAGCAGGATTCTGTGTTCTTCGCCAAGAAGTACGACCTCGGCAGCCCCACGGTGGGCAGCCTCGACGAGCTGGACTTCAGCTTCCTCGACGTGCAGCGTTTCTCGCTGCCCAACGGCTTGTACGACATAGAGCTCACCCTGCGCGACAAGAGCGACGAAGAGACCTCGCCGGCGACGGTGACGGAGAAGGTTATGGTGAACTACGACCGCCGGCACCCCTCGCTGTCTAGCCTGCAGCCCATGGCCGACGCTACGCCCACGGTGGGCGAGGGCACCATCCTCTCGCGCGGAGGCTACGACATGGAGCCCTATGTGAGTGACTTTTACCCCGAGCAGGTGGAGCAGCTGAATTTCTACTACGAGGTGTACAATATAGAGCAGGAGGTGGGACGCAAGCCTTTTCTGGCTCTGGCCTACGTGGAGCGCGCCGAGACGGGCGCCCGCATTGACGGCATGCAGACCGCCAGCCGCAAGAACAGCGCTCCGCTGGTGCCGGTCTACGGCAGCCTCGACATCAAGGAGCTGCCTTCGGGCAACTACAACCTCGTCGTAGAACTGCGCAACCGCGACAACCAGACGATGATGTACAAGAAGGTGCCTTTCTACCGCTCCAACCCCGGCGTGAAGGCCAAGGAGATGAGTGACTTCGCCATGACTTTTGCGGGCAAGTACACCGACGAGAAACAACTCGACACTTACCTCGACGGGCTTTACCCCATAGCGTCGGACTTGGAGAAGTCGGTGTCTCGCGAACTCATCAAGCGTCCGGGCCTTGAGGAGAAGCAGGCTTTCCTCTACCGCTTCTGGACAGCGCGCGACGCCATGGCCCCTGAAGCGGCGTGGCTGCAGTACAAGGAACGCATAGACTATGTGCAGGAACACTTCAGCTATCCGCGCACCCCCGGCATACACACCGACCGCGGACGCGTGTACCTCCAGTACGGCCCGCCGGACTTTGTGCGCGACGAGAAGAACTATGTGGGTGCCAACAAGATAGGCAGTAACCAGATACAGGAGTTCAACACCATGCAGATCGGTGTGGACCAGCGGCCTACCGACGGCCTGACAGGCACCTCGCAGGGTCATGTCTACTACTTGCCCTACCAGTTGTGGCGCTACAACAAGCTCGATACCGACGACCCCAACAGGGTGTTCCTCTTCTGGGACGAGCACCGCTCGGGCTACTACAAGCTGCTCAACAGCAACGCCCGCGGCGAGGTGCAGGAGATTGGCTGGGAGCGCCGCCTCTGCCGCCAGCAGCTGCCCGAGGACGTGGTGGGCGAAGTGGGGGAGCAGTTCATGCGCGGTTATTGACGGTAAGGGATTAAGAGTAGGGAGTTGAAGTTTTGCGTATAATTGCGGACATAGTATATTTGATAATCTACTACCTTGTGGGCTACCGCAAGTCTGTGGTGAGGGGCAACCTTGCGGCCTCGTTTCCCGAAAAGGGCGAAGGGGAGCGCAGGGCCATTGAGCGCCGCTACTACCGCTACCTGGCCGACATTGCCGTGGAGTTTGTGCACAACCTGTACGCTTCGCCTGCCGCCATCAAGCGCCGCTACCGTTTCACCAACCGCCAGGTGGTGGACCGCTACTATGAGCGCGGGCAGAGCATTGTGCTCCTTTCGGCCCACTATGGCAACTGGGAGTACATGGTCAGCTCGCTCAACATGCAGCTGCTGCACCACGGCATCGGCGTTGGCAAACCACTGAACGACAAGTTCACCGGGGCATATATAGCAAAAAAACGCATCCGCTACGGCACCGAGGTGGTGGACCAGCGCGATGTGCGCCAGGTGGTTGACTTCTACGACCGCCACCGTGTGCCGTGCGCGCTGATGATGCTTGGCGACCAGTCGCCCTCCAATCCGGCGAAGAGCTATTGGACGACCTTCCTCAACCAGGACACGGCATTCCTCTACGGAGCGGAATATTTTGCACGGAAATACAACTACCCAGTTGTCTACTACACGGTGAAACGGGTGCGCCGCGGCTACTACGAGGTGACATTCAGTCCCTTCTGCGAGCATCCACAGGAGGTGCCGCAGTATACGATAGTGGAACGCTATGCCCGCACCCTGGAGGAGCAGATAAGAGAGCAGCCGGAGTTGTGGCTCTGGAGCCATAGGCGCTGGAAACTGAAACGAACTGAACAATGAAAGTAGCTATAGTCATACTCAACTGGAACGGCGTCGGCATGCTGGAGCGTTTCATGCCGTCGGTGGTCAAATACTCACACGGACTGCGTTTCTCGGTGCTGGACAACGAGTTCACCACCGAGGTGGTGGTGGCCGACAACGGCTCCACCGACACGTCGGTGTCATTTCTGAAGGAAAACTACCCCGATGTGCCGCTGTTGCGCTTCGACAGCAACTACGGCTTCGCCGAGGGCTACAACAAAGCCCTGGCACAGGTGGAGGCCGACTACTATGTGCTGTTGAACAGCGACGTGGAATGCACTCCGCGCTGGATAGAGCCTGTAATACGCATCATGGACAGCAACCCCCGCATCGCCGTCATGCAGCCCAAGCTGATGATGTACGACCGCAAGGATACCTTCGAGTACGCCGGTGGGGCAGGGGGCTTCATCGACAGCTATGGCTATCCTTTCTGTCGCGGACGCCTCTTCAGCACACTGGAGAAGGACCACGGACAGTACGACGACGACAGCGACATATTCTGGGCCACCGGCGCTGCGATGTTTGTCAGGGCCGATGTGTGGAGGGAGCTTGGCGGCCTCGATGCCGACTTCTTTGCTCACATGGAGGAGATTGACTTCTGCTGGCGCGTGCACAATGCGGGCTACCGTGTGGCCTACTGTCCGCAGTCGACGCTCTACCATGTCGGGGGCGGCACGCTGCCCAAGAGCAACCCCTTCAAGACGCAGCTGAACTTCCGCAACAACCTCTCCATGCTGTACAAGAACCTGCCCGATGGGCGCCGTGACAAGGTGCTGCGCATGCGAATGCTTCTTGACCGCGTGGCGGCTGTCAAGTTTCTTCTGGAAGGCCACCTGGGCGAGTATCGCGCTGTACGCAAGGCCCACAGGGAGTTCCGTGCGTGGCGAGCCGACCTCGACGCCAAGCGGGCCGTCATAAAGCCGCATGAGGTGGCGCAAGTATATCAAGGAGCTCTGCTGATTGAGTATTACCTCTTGCGGAGGCATACTTTTACGGAGCTGCGCGGGCGCTACTCGCGATAAAGAAAAAGGACGGCCGTCGAGCCGTCCTTTATTGTCACTGTCTGATGGTTGCTATTTCTTTGCCTTCACCTGCTTGTACTCTTCGTTAAGCCCGGCGAGGATCTCCTCGGTGATGTCCATGGCGGGGTTGGCATAGAGCACGGGAGTGTCGTTGAAGCTTTTGCGCAGGATGAGGTCGAACTGCTGGTTGGCGGCGTTGTACTCGCGTATGAAGGCGAAGATGGCGTTGAGCAGCTTGGTGTTCTCCGAGAGCTGACGCTCGGCCACCTTGGCCATGAGCTCCTGCTCAAGGGTGCTCATCTTCTCTGCGCGCTGCTTCAGCTCGGCCTCCTTGGTCTGCTGCTGCGTGAGGGTGAGGCTGGCGCCTGTCTGCAGGTAGTTGTTGTAGTCGGTCTGGAAGGCGGTTACCTGCTGCTGGTAGTACTTCTCCTGCTGGTCTTTGTAGGCGAGCAGCTCCTCGTTGAGGTCAATGGCGTACTGGTACTTGGCCATGATGGTGTCGGTGTCCACGTAGGCAATCTTCAGGCCGCCTTCTGCTATGACGGGGGCCGCGGCCTCGGGGTTCTGCTTGCTGTCGCTGTTGTTGCAGCCGGCCATGCCGAGGGTCAGCAGGGCCGCTGTCGCTAAGATAAGGGTTCTGGTATTCATCGTATGAGTGTTTTTTGTTATTCTGTGACTTCTCCTATGGTGGCTATGGCGCGCTGCACGCGGCGTACGGTCTCCTCTTTGCCGAGCATCATGACGAGTGTCAGCATGTCGGGGCCCACGGTCTTGCCCACCACGGCGAGGCGCAGCGAGTTCATCACCGAGCCCATGTTGAGGCCGTTGCCCTTGATGTAGTCCTCAAGGATGGCCTGGTGCAGGGCGTCGTATTCGAATGGCACGGTGTCAAGTATCTCTATCACCTTGGCCATGTGTGTGGTCATGCCCGGTTTCCAGCGCTTCTTGATGGCGGCGGGGTCGTACTCCGTCGGTGCCACAAAGAAGTAGCTGCAGGTGTCCCAAAGCTCACTGGGGAAGGTGATGCGCTCTTTCATCATGCCGGCCACCTTAACCACATAGTCGTGCGCGGCGGTGACGCCGTGCTCGCCGAGCTGTTTCTCAAGGTATGCAGCCACCTGCTCGTCGCTGAGCTGCTGGAAGTACTCGTGGTTGAACCACTTGGCCTTCTCAAGGTTGAAGCGTGCGCCGTTCTTGCTCACATGCTCTATGTTGAAGAGCTTGATGAGCTCCTCCATACTCATGATTTCCTGGAAAACGGGGTTGGCTCCGTTGTCGCCTTCCCGTTTGCCAGGGTTCCAGCCCATGAGTGCCAGCATGTTGACCACCGCCTGCGGCAGGTAGCCCTGTTCGCGGTAGCCGCTGCTGACCTCGCCGCTCTTGGGGTCGTGCCACTCCAGCGGGAACACGGGGAAGCCGAGGCGGTCGCCGTCGCGCTTGCTGAGTTTGCCGTTGCCCTCGGGCTTGAGGAGCAGGGGCAGGTGGGCGAACTGCGGTGCCTGCCAGCCGAAAGCTTTGTATAGCATCACGTGCAGCGGGGCGCTGGGCAGCCACTCCTCGCCACGTATGACGTGGGTGATCTCCATGGTGTGGTCGTCCACGATGTTGGCCAGGTGGTAGGTGGGCATGCCGTCGCTCTTGAAGAGCACCTTGTCGTCAAGCAGTCGGCTGTTCATCGTCACGTCGCCACGGATAAGGTCGTGCACCGTGATGTCGATGTTGTCTGGGAACATGAAGCGCACCACGTAGGGCTCGCCGGCGTCTATGCGGCGCTGAGCTTCCTCCATGCCGAGGCTGAGGCTGTTCTCCATCGTGCCGCGTGTGGTGCAGTCGTACTGGAAGGTCTTTTTCTGTGCCTCGTATTCCTTACGTTTGGCGTCAAGTGCCTCGGGTTTGTCGAAGGCGTAGTAGGCCCAGCCGTCGCGTATCAGCTGGTCGGCATACTGGCGGTACATGGGCTTGCGGTCGCTCTGGCGGTAGGGGCCGTAAGGGCCGCCGATATGCACGCCTTCGTCAAACTCTATGCCCAGCCAGTCGAGGGCCTCGATGATGTATTGTTCGGCACCCGGCACGAAGCGTGTCTGGTCGGTGTCCTCGATGCGCAGTATCATCTTGCCGCCGTTCTGGCGGGCGAAGAGGTAGTTGTAGAGGGCTGTGCGCACGCCCCCGATGTGCAGTGGCCCCGTGGGTGATGGGGCAAATCTTACTCTTACCATTCTTTATGTATTTAGTCGTTGAAGTTGCCCAAGGCATAGCCAATGCTGAGCATGATGGCTGTGTTGTTGCCGTTGGGTATGTCGGTCCGCAGCCCTTGGTCGCCGCCCATCATGCTCTGTGTGATGATGCGCAGGATGTCGGGCTCGGTGCTGGTGGCCAGGAAGCCGTGGTCAAGGTACAGCATGGCGTTCAGCCGTCCGAACTGGTAGGTGAATCCCACTATGGCGCTCACGTCGAAGCGCTTCAGGTGGTTGAACACCTGCCGGTCGGCCTTGGTGCCGGTGACGTCGTGGTCGTAGTTGGCCATCGGCGACGGGTTGCTGGGGGTGACGAGGCGGTCCTTGCAGCGACCGAAGAGGCCCACGCTCACCGCAGGCCCGGCCACTATGCCCACCACGTGTCCGGCACTGCGCACAGGCAGCTCCAGACGGAAGCCCACCAGTATGGGCAGCTGAAGGTAATAGGCGTGGTAGTAGCCGTCGCGCACGCTCATGGTGCTTTCGTTCTCCAGCACCTCGTGGAAGGTGCTGCCGCGCCGGTTGAGGTTCAGTCCGCTCTCCAGGTATACGAACTGCCCCGCCACGCTTTGCGTCTTCGTGAAGGTGAGGTCGATGTATCCGCCCACGCTGGCGCCGAATATGGGCGACTTGGTGGAGAGGTCGTCGCTGATGGTGGCCATGCCTGCGCCTGCGCGCACGCCCCAGTCGCCGAACTGCGCCTGGGCGCCCATGATGCCCATGATGCCTGTAAGGGCCAATATGAATATTCTCTTCATAGTCACTTGTTTCTTGCTATGTGAAACTTACAGCTTTCTCATGATGAAGTCCGTCATCAGCTGGTAGAGGTTGAGGCGCGTGTTGCCCGTGGCGTCGTAGATGGAGTGGTTCTTGTTGGGGTAGATGCGGAACTCGAACTGCTTGCCGGCGTTCTCCAGGCGCTCCACCATCTCGGCCGAGTTCTGGAAGTGCACGTTGTCGTCGCCTGTGCCGTGGATGAGGAGGTAGTTGCCCTGCAGGCGGTCGGCGAAGTTGAGCGGCGAGTTGTCGTCGTAGCCCTTGGCATTGTCCTTGGGCAGGGCGAGGAAGCGCTCGGTGTATATGTTGTCGTAGTAGCGCCAGTTCATCACCGGTGCCACGGCTATGGCGGCCTTGAAGACGTCGTTGCCTTTGAGGAGCGAGAGCGTAGAGAGGTATCCGCCGAAACTCCAGCCCCAGATGCCGATGCGGTCCTTGTCCACCCAGCCATGCTGGCCCAGCCAGCGGGCTGCCTCAATGGCGTCCTCGCATTCCATGCGGCCCAGGTCGCCGTAGGTCTGCTTCTTGAACTGCGACCCGCGGCCGCCGGTGCCGCGGCCGTCGAAGCAGAAGACCACATAGCCCTTCTCGGCCAGCATGTGGTACCAGTAGTAGTCGCTGTAGCCATAGCTGTTGGTCACCTGCTGGTTGCCGGGACCGCCGTAGACGTAGATAAGCACGGGGTAGCGCTTGTTGGCGTTGAAGTCGGCAGGCTTGATGGTGTAGTAGTTCAGCTCGGTGCCGGTTGAGGTGGTGAAGGTGCCGAACTGCTTGTGGCTGGTGCCGTAGTCGGACATCTTCTTTTGCAGGTCAGCGTTGTCCTGCAGCACCTTGATCAGTTTGCCATTGGCGTCATGCAGCGTGTAAGCCGGTGCCATGTTGGCATTGCTGTAGGTGCAGATGTAGTATTTGCAGCCATCGCTGAAGGTGGCGTTATAGGTGCCGCCGCTTGTGGGGGCGTTAAAGTCTTTGGTGAAGGAGTAATCGGTGCCGATGAAGTTGGGGTATATGCTGATTATATTCGCTTGGCTATAATTCAGGCATTTCTTCTTTTTGCCGTCCAGGCCGATGACGAAGAGGCTCTTGTTGATGGCGCCGTGCTCGCGGCTGGTGTAGTAGAGGCGGCTGTTCTTCGGGTCGACGCCCGCCACCTCGCACACCTCATAGCCGCCGGTGGTCACCTGGCGCACCAGCTTGCCGTCCATGCCGTAGAGGTAGATGTGGCGGTAGCCGTCGCGCTCGCTGGTGATGAGCATCATCTCCTGTGCTTTCTTCCCTTTGCCCACGGTGATGAACTGCCACGTGTCAGGCACCTCGACATAGGTGTCGCACTGCTCGTCGTAGATGGTGGCATCGGGCTCGCAGCCGTCCTTGTCTGTGTTGATGGTCAGTATCTGCATGTGGTTCTGCAAGCGGTTCATGCGCATCATGGCCAGCGTGTTGTCATTGGCCCACTGGAAGCGGGGAAGGTATTCCCAGCCCTCGCTATAAGGTGTCCCGACAGCATTTTCTTTCCCGCCCAATTGGGGGTACTGTGTCTTGCCGCTTTCAAGCTTGTATATGCGCAGAGAGACCTTGCTGTTGTCCTCGCCGGCCTTGGGGTATTTATACTTGTAGTCCTCGGGATAGAGCTTGCCCCACATCTGCATGCTGTATTCTTTCACCTTGCTCTCGTCGAAGCGCAGGTAGGCTATCTTCTTCGAGTCGGGGCTCCACTGGAAGCCCTGCGTGATGGCGAATTCCTCCTCGTAGACCCAGTCCGTGGTGCCGTTGATCACCTCGTTCACCTTGCCGTCCGTCGTGATGGCGTGCTCCTCCAAGGTGTTGAGGTCCATCCAGTAGAGGTTGTTGTCGCGCACGAAGGCCACCTTCGTGCCGTCGGGGCTCAGCGTCGTCAGGCGCTGCTTGCCCTCGTTGCTTATCTTGGTGAAAGTCTGTGCCTTGACGTCGTAGATGTAGTAGTCGCTCACGCCGCTGTGGCGGTAGAGTGGCTCGAAGCCGCTGCTGAGGAGTATCTTCTGCTCGTCGGCGCTGAAGGCGTAGCTCTCCATGCGTGGCATGGGTTTGGCTTTCTTGGCGTTACGGTTGCCGGGGCCGCCAAAGAGGCACACGTCCTCCACCTTCTCGCCCGTGGCGTAGCTGTACTTGGCTATGCCGATGGCGTTCATGGTGCAGTAGTGCTCGCCGTCGGCCATGGAGCGAAGCGCCCCGATGCCGCGCGGGCTGAAGGTGCGCTTGGTCCAGATGTCCTCAAGGGTGATATTATGCCGCTGCGCCGAGGCTCCGCCAGCGGCCAGCATCGTTGCAAATGTCATAAACACAAACAGTTTCTTCATATAGTGCAGTTCTCTTGTTGCCTTTTTATAAATTGCAAATATACGAAATATTTTTGATATTCCGCCGCCTGTGCTTTTTTTTTCATTTCGGGCACCTGCTTTGCAGGCGTGACGCCGGTGCATCTCCCCAACGGCACCCCCACGCCACCCCGCCGGACCCTCGACGGCGTTCCACTGAAGAACGGCCGTAGGGGGGCCGTAGGGGCTCCGTAGGGACTCCGTACAAAACCAGTGCCAGCAAGGGATGACGAAAATCCATACCCTGCATGTGTTTGACAGTCAGCTGTTAGTGTATATGTTAAAATTTGTTGTCAGCTCGGAATGGTTCAATAATCACACTTCGGGGACCGCTGTCGGCTTTTTTTCGTATATTTGCAGAACAAAAACAATTGTAGGATGAAGCGTAATATTTTGACATTCAGCCTGCTGGTGCTCGCGTCGACTTTTGCGGCCTGCTCGGACAAGGAGTATACCGTCAACACCGGCGAGGGGAGCACCACGCCGTCGCAGCCACCGGCACCGCTGGTGCGCGAAGTGGAGTCGTTCACTGTGCCCGGCACCGAGGTGTCGTTTGACATGGTGCTGGTGCACAGCGGCACGTTCACCATGGGTGGTTATGATGCCGAAGGCCCTGAACATCAGGTCACTCTGTCGCACGACTACTATATAGGGCGCACGGAGGTGACGCAGGCGCTCTACCGTGCGGTGATGCAGGCTAACCCGTCGGAGTTCACCTACGGCGACAACTACCCCGTGGACCAGGTAAGCCATTGGGATGCAGTGCATTTCTGCCAGAAGCTGTCGCAGCTCACCGGCTACCGCTTCACGCTGCCCACCGAGGCGCAGTGGGAGTATGCCGCGCAGGGGGGGCACCGCGCACCTGCAACCCGCACCGACTATGCGGGCGGCAACAATCTGGGCAATGTGGGCTGGTATTGGGAGAATGCGCCGCACTGCAGTGTCAACACCACCAGTCGGCAGACAGGGCGCGACACGACGCTCGTCATCCGGCACACCTCCGCAGTCGGCGGCAAGTCGGCCAACGCCTTGGGCCTCCGCGACATGACGGGCAATGTTCGTGAGTGGTGCGCAGACTGGTATTCCGTCCTCGGCACCGAAGCCGTCGTTGACCCCCAGGGACCGGTGTCGTCCGACCGCGGGCGCGTCTTCCGTGGCGGTTCCTGCAACGACTCGGCGCAGTATTGCCATGTGGCGCACCGCGAGGGCTTGAGCTCCATGAGCAAGGGGTTCGACTTCGGTTTCAGGGTGGTGATAAATAAAAAATAAGAATGAAGAGTGAAGAATGAAGAATTATCCGGGTACGGGATATTTGCGCCGACCCATTCTTCATTCTTCACTCTTCATTCTTCGCTTAATCAACGCTATGGAATGGCAGAGCAGAACGGCATTGTGCCTGGGCGATGAAGGCTTGGAACGTCTGCAGCGGACGAGGGTCATCCTCTTCGGCGTCGGCGGTGTGGGCTCCTGGTGCGCCGAGGCTTTGGTGCGCAGCGGCGTTGGTCACTTGACGATGGTGGACAGCGATTGCGTCGACCCCTCCAACATCAACCGTCAACTGCCGGCGTTGCACTCCACTGTAGGGCTGCCCAAGGTGGAGGTGATGCGCAGGCGCCTGCATGACATCAACCCCGAGGCCGACATACAGGCGCGGCAGGAGCGCTACACGCCCTACACGGCTGCGGCCTTCGCCTTGCAGGACTACGATTTTGTGATTGACGCCATAGACAGCATCCCCGACAAGCTCGACCTCATCCTGCGCTGCACGCGGAAAGGGTGGGGCGGGGTCTTCCTGAGCTCCATGGGTGCCGCGCGCAAGAAGGATCCGCAGCAGGTGCGGGTGAGCGAGTTTTGGCGTGTGGACGGCTGCTCGCTGGCGGCGGCACTGCGCAAGCGCATGAGGAAAGCCCAAACCTTCCCGGAGCGCAAGTTCCGCTGTGTGTGGAGTCCCGAGCGCTGCGACGACGCCCTGCCCAAGGGCACCCTGATGCCCGTCACCGCCGCCTTCGGCCTCGCGCTGGCGGCGCAGGTGATAAGTAATGAAGAATGAAGAATGAAGGATTGGGATTTAATGTGTTAATGCGTTAATGTGTTAATGCGTTAATGTGTTAATGTATAGGCACTAACGCATTAACGCATTAACACATTAACACATTCTTCATTTCCCTTCAGCAACAGTCGTGGTCGTGGCAGTGGCTGCTGCGAGTCTCCAACTCCAGGGTGCTGTGGTGTATGCCGAGGCCGTCGAGGTGCTCCTTGAGGCGGTCGGTCACCTCTTCAAGCATTGACGATTCGGGTATCACGATGTGCGCCGTGAGGGCTGTCTCGGTGGTGGAGATGGGCCAGATGTGGATGTGGTGCACGTTGAGCACACCCTCCTGGCTCTCAAGCTGCTGCTTGATGTCGTCCACGTCGTAGCCCTCTGGCACGGCATCGGTGCTCATGCGCAGGCTCTCGCTCAGCAGCTCCCACGTGCTGACGAGGATGACCACGGCGATGACGAGGCCTATGATTGGGTCGATGATCCACCAGCCGGTGTATTTGATGACCACGCCGGAGACGACCACGCCGACGCTGACCAGCGTGTCGGCCAGCATGTGGAGGAAAGCTCCGCGCGTGTTGATGTCGTGCTTCTGCTGGCGGCTCAGCGCCCAGGCGGTGACGCCGTTGATGACGATGCCCACGGCGGCAGTCCAAATGATGAGGTCGCCGCTCACCTCGCTGGGGTTGAAGAACTTCTGCGCGCTCTCAACCATGATGGCGCCCACGGCGACCAGCAGGATGATGGCGTTGAGGAGCGAGATGAGGACGGAGGCCTTGCGGTGGCCGTAGGTGAAGCGCTTGGTGGCGTGGCTGGAGGCGAGCTTCAGCGCTATCATGGCCAGGATGAGCGAGAAGACGTCGCTCAGGTTGTGCCCGGCGTCGGAGAGCAGGCCGAGAGAGTTGCCGACGAAGCCCGCCACGGCCTCGACGATGACGAACAGCAGGTTGAGCGCCACGGCGACGATATAGATGGTAGACAATTTCTCTATCGCGTGCGCGTGGTGATGGTGGTGCAGCCCGTGGTGGTCGTGGTGGTGTTCGTGTTCGTGGTGGTGATCGTGGCCGTTGTGTCCGTGTTCGTGGCAGCAGTGTTCGTGCTCGTGGCCCTCGTGGCAGTTGTGTTCGTGCTCGTGGCCCTCGTGACAGTTGTGTTCGTGCTCGTGGCCTTCGTGGCAGTTGTGTTCGTGTTCCATATTGTATGTGTTGTTTAGTTTATTACGTCCTATTCAGCAGCAGCTGATTTCAGTTTGCAAAATTACGAACTTTCCGCGACATGGAGCCCTCACCATGATTGGTGATAAGGTAGGTTGGTACGGAGTGTTAAAGTTTAGTTAAAAAAAGGCTCTTCACCCTAAACAGGCCTTATATTATATGCGCCGCCTCCCGACAGGGAGGCGGCGCAAGTGTTCATTGACATGTTGAGCGGTTGGTAATGAGCGGCGGCTGTCTATAGGCGTATGCGGTGGGTGAGGGTAATGTAGCCGACGCGGCGATTGTAGCCCTCCCAGGGCTTGAAGGGGTTGCCGAGGGCGTCGCGGCATTCGTAGCCTTCGTTGAAGAAGTTGTGCAGGGGCATGGAGAACATGAGGACGGTCTTGCTGTGGGCCGACGTGTTGTAGCTGACGCCGAAGTCGAGACCCAGGCCGTCGCTGAGCATGCCTTTGTCGGGGGTGGCGATGAAGTTGCCCCAGGCTTCGTCGTTGAGGTTGCCGCTGCAGCCCACGACCTTGTCATAGAACACGCCGCCCTCGATGGACAGGTCCTCGAAGGTGATGACCAGACCACCACGCGGCTGGAAGTAGAAGCTGCGGAGGTTCTGGTCGTTGGTCTTGAAGACCAGCTCTTGGCTCTTGAAGAAGACACCGGCGTAGAGACCCACGAAGGTGGGTGTCCACGAGGCGTCGATGCCTACGCAGAAGTCGCCCATCTTCTTGAAGGGTGTGGCGAAGGCACGGTGGTAGGGGCCATAGATATCGGTGTAGTCCGTGAAGCCCTCTTTGGCCATGCCAACGGGGAAGACGAGGTCGGCACCGGGGAGCAAGGTGGCTATGGCCAGTGAGTCGGCATGGCTATGGGAGCCAAGCATGCTTACGGTGAAGCCTTGGGCTACGTTGTAGAGTATGGTGGTCCAGTAGTTGGTGCTCCACGCGCGCGAGTTGAGCGTGATATTGCCCTGGGCGGTGGCACTGGTGGCGAACATGGCCACGGCGGCAAAGGTGATGATGACTTTCTTCATGATACGGTATATATTAGTCGTCTTTACGGTCGCGGCCGAAGGCCTGGCCTATCCAGTAGCGGTTGAGGCGGGCTATGTTCTGGCGCTTGATTTGCTTGGGGCATTCGGCCTCGCAGGCGTAGGTGTTGGTGCAGGAGCCGAAGCCCAGCTCGTCCATCTTGCAGACCATCTTCTTGACGCGGTCTGCAGTCTCGGGCTGACCCTGGGGCAGCAGGGCGAGGTGGCTCACCTTGGCACCCACGAAGAGCATGGCCGAGGCGTTCTTGCAGGCTGCCACGCAGGCGCCGCAGCCGATGCAGGCGGCGGCATCCATGGCCTGGTCGGCCTTGTGCTTGGGCACCAGGATATTGTTGGCGTCGGGCACGCCGCCGGTGGTGGCGCTGATGTAGCCGCCGGCCTGGATAATCTTGTCGAAGGCCGTGCGGTCCACCACGAGGTCGCGGATCACCGGGAAGGCCTTGGCACGCCAGGGCTCCACCCAGATCTCGTCGCCGTCGTGGAAGTGGCGCATGTGGAGCTGGCAGGTGGTCACACCGTCGTCGTTGCCGTGGGGACGGCCGTTGATGTAGAGGCCACACATGCCGCAGATGCCTTCGCGGCAGTCGTTGTCAAAGCACACAGGGTGGGCTATGCGGTCGTTGATGAGCTTTTCGTTGAGCTGGTCAAGCATTTCGAGGAACGAGCAGTCGGCGCTGATGTTGTCAATCTCGTAGGTCTCGAAGTGCCCTTTGGCGCGGGCGTTCTCTTGGCGCCATATATGTAGTGTGAATTTCATTGTCCTTTGAGTTTTGAGTTTTAAGCTGTGAGCTTTAAGTGAAACGCTGCGACCCGCGTAGCCACTTAAAACTTAAAGCTTACAGCTTACTACTTTTTATTTATAATTACGTTTCACAATCTGTATGTGCTCGTAGTTGAGCTCTTCTTTGTACATCACCTCTGGCTTGTCGTGACCCTGGTATTCCCAGGCGGCTACGAACATGAAGTTCTCGTCGTCGCGGAGGGTCTCGCCGTCCTCGGTCTGATGCTCTACGCGGAAGTGTCCGCCGCAGCTCTCTTCGCGCTGTGTGGCGTCGTCGACGATGAGGCGTGCCAGCTCGAAGTAGTCGGCCAGACGGTAGGCTTTCTCCAGCTCGGGGTTCATCTCCGCGGTCTTGCCGGGGATGAATACATGCTGGTAGAAGTTGGCCTCCAGTTCGGCAATCTTCTCCTTGGCGGTGGCCAGGCTCTCCTTGCTGCGGGCCATGCCGCAGTATTCCCACATCACCTTGCCGAGGGCTTTGTGGTAGTGGTCCACGGAGTGTTCGCCCTGTATTGCCATAAGACCGTCCATACGTGCGCGGACGGCAGCCTCGGCCTCGTCGAACTCGGGGCCTTCGGCCTTGATCTTGCCGACGTAGATCTGGTCGGCCAGGTAGTTCTGCAGCGTGTAGGGCAGCACGAAGTAGCCGTCGGCCAGTCCCTGCATGAGGGCGCTGGCGCCGAGGCGGTTGGCGCCGTGGTCGCTGAAGTTGGCTTCGCCGGCGGCGAAGAGACCGGGGATGGTGGTCTGCAGCTCGTAGTCCACCCACAGGCCGCCCATGGTGTAGTGCACGGCGGGGTATATCATCATCGGCACCTTGTAGGGGTCGGCGTCGACAATCTTGTAGTACATCTGGAAGAGGTTGCCGTACTTCTGCTCCACCACGTCGCGGCCGAGGCGCTTGATGGCGTCGGCGAAGTCAAGGTATACGGCCAGACCCGTGGGGCCTACGCCGTAGCCGGCATCGCAGCGCTCCTTGGCTGCGCGGCTGGCGACGTCGCGCGGCACCAGGTTGCCGAAGGCAGGGTAGCGGCGCTCCAGGTAGTAGTCGCGGTCCTCCTCGGCGATGTCGAGCGGGCCCTTCTCGCCGCGGCGGATGGCCTCGGCGTCCTCTTTCTTCTTGGGCACCCAGATGCGGCCGTCGTTGCGCAGCGACTCGCTCATCAGCGTGAGCTTCGACTGGTAGTCGCCGTGGACGGGGATGCAGGTGGGGTGGATTTGCACATAGCAGGGATTGGCGAAGGCGGCACCGCGGCGGTGGCACACCCAGGCGGCGCTGCCGTTGCTGTTCATGGCGTTGGTGGAGAGGTAGTAGACGTTGCCGTAACCGCCCGAAGCCACCACGACGGCATGGGCGGCATAGCGCTCCAGCTCGCCGGTGACGAGGTTGCGGACTATGATGCCGCGGGCGCGGGGCTTGCCGTCCTTGTCGGGCACCACGACGAGATCCATCATCTCGTGGCGTTCGTGCAGCACCACGGTACCGCGTGCAATCTCGCGGCTCAGGGCGCCGTAGGCTCCGAGCAGCAACTGCTGGCCGGTCTGGCCGCGGGCGTAGAATGTTCGGCTCACCTGCGCGCCGCCGAAGGAGCGGTTGTCGAGCAGGCCGCTGTAGTCGCGGGCGAAGGGCACACCCTGCGCCACACACTGGTCTATGA
Organism: Bacteroidales bacterium; assembly: GCA_017522105.1. Lineage (GTDB taxonomy): Bacteria > Bacteroidota > Bacteroidia > Bacteroidales > P3 > Colimorpha. The sequence goes on along the minus strand of JAFXAA010000012.1, from coordinate 33,681 downwards.
TGTCGCCGCTGACCTCCGCCAGGCGGTAGACGTTGGCCTCGCGGGCGCGGTAGTCGCCGCCCTTGATGGTGTCCTTGAAGAGGCGTTCCACGCTGTCGCCGTCGTTCTGGTAGTTCTTGGCGGCGTTGATGCCGCCTTGGGCGGCGATGGAGTGGGCGCGGCGCGGCGAATCCTGGATGCAGAAGATGTCCACGTGGAAGCCCAGTGCGCCGAGCGATGCGGCCGCCGATGCTCCGGCCAGGCCGGTGCCGACAACGATGATGTCCAGTTTGCGCTTGTTGGCAGGGTTCACCAGCTTCTGCGCGGCTTTATAGTTGGTCCACTTCTGGCTGAGCGGACCTTCGGGTATCTTGGAGTCTAAAATCATTGCGTTAATGCGTTAATGTGTTAATGCGTAAATGTTTACAAGCCGAGGTATACCAAAATGGGCACCACGACAAAGCCGAGGCACACGACCCAGGCGTAGATGCGTCCGCACCACTCTATGATGTTGTTGTACTTGTAGTTGTTAAGGCCCAAGGTCTGGAATGCCGAGGGAAAGGCGTGGCGCATGTGGAGGAAGAGAACCACGAAGGTGATGAGGTAGAGCAGCACCATCAGGGGGTTGTGGAAGAGCTCGCGCACCATGAAGTAGAAGTCGGGCTCGGGCTTGCTCTCCGGCAACACCTTCTTCAGGGTCTGGCGCTCGTCGTACGAGAGGTGGCGTATCCACTTGCCGTCGGCACTGATGTTGCCTTCGTCGCTGGCGCGTTTCACGATGTTGATGACTCCCAGCTTGTCCCGCATGCCTGCCAGGTATTCGTCCACTTCCTCGCTGTCGCCGTTCTCTTCGGCATACATGGCCGACTCGCTCTCCATGGCGTCGATGAACTCCTCGGGCGTCATGCCCATCTGGCTGGAGTACTGCACCAGCCCCATGATCTCGTCGCTCTGCAGCTTCTCGGTCTCCACCATGTATTCGCCTTTCACCCAGCCTATCTTGATGAAGTAGAACTGGCAGAAGTGCATCACCAGGAAGGCGAAGATGAGGATGCCGGTCCACATCATGAGTTTCGACGAGGTGTGGGTCTTGCTTTTCTGGGCCTCATGGTAGCGCACGGGGCGCGCCAGGCGGTTGGTGAGCTGGAGCCACAGGGTCAGCAGGATGTGCAGCGCGAAGACGCCCAGCAGGATAATCTCGAAGATCTTCACAATCCAGTTGGTGCCCATGAAGTGGCAGAAGGCGGAGTACCAGGCACCGTCGTCGTGGCGAAGAACGAAGAGGTTGGCCGTCATGTGGAAGAGCAGGAAAACCAAGAGGAAACCGCCTACCAGGGCCACGAGAATCTTCTTCGTGATGGAATGGATTTTCGGTAAGTTCATATTGTTTAGGATGTTATTATTAATATTAATTGGGTTACAGTGGGCAAAGATACGAAAAAAAACTCAACTGCAAGCCATCGGGGACAAAAAAGATAGGGCGCCCCCCCCCTCGGAGACCCCGGCGACACCGCAAAGTGAAAAAAAGTTTGTGACGGTATGGAAATATTCGTATTTTTGCAGTAGCTAACAAGAGTTGCAAAATAGTATAAACGTCTAAAAAATATTGCATTATGATTAAAAAAGTTATCGTATTGGCCCTTGCCGCTTTCATCGGCACGAGCCTCATGGCACAGACCGTACAGGAAACCACCACGATGGTCGGCGAGAAGACCGTCACCGCCTACACCGTCAGCCTCCAGAAGGACGTCAAGATGGTGCAAGAGGCTATGAACCAGCGCCTCAAGGACGCCAAGTTGAAGACTAAGAAGAGCGAGGGCTTCATCGCCGCTCTCGACCAGGTCTTCACCGACATCTCGCAGAACTCGCTGAGCCTCTACACCAAGGTCGAGGAGCAGGGCAAGCGCAAGGACAAGGTGACCGTGGTGACCGTCTGCGCCATCAGCAACGACCTCACTATCAGCCAGAGCGCCATCAACGGCAACGTCCGCAATTTCGTGCAGAACTTCGTCCAGTATATCAACAAGTATGAAGCCAGCCAGCAGATGGAAGCCGAGCAGGCCAACCTGAAGAAGGCCGAGAAGGCCGCCGGCAAGGCTGCCGCCGCCGTCACCGACCTTGAGAACGACATCACCAAGGCCCAGAAGAAGATCGAGGACCGCCGCAAGGACATCGAGAAGTACCAGCAGAAGATTGCCGACTGCGAGAAGGAGATCGCCGACCTGCAGAAGAGCATAGAGAAGAACAGCGGCAAGAAGGTGGAGGCCGAGAAGAAGGCCGAGGAAGCCAACCAGAACGTGAAAGCCGTCGAGGGCGAGGTGGAGAAATACCGCCAGATGACCGAGTAATAAAGGTTTAATGTTTAAGGTTTAAAGTACAGGGTTATACAACCTCCTTAAATAAACATTAAACTGCTTGAAACAAAGAAGCCTGCCGGGTCGGCAGGCTTCTTTTGTCTATTCAGAGAGGGCACTTTGCGGGCGCCGCTATTTCTTTGGGGCGCCGCCGCCGAAGTCATCGTAGGCTATGTTCTCGGGCTGGACGCCGAGGTTGTCGAGCATGTTGACGACAGCCGAGCTCATGGGGCCGGGGCCGCACATGTAGTATTCGATGTCCTCGGGGGCGGGGTGGTCCTTGAGGTAGGTCTCGTACATCACGTTGTGGACGAAGCCTGCGGTGTACTTCACGCCTGCGGCGTCGGCGGCGGGGTCGGGCCGGTCGAGGGCCAGGTGGAAGTGGAAGTTGGGGTGCGTCTTCTCGAGTTCGAGGAAGTCGTTGAGGTAGAACACCTCGTTGAGGGCGCGGGCGCCGTAGAAGTAGTGCATGGGGCGGTTGTGGCAGTCGAGGGTGCGCGTGAGGTGCATGATTTGGGCGCGGAGGGGTGCCATGCCGGCGCCGCCGCCGACCCATATCATCTCGTTGCCCTGCGGGTCATCATTCCAAGTGTTGTTTTCGGTGCCGCGCACGCAGAATTCGCCGTAGGGGCCGCTCATGAGCACTTTGTCGCCGGGCTTGAGCGAGAAGATGTAGGATGATGCTATGCCGGGGTTGACGTTCTGGAAGCCGCTGCGGTCGGCCGTCAGTGGCGGCGTGGCGATGCGCACGGTGAGCATGAAGACGTCGCCCTCGGCGGGGTAGTTGGCCATGGAGTAGGCGCGGACAGTGGGCTCGGTGTTGACGCAGCGCAGGTCGAACATCTTCATCTTCTCCCATGAGGGCAGGTATTCGTCGCCGATGAGGGAGCGGTCGAAGTCGCTGTAGCTGATGTCGAACTTGGGTATGCGTATCTGTGCGTAGCTGCCGGGCACGAAGTCCATGTGCTCGCCGGCGGGCAGCTGCACCTTGAACTCCTTGATGAAGGTGGCTACGTTGCGGTTGCTGACCACGGTGCACTCGTATTCCTTGATGCTGAGGATGCTCTGCGGGAGCTTCAGCGAGAGGTCTTCCTTGACCTTCACCTGGCAACCCAGGCGCCAGCCTTCCTGCACCTGCTTGCGGCTGAAGTGGGGCACCTCGGTGGGGAGTATGCTGCCGCCGCCTTTGACGACGCGGCATTTGCACTGGCCACAAGAGCCTTTGCCGCCGCAGGCCGAGGGCAGGTGGATGCCCTGCTCGCCGAGGGTGGAGATGAGTGTGCCGCCGGTGGGGACGGTGAGTTCCTTGTCGTCGTTGATGGTTATCTTCACGTTGCCCTGTGGCATCAGCTTGGCGCGCAGCACCAAGAGCAGAGCCACAAGCAGCAGGATGACCACAAGGATGAGGATGATTGAGATGATGAGAGTCTGTGTCATTGCAGTATTGTCTTAACTACTTAACTACTGTCTACTTGTCTGCTAAAGTTTGAACCCCATAAACGACATGAATGCCATGCCCATGAGGCCGGTGATGATGAAGGTGATGCCGACGCCGCGCAGGGCGGGGGGGATGGCCGAATAGCGCAGCTTCTCGCGGATGGCGGCGATAGCCACGATGGCCAGGAACCAGCCGATGCCGCTGCCGAGGGCGAAGACCGTGGCCTCGCCGATGTTCTGGTAGCCGCGCTCCTGCATGAAGAGCGAGCCCGACATGACGGCGCAGTTCACGGCGATGAGCGGGAGGAAGATGCCCAGCGAGTTATACAGGGCTGGAGAGAACTTCTCCACCACCATCTCCACAATCTGCACGATGGCGGCTATGACGGCTATGAACATGATGAGACTCAAGAAGCTTAGATCCACATCGGCCAGCGTGGGTGAAAGCCACGCCAGTGCTCCGGGGGCCAGGAAGTACTTGTTCAGCAGATAGTTGATGGGCACGGTGATGAGCAGCACAAAGGTGACTGCTATGCCGAGGCCCGCCGAGGTCTTCACCGTCTTCGATACGGCCAGGTAGGAGCACATGCCGAGGAAGAAGGCGAAGATCATGTTGTCGACAAAGATCGACTTGATGAAGATATTTACGTATTCCATGACTATTGTTCAACTAAATCTTTGTTCTTACTGCGGTGCCACCAGATGATAAGGCCGACGAGGATGAGGGCCATCGGCGGCATAATCATCAGGCCGTTGTTCTCGTAGCCGATGCCGTAGAGGCCCAGCTTCTCCACCACGGGGTAGCCCCAGAGGGTGCCGCTGCCGAAGAGCTCGCGCACGAAGCCCAGCGTGATGAGGATGACGCTGTAGCCGAGTCCGTTGCCGATGCCGTCGAGGAGAGAGGGCCACGGCTTCTGCACCATGGCGAAGGCCTCGAGGCGACCCATGACGATGCAGTTGGTGATGATGAGGCCCACGAAGACGGAGAGCTGCTTGCTGACGTCGTACATGTAGGCTTTCAGCACCTGGTCCACCAGCACCACGAGGGTGGAGACGACGACCAGCTGCACGATGATGCGGATGCGCGGCGGGATGGTGTTGCGCAGGAGCGAGATGATGAGGTTACTCAGGGCCACGACGACGGTGACCGAGATGGCCATCACCACGGCGGGCTTCAGCTGCGCCGTCACAGCTAGGCAGGAGCACACGCCCAGCACCTGCACGAGGATGGGGTTGTTCTTGCTGAACGGGAGTTTTATAAGGTCAATGTTCTTCATTCGGTAGCCTCCTCTCTGGTATTGCAAGTATCAATAGTAGTTCTATGCATAATAGGGCTGCTAGATAATTTGCAGTAATCTTCATAGGCTTTCGCCAGCATGGCGGTGACGCCGTTGCTGGTCATGGTGCCGCCGCTGATGGCGTCAACCTCGTAGGGGTTGCTCTTGTCAGCGTTTTTCTTCAGGTGTATGGCCTGGGTGTCCATCTTCTTGCCGATGAAGCGTGAGGCGAACTTGTCTGTGGCAATCTCGCCGCCGAGGCCCGGTGTCTCGCCCTTGTGGTCAAAGACGGCGCCTACGACGGTGCCGGTGTTGTCGAGTGCCAGGTAGCCCCAGATAGGTCCCCAGAGGCCGGTGCCTTTCAGGGGCAGGATGATGCCGCCGGAGAAGGTGTAATAGTTGTCGGCCTCGGTGATGTGCTTGTCGTAGAGCACGTCGGCGTTGTCGCGCGTGGCCTCGATGCCGATGGTCTTGAGTATCATCTGCTTGGTCTCGGCGCGCTGGTTCTTCTCCTGCGCAGGCTTTAGGCTGACGCTCACCACGGTGAGGATGAGGGCCGCCACCACCACGAGGACGGCGGAGTAGATGAAGATATAGGTGTTGCTGAAGTTCTTTTTAGCCATTGTGAGCCTCCTTTCCTATGGCGGCGCGTTTGGCGCGGCGCTTGATGTTCTGGGCCACCACGCAGTGGTCTATGAGCGGGGCCATGCAGTTCATGAAGAGGATGCTGAGCATCATGCCCTCGGGGTAGGCGGGGTTGCAGACGCGCAGCAGCACGGCGAAGGCGCCGATCAGCAGACCGTAGATCCACTTGCCGGTGTTGGTCTGGGCGGCGGTGACGGGGTCGGTGGCCATGAAGACGGCGCCGAAGGCGAAGCCGCCCATCAGAAAGTGGTAGTAGAACGGCAGCTGCATGTACTCGTTGTAGCCTATGGCGTTGAAGAGCAGACCCATCAGGCCGCCGCCGAGGAACACGCTCAGCATGATGCGCCAGCTGGCGATGCCCGTGAAGAGCAGCAGCAGGGCGCCCAGGGCGATGGCGATGACGGAGGTCTCGCAGGTGGAGCCAAGAATGGTGCCTATCAACATGTCGATGGCCGAAGCCGAGGGGTGCATGCCTGCGGCCAGCTCGCCCATCGGGGTGGCGCCGGCTATGGCGTCGCTGCCCCACAGGTCGTTGGCAATCCACACCTTGTCGCCACTCATGTGCGTCGGGTAGGCGAAGAAGAGGAAAGCACGCGCCACGAGGGCGGGGTTGAGGAAGTTCATGCCGCTGCCGCCGAAGACCTCCTTGCCGATGATGACGGCGAAGGCCACTGCCAGCGCCAGCTGCCACAGCGGTGTGGTGACAGGCACAATCATCGGTATGAGCAGGCCGGTGGCGAGGAAGCCCTCGTTGACCTCGTGATGCCGCACCTGCGCGAAGGCAAACTCGATGGAGAGGCCCACCACATAGCTCACCACGATCATGGGCAACATGCGCAGCAGGCCGAACCAGAAGCAGTGCCAGAAGCCCCAATCGGTGCCGGCGGCCAGGTTAGTCTGGTAGCCGATGTTCCACATGCCGAATAGCAGGGCCGGCAGCAGGGCTATGACCACTATGATGATGCTGCGCTTCATGTCCACGGCGTCGCGTATGTGGCTGCCACTGCGTGTGACCGTCTTCGGTGTGAAGGCGAAGGTATGGAACGCCTCGTAGGTGCTCCCAAGCCATGCCCACTTGCCTTTGGGCTCAATCTTCTCGAACCATTGTTCGAGCCATTTCATGTTCATGCCATAGCCTCCTTTCTGAGGACTTCAAGCGCCTCGCGAATGATGGTCTGTATTTCGGTCTTCGAGGGGTCTATGAACTCGCACAGGGCGAAGTCCTCGGGCTCCACCTCGTAGATGCCGAGCTTCTCCTGCAGTTCAACGTCGCCCACAATGCAGGCCTTGATGAGTTGCAGGGGGTATATGTCAAAGGGGAACACGCGCTCAAACTGCCCCGTGAAGAGGAACGGGCGCACCGAGCCGTGCATGTTGGTGTTGAAGCTGAACGACGGCTTTACGGGCATCAACGGCTCCATTGCCTTGAACGGCAGCATCAAGCCGCTGAGGAAAGTCTTGCTGAAGCTGAACTTCTTGAGCCCCGGCATCAGCCACCCCATGAAGTCGTACTGGTCGCCCTCCTCGATGAAGGTCAACTGCTGGTCATACATGCCCAGGAAGCCGTCGGCCTTGATGGTGGTGCCGCTGAGGGGGCTGCCAGAGATGATTCTCGTTGAACTGGTTGTAGTAGAGCCCGTCATATTAGGATAACTCGTGTCCATCAGCTGCACATCGCTGATGCGCTGCACGTTGGCACCGCAGAGCACACGGTAGTGCTTGGGAGCCTTTGCCGCCGGGCCGCCGACGCTGATAACGCGTTCCGGGCGGTATTCTCCCGTGAGGCACCAGCGCCCTATGTTTGCCACATCCTGTGCACCCACGCTCCACACGCACTCGCCCTTGTTGATTGGGTCGAGGGCGGCCACTATGGTGCCGATGTTGCCGGCGGGGTGGGGGCCTTGGGCCTTGACGCAGTGCACTGTGCCGTAGGCCTCAAGGGCCTTGATTCCGGCCTCGAACTCATGTTCGCGGCCTTTCAGTGCAAAGTCCAGGTCGGGAGCCAGGGGGTTGGTGTCGCGCATGCTGACGAATATGCCCTTGGGCTTGTGGTCGGGGTTGGCGATGGTGCCGAAAGGGCGCTCCTTTATCATCCACCAGCAGGGGCTGTCGGGGGTGAGGTTGGGTTGGTTAGTTGAACTTTTTGAACCAGTCCGACTGGTTATTACCACCTCCAGCAGACGGCGCTTCTCGCCGCGCACGATGGCCGTCACTGTGCCGCCGACGGGCGACGGCAGCCTCAGCCGCGTGTCGTTCTTGTCCTCCACCAAGGGCTGTCCGGCGCAGACGGTGTCGCCCTCGGCCACCAACAGACGCGGTGTGAAGCCCACGAAATCAGTGGGCTTCACCGCGTATCTTTCGATGCTGCGTGCATCGATGACTTCTTTCAAGGGCTCGCCGCCTATGGGCAGGTCGAGCCCTTTTTTTATTTTTATTGTTTCAACCATTATTGTTTCTTGGCAGTCAAATCCACGGGCTGTAGCATGTTCTCGGGCTTCAGTATCTCGTCGAGCTGCTCCTTGGTGAGCAGACCGTGCTCAAGCACAAGCTCGTATACGCCGCGGCCTGTCTCCGAGGCTTCCTTGGCAATCTTGGTGCTCTGCTTGTAGCCTATGATGGGGTTGAGCATGGTGACGATGCCGATGGAGTGTTCCACAAGCTGGCGGCAGCGCTCCACATTGGCCTTGATGCCGTCGATGCAGAGGGTGCGCAGGGTGTCGTAGCCGTTCTCCAGCAGGTGGATGCTCTCGAAGAGGGTGTAGGCTATGACGGGCTCCATGACGTTGAGCTCCAGCTGGCCGTTGTCGCTGGCCAGGCTGATGGTCATGTCGTTGCCGATGACGCGGTAGCACACCTGGTTCATCACTTCGGGGATGACGGGGTTCACCTTGCCGGGCATGATGCTGCTGCCGGGCTGGCGCTCGGGCAGGTGTATCTCGTTCAGGCCGCAGCGCGGGCCGCTGCTGAGGAGGCGCAGGTCGTTGCAGATTTTGTTAGTCTTGATGGCCAGGCGTTTCATGGCGGCGCTGTAGGCGAGCATGCAGGTAGTGGCGCTGGTGGCCTCGATGAGGTTGTCGGCCAGGGTGATATTCCACCCCGTGATTTTGCGCAGGGCCTTGATGCAGGCCTCGCTGTAGCCGGGCTTGGAGCAGATGCCGGTGCCGATGGCCGTGGCACCCATGTTGACGATGAGGAACTCATCGGCCGTGGCGCGCAGGTTCTTGTACTCGCCGCGCAGCGAGTCGGCGAAGGCGCCGAAGGTCTGCCCCAGGGTCATGGGCACGGCGTCCTGCAGCTGCGTGCGGCCCATCTTGACCACATCGGCAAACTCCTTGCTCTTGTAGTCCAGGGCGGCGATAATCTGCTCCAGGTGGGGCATGAAGCCCAGGTGCTCAAGGGCCAGGGCCATGTGGATGGCGCAGGGGTAGGCGTCGTTGGTGCTCTGGCTGGCGTTGACCACGTCGTTGGGCGAGCAGTACTGGTACTCGCCTTTCTTGTGGCCCATGCACTCAAGGGCGAGGTTGGCAATAACCTCGTTGGCGGCCATGTTGGTGCTCGTGCCGGCGCCGCCCTGTATCATGTCTATCGGGAACTGGTCGTGGTACTTGCCTTCGATGAGCTGGTCGCAGGCCCACTGGATGGCCTCGCCCTGCTCGGGGGTGATCATTCCCACCTCGACGTTGGCGATGGCGGCAGCCTTCTTGGTGATGGCCATGCCGCGGATGAAATTGGGGTAGCTTGCGAGGAGGTGTCCGCTGATGCGGAAGTTCTCCATTGCGCGTGATGTCTGTACTCCATAATAGGCAGCCTCGGGAACCTCGTGGGTGCCGAGAAGGTCGCTCTCGCTGCGATATTTTTTCTTCTCCATAGTATAATTGGTTTTTTATTTGTTTGATTTTTAGTCCTATATTCTATATTATGTCCTCAAAAGACGGCGACAAAGATACAAAAAAAAACTTTATCAGTAAAAAAAGTTCGTTTAAATACGTGTCACGACATGCAAGTGCCTGGTTGTTAGTTGGTAGTGGCCTCATTTGGAGCCTGGCTGGGGCCCAGTTTCAATGCAGCGTTGTCGTGGAGGCGCACGGTGGCTATTCTTCAACAATCACTCCGCACCGGCTCTGGTACGCAGAAGGTGCGTAGTTGCGTCGTCGTCCCTCCGACGCCCCTACGGCACTTCTTCCACCGAAGGGCGTAGTTCCGTCGCCTCCGCGACGGCACTTCTTCAGTAGTTCTTCAGTAGTTCTTCAGTCAAACACTGAAGAACTACTGAAGAACTACTGAAGAACTACTGAAGAAATGCCGTAGGGACTCCGGTGCGGTGCTGGTCCGTGGGGGTGTGGAGCGGGGTGTTGACAAGTGGTTGATTACTTTTTGCTCCATTGTGTACAATAAAAGCGGGCGCGCGACGTTTATTACGTTGTCATGAGACGTGTAGTGCTAATAATCACCGTTTTGCTGCTGTGGCTACCTGCCATGGGGCAGACCAATGTGCTGATTAGCGGCTCGTCGGCCAATGCCGCCGGCAAGCGGCTGTCGCTCTACGGCTATAGCGACATGCTGTCGATGGACGCCGTGCTGCTGGACGAGGCCGTGGTCGACAGCACGGGGGGCTTCGCCCTGCGCTGCTATGCCAACTATCCGCGCCTGGTCTACGTGGAGGCGGAGTGCTACAGCCAGTCGTTCTTCGTGGAGCCCGGCAGGACATACGAGGTGTGGCTGCCGGAGTTTGACTGGAGTGTGGACGAAAGCCGCAACGTGTACCTTGACCCCGAGCCTCTGCCCTTGGAGTTCATGCACCTGCCGGACGATGAGCTGAACGTGCGCATTGGGCGCTACGAAGCTCTGGTGGACAGCTTTATGGTGGCCAACCGTGTGTTCTTCGACCCGCGCTTCAAGCCCGACCGCCGCCGCATGGACACCCTGCGGGCGGTGGTGATGAAGGCCGTGGGGCCGCTGGAGGACGATTTCTTCGGCCGCTATGTGGAGTACACGCTGGCCGAGATGGCCCTGGCCATGCACTCGACGAGCCGCGCCAAGCTGATAGACCGCTATGTGAAAGACCAGCCGGTGCGCTACTATGACGAGCAGTACATGAGGCTGTTCCTGGCCTTGTATGAGGGCACCGTGTCGCACGGCACGCGCCGCATAGGGCAGGACCGCCTGGTGGCGTGGGTGGAGGGCGGCGAGACGGCGCGCTACGCCGACTCCATAGGCCTCGACCCGCTGCTACGCAATGAGCGTGTGCGCGAGCTGGCCATGCTCCAAGCCCTGAAGGAGAGCTTCTACGACCGCGCCTACGACCGCGCCGCAGTGCTGCGCATGGTGGAGACCGTGGGGAGCGAGAGCCGCTTCGAGGAGCACCGCGCCCTGGCGGCGTCGCTGCTGCGCCACCTGAAGGCCTCGGCGGCACCCGTGGAGCGCGAGGCTGTGTTGCCCGACGTGGAGCACAGGCCCGTGGCCTTGAGCAGCTTTGCGGGCAAGTGGGTCTACCTGAGCTTTGTGCGCGTGGGCGAGCCGGCATCGCTGGCGGAGATTGAGGCCATGGCCCATTTCCGCGACAGCGTCTACGAGAAACACCCCGACGTGGTGTTCGTCAGCGTCAGCTGCGACCGCGAGTTCCAGAAGATGTACCACTTCCTCAAGAACAACCGCCGCGGTCACCGCTACAACTGGACGTGGCTGCACTACGACGGCGACTACCGCCTGCTGGAACGCTTCGGGGTGGTGAGCTATCCCACCTTCGTGCTGCTGCGGCCCGACGGCACGCCGCACTACGACATCACGCCGCCGCCGGCCAGCGGCATCCTGCTGCACGGCCCCTGGGAGAGCACCGTTAAAGAGGAGCAGAAGGCCGAGTGGCAGGATTGGATTGACAACTGAACGACATGAATGGAAACGAATAACAAGCACAATATGAGCAAGCACAAAACAATGAAGGCCATGGTGACGGCGCTCTTTGCCGCCGCGTTGCTGGCACCCGCCGCCCTCACGGGGCAGCGCGTGAGCGGCGACGAGCGGCAGGCTGACCGCTACCGCCAGGCCATGGACCTGTACCAGAAACAGAAGTATGCCGCCGCGCAGCAGATTTTCGACGAGGTGGCGTCGCAGCGGTTGCCGGCAGCGCAGCCCACGGCGGTGAGCGCCGACGCGTGCTACTATGCCGGTGTGTGCTCCGAGAAGCTGGACAACGACGATGCCTACTACCGCCTGGAGGAGTTCCTGCGCCTCTATCCGCAGAGTGCACGCCAGAACATGGCCCGCTTCTACCTGGGCAACTTCTACTATACCCGCGGCGATTACGAGCGCGCCCTGGGCTACTACAAGGACGTTGACCCCAAGGAGGTGGAGTACGACCACCGCAGCGAGTACAACTTCAAGAAGGGCTACTGCCTCTTCCAGAAGGGCGACACCAAGAAAGCCGCCGACCTCTTCGCGCAGCAGGTTGGCGGGCAGAGCAAGTATCGCAACTCGTCGCTCTACTACTACGCCCACATCCAGTACATGAACGGGCAGTATGACTTGGCCCTCAAGAACTTCCGCGAGCTGCAGAACGACCGCAAGTTTGCCAAGATAGCGCCGAGCTACATAGCCCGCATCTACTACTACCTGGGCAAGGACGACGAGCTGCTGCAGATGGCTCCGGGGCTGTTGAAGGACAAGGATGCCTTCAAGCGCAGCGAGATAGAGCAGATGGTGGGTGAGGTGTACTTCAACAGGGGCGAATATGCCAACGCCTTGCAGCACTACTCCGCCGCCCGCAACGAGATGAAGCATGAGCAGCAGACGAGCTGCACGCCGCAGGACAACGACTACCAGGTGGGCTACAGCCACTACATGCTTGGCAACTACGACTCGGCGGCGGCCTATCTGGGGCGCAAGACACAGTGCAGCGACAGCGTGGCGCAGAACGCCCTCTACACGCTGGGCGACACCTATGTGCGCCTCGGCCGCAAGATGGACGCCCGCAGCGTGTTCCTCCAGGCCAGCAAGATGGACTTCGACAAACAGATCAAGGAGGATGCCCTCTTCAACTACGCCAAGCTCAGCTGCGAGCTGAACCAGAACGCCATGGGCGAGAGCATCAAGTCGTTCGAGAGCTACTTGAAGAAGTACCCCAAAGGACGCCACAAGACCGAGGCGGAGGAGATACTGACCGAACTCTATTGCTCCACAAACAACTACAAGGAGGCCATACGCCTGCTGGAGCAGGTGCCGCAGCGCAACGCCGCCCTCGAACAGGCCTACCAGCGAGCCCTGCTCAACAGGGGCATTGAACTCAGCAACAGCGGCAAAGAGGACGAGGGGGTGAAGCTCTATGAGAAAGCCATCAAGATCAACGCCGTGCCACGCATCACAGCCGACGCCAGCTACCTGCTTGGCGAATGGCAGTACCGCCACGGGCAGGCTTCGGCGGCGGAGAAGAACGTCAACAAGCTGCTCCTCTCCTCCTACGCCAATACGTCGCCCTACGCCAACCAGGCCCGCTACACCTACGCCTACCTGCTGATGCGCCAGAAACGCTACGACGAAGCCTACGACGCCTTTGCCGAACTTGACGGCAGGTTGGCGTCGCCGAAGGACAAGCAGGAGCGTATGATGAGTGCCGACGTGCACAACCGCATGGGTGACTGCCTGTATGTACAGAGTCGCTTCGACGAGAGTATCACGCAGTATGACAGGGTTATAAATGCCAACGGCCGCGACGCCGACTACGCCACCTACCAGAAGGCTCTGGCCTATGGCGCGCAGGGCAAGAACAGCGAGAAACTCACGTACCTCAACTATATCTTCGAGAAGTACGACAACTCGCCGCTGAAGTCCAAAGCCATGCTTGAGATTGCCAACACCTACATGATGTGCGACAACAACGAGATGGCCATGACCTATTACAACAACTTCATCAAGCAGTATCCGCAGAGCGTTTACGTCAAGAACGCGTTGCTCAACCAGGGACTGATATATTACAACACGGAGCGTTCGGAGCAGGCCCTGGCCACCTTCGACCGCCTGCTGACGCAGTATCCGGGTACCGACGAGGCTCGCGATGCCTTGAGCACTGTGAAGAACATATACATAGCGCAGAACCGCGTGGACGACTACTTCAGCTATGTCAAGCGCACCACCAAGGTGACCGTCTCCACCGTGGAGCAGGACAGCACCACGTTCCTTGCCGTCGAGGGCCGCTATCAGGAAGGCGACTACGAGAATGCCGCCGCAGGGCTGGAAGGCTACCTTAGCAAGTTCCCCAACGGCCTCTTCGCCGTCAAGGCTCACTACCTGCTTGCCGACAGCTACTTCCGCCAGGGTCAGAACGACAAGGCCCTGCCGCACTATGTGGCAGTGGCATCGGCGGGCACCAACCAGTACAGCGAGCGCTCGCTCTACAATGCCGCCAACATTGCCTATAGCCTTGGTGACTACAACAAGGCCGCGACCCTTTACCAGCGTCTCACCGACAACGCCGAGAGCGACAACAGTCTGCTACAAGGCGAGGTGGGAGGTCTGCGCTGCGCAGTGGCGCTGAAACAGCATGCCGGCGTGATGACGGCGGGTCAGCGCCTCGTGTCTGAGAGCAAAGCTACCTCGGAGCTGAAGGAGGAGGCCTGGCTGGCCATGGCGCGCAGTTGCTATGACAACGGCCAGCGCGACAGCGCCTACATCCTCTACGGACATATCGTGCGTTCTGCCAATGGCGAGTACAGCGGCGAGGCGCAGTGCCGTCAGGCAGAGATACTGATGCTCGGTGGAAAACTGCAGCAGGCCGAGAAACAGATAGAGGCCATCGTCAGCGACGCATCCAGCGACTACTGGCTGGCCTACAGCTTCATCCTCTGGGCCGACATCTACTATGCCCGCGGCAATACCCTTCAGGCCAAACAGACGCTGCAGAGCATCATAGACAACTATGACGGCGCAGACCTCGTTGGTGTGGCGCGCCAAAAGCTTGACGCCATAGTGGCTGCCGAGCAGCCGGCGCAACAGCCCGAAGAGGAGGAGATAGTAATTGACATTAACGATTGAACACATGAAAAAAACAATCATTATAGCCGCCCTGCTGGCCGTGGCAGCCAGCCCGAAGGCACAGGACGACGACGCCTACAACGCCAGCGTCGTCGTCAAAGGGTCATATCGCCCGACCATAGAGCAGGCCGAAAAGATCAACTTCCCGGCACAGATTACGGACACCCTGGGACGCATGGAGCATGACTTCCGCTACAGCATTAGTCCGGTGCGCCTCAAGGCACTCTACGAACCGTCGCGCATCAAGGCCGCACGCATTGTGGGCGAGCCTGCCACCAGGCTATACAACAACTACCTGCGCCTCGGCTTTGGCAACTACTGGACTCCAATGGCGGACCTCTATTGGAGCTCCACGCGCGACAAGAAGAAAACCTACGGCGTCCGGGTCAACCATATCTCATCCTGGGATCGACTGCCTTCCTATGGCCCCAACCACTTTGGCAATACAGGAGTGACGCTCTTCGGCAAGTATATTGTCGGCGAGAAGCTGCAGCTGTCTACAGACCTCAACTATGAGCACGACCACAACCTCTACTATGGTTTCCATGACAGTACCCTCTACAATGTATTCCCCGCGTACACGCGCGACAGCATCAAGACCCGTGACTACCGCGCATCGTACAACGTTGCCACGTGGAACTTCGGCGTGAAGAACATGCAGCTCGACCCCTACAAACTGGGCTATTCCGCCGGCCTGCATCTGAGCGACCTGTGGGCCACATGGGGGCAGAATGAGCTTAACCTCAACCTCAGCGGCGACGTGCGTTACGGCTTCGAGATGATGCGCCAGTACAAGGGCGTCGTCTATCTGCACTTGGAGTGGGACGGCTACACCAACAGCCTGCGCATCGGCGACAAAATGCCCCTCGGCTATGTGCCCCCACTTGTGCAGGACACCATGCGCTCGTGGCGCAACATCGTCAAGGCCAATCCATACGCCGACTTTATCTTCAACGGCCTGCAGTTCCATGTGGGTGTGACGGCGGGTTGGGATGCCTTCTCCAGCGACACTGCCACCACCTTCCGCTTCTTCCCCGACGTCATGGTCAGCAAGAAACTCCTTGACGACCGTCTGGCACTGAGCCTCGGCGCCACCGGCGGCATGGAGGCCAACAGCCTCAACGCCATTCGTATGGTCAATCCCTACATAGCCCCCGGCAGCGAGATGCGCGCCACACGCCACTACGACTTCATCGCCCGTGCCCGTTGGAGCATCAGCCGCAAGCTTGAGGCCGACGCCGAAGTGAGCTACCAGCTCCTGCGCGACGACCTCACCTTCATGCCCAGCCCCCTCTATGCGCTCGGCAACGTGTACACGCCCCTCTATGTGGACAACAACCGCTTCACCGTCGGCGGCAGCATGGCCTTTGTCAACGACGAGATGCTCACCATCCGCGCCGGTGGACACTATTACGCCTATGGCGCCATAGACTACAACGACCAGGCCATCAACGCCTCGCTCGGAGGCCTTAAAGCCCCTGTCTATCGTCCCGACTGGGATGCCCTTGTTGCTGCCACAGTCAACTATCGCGACCGCTGGCTCTTCAGCCTTGAAGGCCGTCTCCTTGGCAGCATGCATGCCGACGCCGTGCTGACGCTCCCCATGCGCTACGGCGTCGCCGCCGAAGTTGAGTACCGCCACAACCGCGCCCTCAGCTTCTTCCTACGCATGGACAACCTCGCCTTCCAGCGCTACTACCTCTGGGCCAACTACCCCTCGCAGAGCGCCCTCTTCATCATCGGCCTCACCTACACCATACCCCACAAATGACCTATCAGGAGACACTTGACTTCATGTTTGCGCAGCTGCCGATGTATCACCGCATCGGCGCTGCCGCCTATAAGGCCGACATCCAGCCCACCATCGACATGATGGAGGTCCTCGGCCACCCGGAACGCAAGTTCAAGAGTATACATGTGGCCGGCACCAACGGCAAAGGCTCCGTCAGCCATTTCCTTGCCTCCATCCTGCAGGAGGCGGGCTACAAGGTAGGCCTCTACACCTCGCCCCACCTCGTGGACTTCCGCGAGCGTATCAGGATAAACGGCGAGATGATCCCGCAGCAATCTGTCGTGGACTTTGTCGAGGCCAACAGCCGTCTCTTCGCCGACCTCCACCTCTCCTTCTTCGAGATGACCGTCGGCCTGGCTTTCGATTACTTCGCCCGCGAGAGGGTGGACATTGCCGTCGTCGAGGTGGGCATGGGCGGACGCCTGGACAGCACCAACGTCATCACGCCGCTGCTCTCCGTCATCACCAACATAGGCCTCGACCACACGCAGTTCCTCGGCGACACCCTTGAGAAAATTGCCGCCGAGAAGGCCGGCATCATCAAGCCCTGCATCCCCGTGGTGATAGGGGAGACCCAAGCCGAGACAAAGCCTGTCTTCGAGCGCGTCGCTGCCGAGCGCAACGCCCCCATCACCTTCGCCGATCAGCATTGGCATGTGCGCACCAACGCCGACAACCGCGACGAAAGCCGCCTCCTCTTCGACGTCCACAACCTTGCTACGGCTGGTGACCGCGAGGGCGGCGAATGGCGCTGCGGCCTTGTGTCGCAGCTCGCTGGCAGCTACCAGCTAAAGAACCTTGCCACCGTCTTCGAGGCTGTCCGTCAGTTGCCCTTGACGCTGGATGGCCACATTGTGGAAAAAGGTATCGCCCATGTTGTCGACAACACTCACCTGCATGGCCGCTGGCAGGTCATTGGAAGCCGTCCCCTCACCATCTGTGAGACCGCCCACAACGCCCCCGGCATCGACGCCATGCTCGGCAAGCTGGCATCCATGCACTTCGCACGCCTACATGTCATCTACGGCTGTGTCAACGACAAGGACTACCGCAAGATACTGACCCACCTGCACGCCGAGTTCGCCCGCCTCGGCAAGCCCTTCGACTGGCGCTTCAGCCAGCCATCAGTGCCCCGTGGGCTGCCCGTGGCCGACCTCCAGTCCGCCGCCGCCAGCCTTGGCATCCAGGGCGAGGCCTTCGTCAACGTCAAGGACGCCATCGCCGACGCCCGCGCTGCCGCCGCCCCCGACGACCTTGTCCTCGTCACCGGCAGCATCTTCCTCATCGCCGACGCCCTGGCGTGACGGCTGTGAATATGCGTACATAAAGAAGGCCGGAAGGATACTCTTTCCGGCCTTCTTTGTAGCTCAAGAAGTGCCTTTTATTTTCTTATGGCTTTCTTGCTACCCTGCTGGAAGGGCGTTGCGGGGTACTGGTTTGCGGTGACAGTCAGCGTTTTCTGTCTGATAGGGCTTATGCCGGAGGCTTCGTCATACACGCTGGAGAGCGTAATGGTGAAGGTGCCGCTGAATGTATTGTTGGTCATGTCATAGCTGAGGTTTTCCTTTGTGTGGCTGACGTATTTGTAGTCAGGTGTACTCAGTGTCACAAGACCGTCTCCATTTTGGCTTGGTGTGGTGAACATATCCATGTGGTCGGCCACTTCTTCAGAGAATATTCTTACTCTGTCGGTCATGATGTCGAGTGGTTGAGCGTTAGAATATTGCTCGCCGATGTATTTCATCTGGATGCTGTAGGAAGGCAGTTCGACCACATCGGTCTGACCATTGTTGGTTTTGTTGCCAGAGCCGTCGATAAACAGTTGTACGGCATCTTCACCCATGATGTAGTATTGTATTTCCACGGCGCGAAGCTCTTTTACCTGATTGTCCCATGAGAAGGTCATGGTACCGGTCTGTGGCTGTGGCTGCGGCTGCGGGTCGGGGTTGGGGTTCGGATTTGGGTTGGGGTTTGGTGTGGGGTTGGTGCCGCCGCCATTGTTGCCGCTGTTGTTGGTGGTTGTGGTGCTGGAGGTGTCCTCGTCCTTCTGGCAGGCCACGGTCAGCAGGCTGCATGCCAGCAGCGCGATGCCGAACACTTTGAACATTTTCTTCATAATGATAAGATGTTTATATTTGTTTGTTTCGGGTTCTGTGTTTTGATTGTCAGTCGCTTGGCTGGGGCAGAACCCGTGTCGCCAGCCCTGCGGCTTGTGTTGTTTACGGCGCAAAAGTACATACTTTCCGCAATATGGCCAAATTTTTTTCATCTTTTCTCCCTCTCCGCACCGGAGCCCCTACGGCATTTCTTCAGTAGTTCTTCAGTAGTTCTTCAGTGTTTGACTGAAGAACTACTGAAGAACTACTGAAGAAATGCCGTAGGGGCTCCGTAGGGGATGCGGTGCGGTTGGGTGGTGGAGATGGTGGTGGTGGATTTTTTTGAGGTGGGGTGTCGTTTTTTTTGCACGATAGTGGAAATATTTGTATTTTTGCATCGCGAAAGTATGTTTGAGGGTGTTCAATGAATTGGTAATGAATTAATAGCGCATGTATATGAAAACGATGAAGATTGTCCGCCTGCTGTGTGCCGCCGTTGCGGTGGCTGTGCTGTCGGCCGCCTGCGACAAGGCCGACGATGCCGCTGTGCAGGGCGCCGCGCCTGCCGTTGTGCCCGACGCGCCGCCGACTGTGACGGCGGGCTTCAATGAGCTGGTGCTTGACGGCACCGTGTATCCGCTGCTGACCACGGCCACCAAAGCCCCCAACGGGCGATACATCGTCAGCTCGCGCTGCCCGGAGGGCGAGGTGCTGTACCTCTTCTCCATCGAAATCATGGAGACGGCCCTTGGGCGCACGTCCGACCTCGCCGCGGCATCGCCTTCCGACGGGTATGACTTCTCGCTGTCTGGCGAGCGTGTGCCCAACTTCAGTCTTAACAACATCGGTGGCTATTTCTACGGCTCGCTTGGTCAGGAGACGTATGACGGGATCAGCATCTTCGCCAGCGGCACGCTGAAGGTTGCCGAGGACCGCGAAGAGCTTGTGTGCTCGCTCGGCGGCGTGACCGTCGGTGGAACCACAGTGAGCCTTGACGCACGGCTGCCTATGGCCGACGTGGATGTGACCGGCTACTGCGGCCGTTGAGGCGCCGTGGTGAAGTTTTTTGCTCGGAATGTAATAATTTTCGTATCTTTGCACTTTCAAACAATCGGTAGAGAGAATGGAAAACTTCGTTGTATCAGCACGTAAATACCGTCCTGCCACTTTTGCCAGCGTGGTGGGGCAGCAGCATATCACGCAGACCCTGAAGAACGCCATCCGCACGGGCCAGCTGCCGCAGGCCTTCCTGTTCTGCGGGCCGCGCGGCGTGGGCAAGACGACCTGCGCCCGCATCCTGGCCAAGACCATCAACTGCGAGCACCTCGGCGCCGACGGCGAGGCGTGCAACGAGTGCACGAGCTGCCGCTCCTTCAACGAGGGGGCGTCAATGAGCATCTTCGAGCTCGACGCGGCCTCCAACAATTCGGTGGAAGACATCCGCGAGCTTGTGAAGCAGGTGTACATACCGCCGCAGACGGGCCGCTACAAAGTGTACATCATCGACGAGGTGCACATGCTCAGCCAGGCGGCGTTCAACGCCTTCCTGAAGACCCTTGAGGAGCCTCCTGCTTACGCCAAGTTCATCCTTGCCACCACCGAGAAGCACAAGATCATACCCACCATATTGAGCCGCTGCCAAGTGTTCGACTTCAAGCGCATCGAGGTGGCTGACATCGTGGGGCACCTGCGCCACGTGGCCGACAGCGAGGGGGTGAAGTATGAGGACGGCGCTCTGGAGCTGATAGCCCGCAAGGCCGAGGGCGGCATGCGCGACGCGTTGAGCACCTTCGACCAGCTGGTGAACTTCACCGGTGCCAACCTGACGCGCCAGGGATGCCTGGAGAACCTCAACCTGCTGGACGAGGAGTACTACTTCCGGCTGGTTGACTTCATGCGCGGCGGCAACATCAGCGGCGCCCTGCTGCTCTACCGCGAGGTGATAGGCAAGGGCTTCGGGGGGCAGCATTTCCTCACGGGCCTCTGCGAGCACCTGCGCAACCTGATGGTGAGCCTCGACCCGCAGACGCTGCCGCTCATAGAGGGTGGCGACACGTTGCGCCAACGCTACGGCCAGCAGGCCCAGCAGTGCGGCCTGCCGCTGCTGCTCGGCTGGCTGGGCACCGCCGGCGACTATGAGTTCCGCTTCCGCGAGGCCAACAACAAGAACCTCTTTGTGGAGATATGCCTGATGAAGCTGGCGTCGGCGACGCTGCCGCAGACATAGATTGCAAGGGGCCGCGAGGCGGACACGGGAAAGGCTGAAAACGGAAGGCCGAAAGCGGAAAACATTGCCGTCGCGCAGACTGTGCCTGCTGCACGGGTGCCTGTCGCGCCGCAGCAGGTTGTTGCAGCACCTGCTGCCACCACCGCTGTCGCCCCACCGGCACCGCGCCCTGCCGCCCCCGAAGCACAGCCCGCACCCACAGCACCACAGCCCGCATCACCAGCGCCGAAGGCCGCACCATCGGCGCCGAAGGCCGCACCGACGGGCAAGTCGCTGCTGGCAGGCTCGATATCCATTGCGTCGGTGGCACCGGCGAAGGTGGAAATGCCCAAGCTGCAGGCGGAGGTGAAGCCCCTGACGCAGGAAGACCTGGAGCGCTACTGGCATGAGACCGCCGCAGAGCTGGGCCTGGAAGACCTGATGAAGGAGGCCACCGTGAGGCTCGGCGAGCAGCACGGCGTGATAGAGATTGACGCCCATACCACGTGGTTCCACGAGGAGTTCAAGCCCCACAGGATTGAGGTGCTCGAAGCGTTGCGCAACAGGAGCGGCATGAAGATGCTCGACTGCAAGGTGAACCAGCTCTTTGTGGGCAAGGACGAGGTGATTTACACGCCCGACGAGAAGTACAAGGCCATGCTGCAGAGCAACCCCGAAATGCTGGCCATGCGAAAACTGTTCCCCAACATTGATTTTTGAGAGATATGCACTTCTACAAGTTCGACGGTGCCGGCAACGATTTTGTAGTCGTTGACAACCGCGAGGAATGCCGCCGCTACGGCGAGGAGGAGGTGGCGCGCATCTGCCACCGTCGCTTCGGCGTGGGTGCCGACGGCTTCATGACCCTTGAGCGTGGCAAAGAAGGCTGCGACTTCGAGATGATATACAGCAACAGTGACGGCCGTGTGGGCACCATGTGCGGCAACGGCGGGCGCTGCATAGCGGCTTTTGCCATGCTGCTCGGTATGGGGCGCAGACTGCGTTTCACCGGCAACGACGGCCCTCACGAGGCCGAGGTGCTGCGGTGGGACGATGCGACGCGGCGCGGAGTGGTGCGCCTCGGCATGCGCGACGTGGCGCAGGACAGCGTGAGGCGCGTGCTCGACGGATGGTTTCTCGACACAGGCTCGCCGCACTATGTGCAGCGTGTGAAAGGCCTGGAAGCCTACGATGTAGTGGGCGAGGGACGAAGGCTTCGCAACATGGCGGAGCTGTTTCCCCAGGGCACCAACGTGGACTTCATAGAGGAGCTGCCCGACGGACGCCTGGCGGTGCGCACCTACGAGCGCGGCGTGGAGGACGAGACCTGGGCCTGCGGCACCGGCGTGACGGCCTGTGCCCTGGTGAGCGGCAAGCATGAACTGACGACAAAAGGGGGCGATTTCCGCGTGGACTACGCCAACGACGGCACGGCCTACACCGACGTGTGGCTCACAGGCCCCGTGGCGCTCAACTTCAGCGGCGAGTGGCCCTTGTGAAACAGACAACAGACAAGAAAACAACATACACCCTGTGGACCTTTTCAGCGCAATAGACACTGAGCCCGTACGCAAGCACATGGAAGAGCTTGCGGCGGAGCTTGACAGGCTCAACCACGAGTATTACATGAACGACCGCTCGCTGGTGAGCGACGAGGAGTTTGACCGCATGATGCGCGAGCTCCAGGACCTTGAGAGGCAGTACCCGGAGCTGGCATCGCCACTGTCGCCCACCAAACGTGTGGGTGGCGAGGTGAACAAAAGCTTCCGTCAGGTGGCCCACCGCCTGCCCATGCTCTCGCTGGGCAACACCTACAGCATAGAGGAGATAGAGGAGTTTGAGGCACGCACGCGCAAGCTGCTCGACGGCGAGCGGTTCACCTACGCCTGTGAGCTGAAATACGACGGCGTGGCCATAGGCCTCACCTACCGCCACGGGCAGCTGGTGCAGGCGGTGACGCGCGGCAACGGCAGTGTGGGCGACGACATCACCACCAACGCCAAGACCATACCCACCATACCGCTGAGGCTGCACGGCGACTACCCGGACGACTTCGAGGCGAGGGGCGAGGTGGTGTACCCCTTCGAGGCTTTCGACGCCATGAACCGCCAGCGCGAGGCCGACGGCTACGAGCCCTTTGCCAACCCGCGCAATGCTGCCAGCGGTTCGCTGAAGCTGCAGGATTCGGCGGAGTGCGCCAAGCGCAAGCTGATGTTCTGCATGTACTTCATGATGGCGCCCGACGGGGTGGAGCTGAAGCCCACCCACTCGGAACGCCTCGAATGGGCCCGGCAGATGGGGTTCAAGGTGCAGCCCTACATACAAGAATGCAAGGACATCGACGAGATAAAGGCTTTCATCGACCATTGGGACAAGGCCCGGTGGGATTTGCCTTTCGGCATCGACGGCATCGTCATCAAGGTGAACCAGACGGCCCTGTGGGACAAGCTGGGTTTGACGGCCAAGTCGCCCCGCTGGGCCATCGCCTACAAGTTCAAGGCCGAGAGGGTGAGCACGCCGCTGGAAAGCATCAGCTACCAGGTGGGGCGCACGGGTGTGATAACGCCGGTGGCCAACCTGACGCCTGTGTGGCTTGGAGGAACCACGGTGAGGCGAGCCACGCTTGTCAACGCCGACTTCATCGCGAAGATGGGTATCTGCAAGGGCGACAGTCTGCTGATAGAGAAGGGTGGAGAGATAATTCCCAAGGTGGTGGGTGTCGACATGGAGAAACGCCAGGAAGGTGCCATGCCGATACAGTACATAGACCGCTGCCCGGAGTGCGGCACCGCGCTGGTGCGCCTGGAGGGCGAGGCTGGCCACTACTGCCCCAACAGCGACGGATGCCATCCGCAGATAATAGGGCGCCTGGAGCACTTCGTAAGCCGCAAGGCCATGGCCATAGACACTCTTGGCCCGGAGCGGCTTGAACTGCTCTACGGGGCTGGGCTGGTGCGCAATGTGGCTGACATCTATGACCTGCGGCGCGAGCAGTTGATAGGACTGGGGGCCGACTTGTCGGCAGCCATACAGGAGAAAGGGGCCGACAATATGCTGGCAGCCATAGAAGCGTCGAAGCAGGTGCCCTTTGAGCGTGTGGTGTACGCGTTGGGCATCAGGTATGTGGGTGAGGTGGGAGCCAAGAAGCTGGCGCGCTACTTCAAGAACATGGACGCCCTGATGGCGGCCGGGGAGGAAGAGCTGGCGCTGGTGGAGGATGTAGGCGACGTGACGGCGCACGCCGTGAGCGAGTGGTTCGGCAAGGCCGAGCACAGGGCCATCGTGGAGAAGCTGCGTGCTGCGGGGTTGCAGATGGAGGTGCAGGTGCATGCCGGCGACAATATGCTTGAAGGCATGACGATTGTGGTCAGCGGAGTGTTTGACCATTTTACACGCGACGAGATAAAGGCTGACATAGAGAAACACGGGGGCAAGGTCTCGGGTTCCATAAGTGGCAAGACCACCTACCTGTTGGCAGGAGCAAAAATGGGGCCGGAGAAACAGAAGAAGGCCGAAAAACTTGGAGTGAAAGTCATCAGCGAGGACGAGTACCTCGAAATGGTCAGGTAGGGTATGCGAAAAAAGAGGGGAGCAAGGTTTTTGTTCTGTGCTGTGGTTGCCATTATTCTGGCGCTGCCTGTCACGGGCCTGTCGCAAAGCACTTTGTGGGAAGCCTCGCTTACTGGGGGCTACATGACTCCCAACAACTTCAATATGCCGGAGTATTCGGCTTGGACGCTGGGCGGCGACGTTGCCTGGTGGTACCGCTTTGAGGGAGACGAGTGGTGGGTGGCAAGGAGGAAGAACCCACTCTTCGGTGTAAAGGCGTCGTTTGCCTATATACCGCAGAGCATGTCGGGCCACCGAATAGGTATTGAGGGCATTGTAAGAGCTCCGTTGAAGGGACGGCTCGACTACCACTTCGGGGTAGGGTTGTCGGCCTATACACGCTCCAAGTATTTTACGCATGACGAGGACAATATTTTCATCACCACGCTGGTCAGTTGTTTGATAGACGTGGGGGTGGATTACAGGTTTACGGACCGTCTGTCGGCAACTTTTGCGCTCCTCCATTCAAGCAACGGTCTGTTGAACAGGCCGAACAAGGGGTTGAACTATCTGCAGTTGGGGTTGGGCTACAGCATAGGCGGAGTGAAGTCGAATACCCTGTCGGTGCAGCAAATTCCGCAGCCGGAGTTCGGCAGAACGGAGTTGAATGTGGCCTTTCAAGGAGGTATGGCCATGTCGCGAGACCTGAATGTGGAAGGCTATTTCCCCTGTTATGACTTGTCACTCAACTACCAGGTGTACCTTGACCCCGTGGTGGCTTTAGGAGGCACGGTGGATTTCTGGTACAACTGCGCCCATACCGAGGTGATGAAATTCTACAAGATGGAATATCCCATGCCGTGCTATCTGAGCTCGCTGGTGTATCTGGAAGGCTTCTGGGGGCCGCTGAGTCTTAAGGGTGGTATTGGCCCGGTGCTGCTTGCTTCTCCATGTGTCAACATAAAGTTCTACGAGAGGGTAGGGGTATACTACAACTTCGGCAACAACTATGTGGGTGTTGCCCTGAATGCACATGCTGGGATGATAGAGTTCATCGAGCTGTGCTACGGGATAAGAATGAGAGGTAATTGAGTGCGGGCTTAACTTAACTTGCTGGATGAGCCGTAGGTGGCACTTTTCAGCGTCTCTTCAACCAAAGCCCGTTTCCAGGATGTGCTCATGTCGAATATTTCCTCGATGGGTTTGTTGAGCATTTCGACAAGCAGGTGTGTGTTGTCCTGGTGATCCAAGTTTTCAAGAGCGTCTTCTATTTTGCCCCAATCGCGGTTGGCGTAGAGGAGGGGGATGAAGTTGCTGAGGTCGAAATTGCGTAGCACCATGTTGTCTATTCCTTCGGTCTCAATGCGGCTGTGGGCACGTGCAAGCTTGATTTCGCCCACCTCCTGCAGCACTTGTTGGTACTTTTCATACAGCACGTACTCGTTGAGGAGGAAAGCAATGGTCTCGTCTTCGAGAGCTTGCCACATCTCCACGGGTAGCGGACGTGCTGTGAAGCGGCCAATCATGAAGCTTCCGGCGGTGAGTCCGGAAATGCCTTTGGATACACAAATCCTGTATATGCGCCTGAAGAAGTCTATTTTACGTTCGGTGGTGAGCAGGTTGAACAGGCGGCTTTGGTCGTTGTGGTCGCCCATGCGGCTCTTCAGCACGCCGTCGACATAGTCGTCGGGACGTGTCTCGTACCAACTGTTGACGATGTCGGCGGCCTTTTTCGGTTTGTCGTGCAGGTCGCACCTGATGAGGCGCGCCAGCTTGTTTATGTCAGTGATGTAGAGGGCTTGCTGGGAGTTTACGATGCGCTGGTAATGAAGGTAAGCCACCTTCATCTCCTCGAAGAAGCTTTTCTCTTCGACGGAGAGTTCGACAGGGGCCCCTTGTAGGTACTTGGTGAATCGGGCCGGGCGGTAATCTGCGGCTCCTTTGTATATGTGCTGCCGTCGCGAGCTCACCGTCAGTGTCTCGCCTTCTTTTATACTTACGCCGTTGTCGTTCACGATAGTGTCTCCCTTGATGCTTATGCCGTATGCGTGGAGGTCCATGAATGCCGGGATGCCATATCCGCGACATGCGGTGACCACGTGTATTGCGGCAGGCATCATGCTCAAGATTGCGTCAACTTCGTTGAGGGTGATGGTGTCTTCTGGGACAAAATGTTCCTGACACAGGCACACGTTGTCGCCCTTGGCTTTCAGTTCGCGGGCTTTGCCTATGGAGAAGCAGAGGCGTGCCGATATGGCGGTGCGGGGCAGCACACTTAAGCCGTGGCCAAAGAATTGCAGCTTGGACAGGGATTTGTCGTCAATGGAAGCCGATACTATCTGACGCAGGTGGTATGGCTTTATAAGGTCCATGACGTGGATGTCGTCTATATGACCTTCTTTTCTGAGGTTTATGGCCGATACGAGCGCAGCCCTGCCGGTCATCTCCGAGGCGTTGAGTTGGAGTACGGAGAAGAGACTCAGTTGGTGCGGGCGTGTCTCGACGGCGAACTCTATGGTGACGGGGGTCTTGTACCGGGCTTCGAGTTTCTTGAGCAGTGGGTCGAAGTGATATACTGCCGGGAATTGGTGCCTTATCTCGTTGCGGTCGTGGTAGGCGAGGTCGTCGGTAGTGACATCGCCTGTCATTATTTCCTCGCCGAATATGTTGCGGTAGCTCTCAATCTGTTTTCCGCTGCCTGTGCGGGAATGGCGGCTGTACAGGACACCGGGGTAGCTCTCGTTGTTGCCGATGGTCCAGACCATGCGTTGCAGTATTAGGCTTGGGAAAGCCTGCTTGCCCTGCATGAAGGTTAGTATGAGGTCGGAGTTCTCCTCATAGAACTTGCGCACGTACTGCGTGAGGCGTAGTGCCTGGTAGTGGGCGTCGGAGGTCAGCCTTTCGTCAACGTTGCATATTCTTTTCTCCAGTTCACCGATGCGTTCCTGTTGTGCTTGGGCACTTAGGCTAATGTCGGAGCGTTGGTATTTGTGCTCGATGCCAAGCATTTCGGCTATGGAGTGCAGCGTGCTGAGGTATACCCTGTTGGCCATGGTGTCGTCATACATCTTGCGGAGGGCCTCGTGTGCCGTCCTGGTGACGCCGATATTGAGCAGCGTGGGCATCAGGCCTGGTATGTACTGTGGCATGGCGCATCGGATGGCAAACACCAAGGGGTTGTGGCTGTCGCCAAGCGTGCACTTTGTCATAATCTCAAGGTCGTGGATGGCCAGCTCCATCAGCTGGCTCAGTCGTTCCGGCTGCGAGAAAGCCTTGGCGGTGATGATGCAGAAGTCTGGCACGGGGTAGCTGTTGCGTGTCAGGTCGAGGAGCATGCGTCCTTTGTAGCTGATGCCCTCGTCGGTGAATTCTCCGCTTGTCAGGGTGGTTATAAGACAGTCGTTGTCAACCAGTGGGTGGTTTGTGACATACTGCTGGCACTCTTCGCGGAATGCTTTGCGGCTTTCCGTGAGTTCCGCCGGAGCCACGCCGTTTTCGCGCTCTTCGAGCAGCATCTCAAGGAAGTGCTTTTTCTTCTCTCCCGACAGGCGGAGCAGCCTGTACATGTCGTACCATCTCGGGGGGAACTCCCGCACTGTGTCTGTGCTGTCGCCTTCAAGGCGGTACATCACTGTGCCGGGCTTGTTGCCTTCCAGCGTGTTCTCCGGATCCTCGCTGTCATGGTTGAAAACCTCTATGCCTTTTTGGGCATAGAGGTTCACCATAAAGTAGTTCGGGTAGCTGGCCCTTATGCGGAATGACGCTACCTTCATTCTTGTGCCAGGTTCTGGTCTGTGGCGTTGGCCATGATGGCGTCAAACATCGCCTCGGGGCTCATGCCTATATAGTTGAGCATAACCTTGGTGTCTGCTGCCAGGTAGTGGTCGGGGTAGTTCTCCACGAAGTATGTATAGGCCTCCTTGGCTTCCTCATACTGTTCTGCGCTTTCATAGGCATAGCCTTTGAGGAAGTAGCATCCGGCAATGTCTTCGTATCCCGGATATTGGCTGATGACGCTGTCCAGCAGCTCTACAGCATCGTCGCTCTTGCCCAGGTTGATGCAGAGGTCGGCGGCACGTGTCATGTAGGCTGGCGCGAGGCTGTCTTCGGGGAAGTGGGCGGCAAATTGGCGGTACATGGCAAGCATGTCCATGGCGGCTTTGTCGTCGCTGCTGACGTCAATGGCCGAGAGCATCTGCTCATGTTCGGCTATGGCCTTAATCTCCTTTTCTCGGTCGGGCGTGCTGCAGGCTGCCATGAGCACAACGCCGGCTATCAGGGTGAGTATTTTTTTCATATTCTCTATTGTTTTTTATTTGTTTGTTTCATTTTGTAGCGCGTGCGTATCTTGCCTGCCGCTATTTCGTTGAGTTTGCGCTTCAGCAACGTCTTGCGCAGGCTGCTCAAGCGGTCGGTGAACACTTTGCCGTCCAGGTGGTCCACTTCGTGCTGCACCACGCGGGCGTAAAGGCCCGTGGCGTCGTCGGTGTGCTCCTGCCAGTCTTCATCCCAGTAGTGGACCTTCACCGTCGTGGGCCTCAGCACGTCTTCGTGTATGTCAGGTACCGAGAGGCAACCTTCGTTGAAGTAGTCTTTCTGCGCGCCGAATTCCACTATCTCAGGGTTTATCAGCGTGTGTTGCTCAGTTACTTCACCGTAGGTGTCGGTCTTTTCGTCGTATGGGCGGAAGCCTATCACCACCACCCTGATCGACAGGTCCACCTGAGGGGCGGCAAGTCCCACGCCGTCGGCGTTGTACATCGTCTCGTACATGTTCGCCACCAGCTCCTTCAGGTTCGGGTAGTCCTTGTTGATGGGCTGCGCCACTTTGCGCAGTGTCGGATGGCCGTAGCCAACTATAGGTAGTATCATTTGTTTGTCCTTTTATTTCGTTGATTATTTTTCGCCAACCACTATTCGCTCATCCTCATATAGTCTTGCAGCATGATGGTCGCCGCAATCTTGTCTATCGTTCCTTTGTCTCGTCTGTCTTTCTTCTTCATTCCGCTGTCTATCATAGCCTGGAAGGCCATTTTCGACGTGAAGCGCTCGTCTATGCGCGCCACCTCCTTGTCTGGAAATGCTGCTTTCAGCCTCTCCACGAAGGGCTCTATGAGCTGCATGGACTCGCTCGGGCTTCCGTCCATGTGCTTGGCCACACCAACCACAAAGGTGTCCACCTCTTCGCGCGCGCAATACTCCTTTAGGTATTGGAGCAGGGTGGGGGTCTCCACCGTTGTCAGGGCGGTGGCAATAATACGCACGGGGTCGGTTACCGCCAACCCCGTGCGTACTTTTCCGTAGTCTATGGCCATTATACGACCCATTCTGTGGCCCCTCTCGGGCTCGAACCAAGGACCCGCTGATTATGAGTCAGCTGCTCTAACCGACTGAGCTAAGGGGCCGATTTCTTGTTGGTTTATCAGGCTTTTACGCCATCCATACCTCTCTGAAATCGGCTGCAAAATTACACACTTTTTCTGACATGGCAAAATTTTTTTTCGCATTTCACATTTTTTTTATATCTTTGCCTCTACGTTAATTCAATCAGTTAATAACATAATAAATTAACAAACATGAATATAGATTGGCAAAACCTTCCGTTTGGTTACGTAAAAACGGATTACAATGTCCGCTGCTGGTATCGCAACGGCCAGTGGGGCGAAATCGAGGTTTCCTCCTCCGAGCACATCGAAATGCACATGGCTGCTTCCAGCCTGCACTATGGCCAGGAAGCTTTTGAGGGCCTGAAAGCCTACCGCTGCAAGGATGGCAAGATCCGCATCTTCCGTCCCGAAGCCAACGCCGAGCGTCTGCAGAGCACCTGCCGCGGCATCATGATGCCCGAGCTCAGCACCGAGAAGTTCGTCGAGATGTGCAAGCGCGTCATCAAGCTCAACGAGCGCTTCATCCCGCCCTATGGCACCGGCGCCAGCCTCTACCTCCGTCCGCTGCTCATCGGCACCGGCATCACCGTGGGTGTCAAGCCCGCCGACGAGTACCTCTTCCTCATCTTCGTCACTCCCGTGGGCCCCTACTTCAAGGGCGGCTTCAAGGCCAACCCCTACTTCATCACCCGCAAGTACGACCGCAGCGCCCCTCTCGGCACCGGCATCTACAAGGTCGGCGGCAACTACGCTGCTTCGCTGCGCGCACACGTCGAGGCTTGCCACGGTGGCCAGTACGCCTGCGAGTTCTATCTCGACGCCAAGGAGAAGAAGTATGTCGACGAAGCCGGCGCTGCCAACTTCTTCGGCATCAAGGACGGTGCCTACATCACCCCGAAGAGCACCTCCATCCTGCCCTCCATCACCAACAAGAGCCTCATGCAGCTCGCCGAGGACATGGGCATGAAAGTCGAGCGTCGTCCCATCGACGTCGAAGAGCTCAGCACCTTCCAGGAGGCCGGTGCTTGCGGTACCGCCGCCGTCATCAGCCCCATCGAGCGCCTCGACGACCCCGAGACCGGCAAGAGCTACGTCTTCGGCAAGGAGCCTGGCCCCTACAGCACCAAGCTCTACAACGCCCTCCGCGCCATCCAGCTCGGCGAGGCCGAGGACAAGCACGGCTGGAACACCGTCATGGACTAAACAGGCAATAAAAGCAAAAACCAAGGCCGACGCATCTGCGCCGGCCTTGATTTTTTTTTTTTTTCTAGTTCAACTAGTTAAACTAGTCTAACTAGTCTAACTATCTTTTCTTACGCACCGATTTTGGCCTTGTAGGCTTCGGCGTCCATCAGGGCGTCGATGTCGGCCATGTTCTCGGGCTTCACCTTGATGATCCAGCCGTTGCCGTAGGGGTCGGCGTTGATGGCGCTGGCATCCTCCAGGGCGCTGTTGAACTCCACCACCTCGCCTTTGACGGGCATCAGCAGGTCGGCCACGGTCTTCACGGCCTCCACGCTGCCGAAAGCCTCGCCGGCCTCGACGGTGTCGCCCTCGCAGGTGACGTCGACAAACACGATGTCGCCAAGCTCGTGCTGGGCATAGTCAGTGATACCAACGAAAGCAAATTCGCCTTCTACTCTCACCCATTCATCGTCCTGGGTGTACTTCAGATTTGCAGGAATGTTCATGTTCTTACGTTATTAAGTTAATAATTATTCATTTCTCCAAAATGCAAAAGTACACCTTTTTTTTAAATTACAGCCCTTCCGGGCAACTTTTTTTCGATAATTTGCAAAAAATGTGTATCTTTGCACCGTCAAACGTTGAGACACCGTGCGCCGTAAGGCTCTGTCGCAGTGTTGATAATCCGTCTGAAATTTTATTATTATCCCCATGTACAGTAAAGCAGAACTGGAGGCAAAAGCCCAAATTGACCTTATCGGTATAGCCGAACAACTCGGTCTTTCACGCATGAAAGCAGTCAATCTTGACCAGAAAGAACTTATCTACCGAATCCTTGACCGTCAGGCCTCTGTGCCCGAGCCGCAGCAGCCCAAGGCTGCCGACGCCGCCGAAGGGCAGCGTCCCCGCCGTCAGCACCTCAAGCCGCAACTCCTCGCCGAGTCGTCCATGAACAACCCCGAGGTGCACCGCCGCAACCGTGCCAAGGAGCAGCCCCGCGAGCAAGCCCAGGAGCAGCCCCAGCGCCCCGTGCGCGAGGCCGCCGAGCCCCAGGCGCCGTCGTTCAGCATCAAGGACCTTGAGATGCCCACGGTGCCCACGGTGCCCGACATCCTGAGCCCCGACGGCCGTTTCCTGCGCCCCGCCGTGCAGTCCGCCCAGCCTGCGGACGCCGCTGCCGAGGCCGCGCCGCAACCCGCCGCCGCCGTCGCCGAGCCTGCCGCCGCCCCCGATGCCGCCGCCGAAGCACCGGCGCAGCCCGCCAAGCGCAAGCGCGGCCGTCCGCGCAAGAACCCCCTGCCCGAGGAAGGGCAGCAGCCCGCAGCGGCAGCCCCCGCCACAGCGCAGGCCGAAGAACAGCCCCAGCAGCCCGCCGCCAAGCCTGACGCCAAGGCCGAAGCCCCCAAGGCCCAGCAGCAGCCCAAAGCCGAGGCCAAGCCCAAGGCGGAACCCGTGCAGGAGCCCAAGGCTGACGTCAAGGCCGCCGACCAGCAGGACAAGAACGGCGGCAACGGCAAGCACCGCCGCTTCGCCTTCGAGTACGAGGGCGTCATCGAGGCCGAGGGAGTCCTCGAGATGGTGCCCGACGGCTACGGCTTCCTCCGCTCGTCGGACTTCAACTACCTCACCAGCCCCGACGACATCTACATCTCGCCGCAGCAGATACGCAACTATGGCCTCAAGAGCGGCGACACCATCCGCGGCACCGTGCGCCCCCCGCGCGAGGGCGACAAGTTCTTCCCCATGGTGAAGTTCATTGAAATCAACGGCCTCGCCCCCGACCAGATCCGCGACCGCATCCCCTTCGAGTCCATGACGCCCCTCTTCCCCGACCAGAAGTTCAAGCTCACGGGCCACCCGCAGGAGACGCTCTCCACGCGCATCATAGACCTCTTCACGCCCATCGGCAAGGGCCAGCGCGGCCTCATCGTGGCACAGCCCAAGACCGGCAAGACGACCCTCCTCAAGGAAATCGCCAACGCCATAGCCTACAACCACCCCGAGGTCTACCTCATGGTGCTCCTCATCGACGAGCGCCCCGAGGAGGTCACCGACATGCAGCGCTCCGTCAAGGCCGAGGTCATAGCCTCCACCTTCGACGAGCCCGCCGACCGCCACGTGCGCATAGCCAACATCGTACTGGAGAAGGCCAAACGCCTCACCGAGTGCGGCCACGACGTGATGATAGTCCTCGACTCCATCACCCGCCTGGCCCGCGCCTACAACACCGTGCAGCCCGCCTCGGGCAAAGTGCTCAGCGGCGGCGTCGAGGCCAACGCCCTGCAGAAGCCCAAGCGCTTCTTCGGCGCGGCGCGCAACATCGAGGGCGGCGGTTCCCTGACCATCATAGCCACAGCCCTCACCGACACCGGCTCCAAGATGGACGACGTCATCTTCGAGGAGTTCAAGGGCACCGGCAACATGGAGCTGCAACTCGACCGCAAGCTCGCCAACAAGCGCATCTACCCCGCCATCGACCTCACGGCCTCCAGCACACGCCGCGACGACCTCCTCGTCAAGCCCGACATACTGGCACGCAGCGTCGTCCTCCGCAACCACCTCACCGACCTCACACCCGTCGAGGCCATGGAGTTCCTCCAGAAGCAGATGGCGCACACCCGCTCCAACGAGGAGTTCCTCTACACCATGGACAAATTAGGCTTTGAATAAAATCGGTGGCGAATTTGGTTTGGGACTGACTGCTGAATATAATGGATTAGAATTTAGTCTGATGTATGATTTAGATATAC
>JAFXAA010000011.1 GCA_017522105.1 Bacteroidales bacterium | reverse complement strand
GCCTCTGGCCCTCGGCCTTCAGCACCCACACGGTGACTCAAAGCTCATGGAATGAGGGACATGGCGATGTGCTGCGCCAGTTTGTCGACGCCTGCAGGGGCAAGGTGAAGGCCGGGGTGTACATCTCGCCTTGGGACCGCAACCATCCAGCCTACGGCACAGAGCGCTACAACGACGTGTTCGACAGCATGTTGCACGAGGTGCATACACAGTACGGCCCCCTGTTTGAGCAATGGTTTGACGGAGCCTGCGGCGAAGGGCCCAACGGCAAGCAGCAGACCTACGACTGGAGTCGCTACATGCATAGTATGAGCGAGTTGAACCCGCAGTGCATCGTTTTCAGCGACGTGGGCCCCGGATGCCGCTGGGTTGGCAACGAAGAGGGACGCGCGGGAGAGACCTGCTGGAGCACCCTGCAAGTGGAAAGTGAAAAACGGAAAGTGGAAAGCGAGACTTCCGAGCATGGTACTCCGCCTTCCGCTGTCCACAGTCCATTGTCCACTTTAAACTGGATTCCGGCGGAGTGCGACGTCAGCATCCGACCCGGCTGGTTCTGGCACCCCAACGAGCACCCCAAGACGGTGGACGAGCTGATGGAGATATACTATAACAGCGTGGGGCGCAACGGGTTGCTATTGCTCAATGTGCCGCCGGACACCAACGGCCGCATCAGCGCCGAGGACAGCGCCGTGCTGGTGGCTTTCCGTGCCGAGCGCGACCGCATCTTCTCCAAAGACCTGGCGCAGGGGGCAAAGGCCAGCGCATGGCACCGCCCCGGGCACAGGGCGAAAAACGTCCTCGACACCGCCTACCACACCTACTGGGCCGCTACGGGCAAGGAGGCCGAGCTGACACTGGAGCTCGACAGCGTCACGGAGTTCGACATTATCGTCATCCAGGAATACATACCCCTCGGGCAACGCGTGACGAGTGTGGGCCTGCTTCTCGACCCGGGCGACGGCCTATACTCTTACAGCCTCGGCGACAGTCCTTTGTGCACCACCGTGGGCTACAAGCGCATCATCCGCCTCGACCACCCCATAAGGTGGCGCAAACTGGTCTTTCAGTTTGAGGGCATGGCTCCGCCCGTCATCAACCGCATAGCCCTCTATAACTCGAAAGCCCTATGAGACACTTTTTCAGATTATTGATCTGCGTCAGCTTCGCTTTCCACTTTCCGCTTTCCACCCTCCACTCGCAAGAGCTCCCGCTGGGCTACTTCGGCAGCCCGCTGAAGGGTGGACTCGGTCTCTCCGCCACCTTCGCCGAGAGCCGCATAGGCCACTTCCACGCCGGCCTCGACATACGCACCGGCGGCGCCGTGGGGCTCCCCGTGCTGGCGGTGGCCGACGGCGAGGTGAGCCGCGTGAGCGTCTCGCCGTGGGGCGGTGGCAAGATCCTCTATATCAAGCACCCCAACGGCTACACGAGCGTATACATGCACCTCGACGGCTACGCCGGAGCCATAGGACGATGGGTGAAGGAGCAGCAGTACAAAGCGCAGTCGTTCAGCATAGCCGTCGATGTGCCGGAGGGGCTGCTTCCCGTGCGCAAGGGCGAGACGGTGGCCTTCAGCGGCAACAGCGGTGGCAGCGCGGGACCGCACCTGCACTTCGAGCTGCGCGAGACGGCCACCGGCCGCACCATCAACCCCTTACGTTTCGGACTGCCCTACAGCGACAGCATGAAACCCGTCATCCGCGGCCTGCGCATCTACCCCATGGGCGGACAAGGCGACAGGCGGGGCTACGAGGTTGGCAACGACAATGTTGCCACCGTTGACGGGCCTTTCTGCCTTGGCATCTACGCCACCGACGCCGCCGAGGGCTCGACACCCAAAAACGGAGTGGACCGCATAGAGGTCTACCTCGACGGGGAACTCTTCTATATGTACAGCACCGAGAGCTTCGTCCTTGACGACAGCCGCGTGGTCAACGCCTTGGTGGACTATCAGCTCTTCGAGGCCCGGCGGCAGGGCTACCTCCTGACACGCGCGCTGCCAGGCGCCGAGGGCGAATGGGTGCCCGTGAGGCAGGGCGACGGCATATTCCGTTTCAAGCCACTGAGTGTGCACGAGATACAGGTGAAGGCCTATGACATCAAAGGCAACTGCGCCGAACGCACGGTGACGGTGCGCTGCACGGCCACGGCAACGACGGCGACGGCACGTGCCACAACGGACGGCAAAGCGGTGAGACACAGCGAGAACATAAGCCTCAAGCACCCCGCTTTCAGCGCCGAGCTGCCGCCTTACTGCCTCTACGCCGACGACCGCCTGGCCACAAGCTGCCGCATGGACGCCGCCTACCTCTCCCCACTCTGCACCATCGAGCCCATAATCAACCGCATACCGCCGCACAGCCACTACCGCATCAACATTAAAGGAGCTGTGCCACAGGGCATAGACCCAGCAAAAGTCACGGTGGTGCGCATCAACGGCAAGCGCGTCAACGCCTACAAGACGACCTGCGAGGGTGGCTATTACAGCGCTTCGGTGCGCGATTTCGGCACATTCGCACTGCTTGCCGACACCACGGCACCCACGGTGCGTGCCGTGAACTTCAGTGAAAGCAAGCCCCTGAAAGCAAAGACACTGCGCATAAAGATAGGCGACAACCTGGCCGGCATAGAGACCTACAACTGCTACCTGAACGGCAAATGGGTGCTGGCCGAATATGACGGCAAGAGCGCCACCCTGTCAATCGACACCACAGGCAAGCTGCAGGCAGGCAAAAACAGCCTGCGCGTCGAGGTGGCCGACGGGTGCGGCAACCTGACGCGCAGGACTTTCACTCTGACAAGATAGGCTTACGCCTGGCGGGCCTTCAGCTCATCGTAGAACTTGACATGCGAGCACTCCATCCACGGCTGCACCCAGAGGGTGAGGATGCCGAGGGTGAGCACGCAGAGTATCAGCCAGCCAATGAAGCCGAGATCCAACAGGAAGAGCTTCCACTTGTAGCCCGCCATCATCTTCTTGCTTGCCTCGATGCACTCGTCGGCCGAGAGTTCGGGGTGCTCGTCCATGATGTAGGGCGTCATGGCGTACGAATAGCCCTTGATGATGCCGGGGATGATGAACAGCAGCGTCCACAGGAATATGTACAGCACCATCAGCAGCGAGGTGCCGAGGTAACGGCCATAGTCCTTGAAGGCCATGAACGGACGGGTGACGAGGTCGTCGTCTGGCTCGCCGTGCATGTGGCGCAGCAGAGCAACGCTGTAGCCGAAGCCAAGGGGCGTGGCGATGAGGAGGGTAAGGGCCGTACCCACGATACCGAGCAGCGGGGCATCCTGCGAGGCGCCACTCACCGCCGAGCAGACGCCGGAGATGATAAGCATCACGAGGGTGCAGAGCACGACGTTGGTCCAGTGGCCTTTGAGTTGGGCTCTTACGTTGCGGCGGATGTCCACATTGGCGGGCATCATGGCCGGTGCATTGGGGTTGAACGTTTCTTCCATAGCATTTAATAGTTTAATAAGGGGCGGTGTTGACCGCCCCTCTGGTTATTATTCAAATGATTTAATGGCCTCCTTGATGAGCTCCATGGCGGCACGGAGCTGCTCCTCGGTGATGACCAGCGGGGGAGCGAAGCGGATGATGTGCTGGTGGGTGGGCTTGGCGAGGACGCCGAGGTCGCGCATCTTCAGGCACACGTCCCAAGCCTCCTTGCCGTTGTGGGGCTTGATGATGATGGCGTTGAGCAAACCCTTGCCGCGCACCTTCTCGATCATGGGGCTCTTGAAGGCGCTCATCTCCTCGCGGAAGATCTTGCCGAGGCGCTCGGCGTTCTCCATGAGGTGCTCGTCCTTGATGACCTGGAGGGCGGCGATGGAGACCTTGGCGGCGATTGGGTTGCCACCGAAGGTGGAGCCGTGCTCACCGGGCTTGATATTCAGCATGATGTCGTCGTCGGCCAGCACAGCGCTGACGGGCATGACGCCGCCGCCGAGGGCCTTGCCGAGGATGAGCAGGTCGGGACGCACGCCTTCGTGGTCGCAGGCCAGCATCTTGCCGGTACGGGCAATGCCGCACTGCACCTCATCGGCCATGAAGAGGACGTTATACTTCTTGCAGATGTCGTAGCACTTCTTGAGATAACCCTCGTCGGGCACATAGACGCCGGCCTCGCCCTGTATGGGCTCCACGAGGAAGCCGGCCACCTTCTTGCCGTGCTCGGCCAGGCAGCGCTCAAGGGCGTCGGGATCGTTGTAAGGTATGCGCAGGAAGCCGGGGGTCATGGGGCCGTAGTTGGCGTAGCTCTCGGGGTCGTTGCTCATGGTGATGATGGTGATGGTGCGGCCGTGGAAGTTACCCTCGCAGCAGACAATCATCACTTCGTCGTTGGGGATGCCTTTCTTCACCACACCCCAGCGGCGGGCCAGCTTCAGGGCCGTCTCGTCGGCTTCGGCGCCGGTGTTCATGGGCAGCACCTTGTCATAGCCGAAATACTCGGTCACATACTTCTCCCACTCGCCGAGGCAGTTGTTGTAGAAAGCGCGGCTGCTGAGGGTCAGCTCGTGAGCCTGGTCGCACATGGCCTTGACAATCTTCGGGTGGCAGTGGCCCTGGTTGACGGCGGAGTAGGCCGAGAGGAAGTCGTAGTACTTCTTGCCTTCGCAGTCCCACACGAAAGCGCCTTCGCCTTTGGCAAGCACCACGGGCAGCGGATGATAGTTATGGGCGCCGTACTTGGCTTCCATCTCCATGAATTGTTCTGATTTTGTCATAGTTGTATTGGTTTTAATGTTACTGTACTCTTTGGTAAAGACGGTGCAAATATACACTTTTTTTTTTGCGTGGCAAAATTTTTAAGACCGCAGGGCGTTATTTTTTTATGAATAAAGCCGATACTATTCTTGAGGTGAAGGGCCTCACCGTTGCCTTCGGGGACAACTGTGTGGTGGACAACATAAGCTATACACTGCAGCGGGGCCGCACGCTGGGCATCGTCGGCGAGAGCGGCAGCGGCAAGAGCGTGAGCTCGCTGGCGCTGATGGGCCTGCTGCCCAAGCAGGCCTCCGTCACAGGTGTCGCCAAGCTGGGCGACACCGACCTGCTGACCCTCGGCGAGGAGGGCTTCCGCACCATCCGCGGCCGCCGCATCAGCATGATATTCCAGGAGCCCATGACGAGCCTCAACCCCGTGCAGCGCTGCGGCGAGCAGGTGCTGGAGATGATGAATGCGGCGAGCGGGAAGCGGAACGCGGAGGAGAGGCGGGAGCGCGTCATCGAACTCTTCAAGGAGGTGCTCCTCCCCCGCCCCGACAAGATCTTCAACTCCTACCCCCACGAACTCAGCGGCGGCCAGAAGCAGCGCGTGATGATAGCCATGGCGCTGGCCAACAGCCCCGACATACTCATCGCCGACGAGCCCACCACGGCCCTCGACGTGACGGTGCAGAAGATCATCCTCGACCTGCTGCGCCAGCTGCAGCACAAGCACGGCACCAGCATCATCTTCATCACCCACGACCTCGGCGTCATAGCCCAGGTGGCCGACGACATCATGGTGATGTACCGCGGCAAGGTGGTGGAACAAGGCACCGCCGACACCATACTGCACAACCCGCAGGAGCCCTACACCAAAGGCCTGCTGGCCTGCCGCCCGCCCCTCGACAGCCGTCCGCGCCGCCTGCCGACGGTGGAGGAGTTCCTTTCAAATGAAGAATTAAGAATGAAGAATGAAGAATTGGCCGACGCACCAAACGGCTCTCCACTCTCCACTCCCCACTCTCCACTCATCACCGTGCGCGACCTCTCGGTCACCTACACCCTGAAGCGGAGCCTCTTCGGGCGCCCCCTGCAGACCCTCAAGGGTGTGGACGGCGTGAGCTTCGACATCCGCGAGGGCGAGACCCTCGGCCTCGTGGGCGAGAGCGGCTGCGGCAAGAGCACCCTCGGCCGCGCCCTGCTGCGGCTGATAGACAGCTCGTCGGGCACCGTCAGCTACCGCGGCAAGCCCCTCAACACCCTCTCGCCAAAAGAGATGCAAGCCCTGCGCCCGCGTCTGCAGGTCATCTTCCAGGACCCCTACTCCTCCCTCAACCCCCGCATCACCATCGGCGAGGCCATAGCCGAACCGCTGCGGGTGCACGGAAGGCGGGGAGCGGAAAGCGGAAAGCGGAAAACGGGAAACGGAAAGTGGAGAGACAACGTCCTGGAACTCATGCAGCAGGTGGGCCTGAAGCCCGAATGGTACGACCGCTACCCCCACGAGCTCAGCGGCGGCCAGCGCCAGCGCGTGTGCATAGCCCGCGCCCTCATCCTGCAGCCCGAGCTGGTCATCTGCGACGAGAGCGTCTCCGCCCTCGACGTCAGCGTGCAGGCCCAGGTGCTCAACCTCCTCAACGACCTCAAGGAGCGGCACCACTACACCTACCTCTTCATCACCCACGACCTCAGCGTGGTGCACTACATGGCCGACCGCATCATGGTCATGCAGCGCGGCCGCATAGTGGAGAGCGGCACGCCGGACGACATCTTCCTCCACCCGCAGACCGACTACACGCGCACCCTCATCGACGCCATACCGCGCATCTGACCACCTCGACATCAGCCTCAAAGCCCCTGCGACGGCACCACGTCGCAGGGGCTTGTCATTTGGCGTCCGGCATATAATCCGCATTCTGCGTTCGCCCGGCCATCACCTGCCTGCCTATGGAGTCCCTACGGCATTTCTTCAGTAGTTCTTCAGTAGTTCTTCAGTAGTTCTTCAGTGTTTGACTGAAGAACTACTGAAGAACTACTGAAGAAATGCCGTAGGGGCGTCGGAGAAACGACGACGCAACTACACCCCCTTGCCGGTGGAGATGCGTACCGGGACGGGGGCAGACCGGGGGCATTGTTGATAAAAAAGTTTACAAAATGTTGATAAAATTTTGCCAGTTTAAAAATTATTAGTATCTTTGCACAATTAAATATCAGGGCACTATCACAGACAACACTATACATAACACATTGATACAGCGCATATTACCCCCCCCCATCAGCATCGGCGGGAAATGTAGCGCAAAGAAGATATTGTTTATAGAACCAACCTGCGGCACACTTGCCGCGGGGCGTAATGTATTGCCCGTCACAGCCAACGACAACGGAAACAAACAAAAATAAAGCACATCATGAAAAACGAAACCAAGAGGACCTACCTGACGCCGCAGCTGACGGTGGTGCAGTTCCGCACGGAGCGCGGCTACGCCATAAGCTCGACGGTTTTAGACTCCGAATTCCACCTTTTTGAATTCGGCAGCAGCGACCCCAATGTCACCCAGTACAATGAGGACGACTCGTGGGCTGGTTACAGCTGGAATTAAACAAGCGCACAGCCAGTTACAAACAAATCCAAAAACCAGAACGATGAAAAGACACACAACAATACTATCCGTCATGCTGGCCGCTGCAATGGTATTCACAGCCTGCCGCAAAGATGACGACAATCTTGTCACGCTGAATGTCAATTTAAGCGACTACACCGGAAACAACACAAAGATGTATGTCGACGCCAGCCGCTACACCCACTGGACCAGCGGCGACCAAGTTGATATCAACGGCACAACAAGCCCTGTAGACCTCAGTGGCGAAAAAGCGAAGATAACAGGTGTTGCCACTGCAGCCAGCTATACAGCCATCTACCCTGCCAGCATCGTCACCGGCACGAACACCGTCACCCTGCCCGCAGAGCAGACCTACAGCGTTGACGGCAGCGGCAACCAGATTATAGCGGCTCCCATGGCAGCATACACTACCGGCACCACGCTGGCATTTGAGAACATCTGTGCCTTGATAAAGGTCGATGTCACCCCCAATACCGACCTTACAATGGAGCGCATCATCGTCACCTCGTCGAGCACCAACCTGTGCGGCAGCGCTTCCATCGATTTCAGCGGCACGCCTACTCTCGGCGCCCTTAGCGGCAGCAAGACGGTAACCCTCACTTTCGACGGTTCTACAACCGTGAGCAATGGAGACACCAAGACATTCTATATCTATGTGCCGCAGTTCAGCAGCGATATTACTATTGATGTGCAGGCCTATGATGCAAGCACAGATTGGAAATATGAGTGGAAAAAGACGTCATCCGGAGCCAGCATCTCCCCCAATAGCATCGGTGCTGTTGCTGCGGAGCCAACTAACACCAAGAAATACTTCTTCGGCACTGGTACATCTGCGGATCCTTATGTAATATACAACGTCAATGAATTAAAAAGGGTTCCTGTTAATAGTGCGGTATACTTCAAACTAATGAATGACATCGACTGCGGGAATGACAGTTGGTCACCCATTGGAACTACCTCAACTTCTTCATTCAAGGGCACATTCGACGGCAACGGCAATACCATCACCTATAAAATTAATGATAACACTAATACCAGCAAGAATTTGGGGCTTTTTGG
Organism: Bacteroidales bacterium; assembly: GCA_017522105.1. GTDB lineage: Bacteria > Bacteroidota > Bacteroidia > Bacteroidales > P3 > Colimorpha. The sequence goes on along the minus strand of JAFXAA010000011.1, from coordinate 10,461 downwards.
CCATGCAACCAATGCTACCATCAAGAATCTTAAGGTAAGTGGCAGCATTTCCTCTGACTGTTATGGCTATTATAGTTACGGTATAGGTTCCATCGTCGGATATAACAGTGGAAGCACTATTGAAAACTGCTATAGCAACGTTACTATGACATCGAATTATACGGGATCATATTTTTTGACGATGGGTGGTATCGTAGGTTACTTTAATGGCGGAACTGTTTCGTATTGTTTTGTATCAAGTACAATAAATGGCAATGGTAAAAATAGAGTCGGTGGTATTGTTGCCCATCATTACAGTGGAACAATAACCCATTGTACTTTTGAAGGAACTGTGTCGGGTGGCAACTATGTTGGTATGATTGCAGGCAACTCTAATTCAGCGGCAAATATAACAAACTGCCATTACTATGTAGCCGATAAAGCAAACTACAGTGGCGTATTAGGCAGAGGCACTTCTTCTGCTACTAGTGAAGATATTGCAGGGACTATAATGTCTAACAAGGCCGATTTAACGACCTATGTAACTGGCATTGCAGGCTACGACGTCTATACGAGCAGCATTTCAAGCAGACTGCCCTCTCTCGATTAATACATAGAACAAACAGGGAGAAAAAAACGTAAGGCGGCAGAAGATTTCTGCCGCCTTACGTTTTCTATTATAGCAAGAAAGTGGTCATTACAGCATGCCCTTGCGCTTGAGGAGGGCGCGGGGGCTGGGGTCGTGACCGCGGAAGGCGCGGTAGAGCTCCATGGGCTCCACGGTGTTGCCGCTCTCCAGGAGGTGGCGGAACTTGCGGGCGAGCTCGGGGTTGAAGAGGTCGCCGCTCTCGGCGAAGGCCTCGAAGGCGTCGGCGTCGAGGATGGCCGTCCAGGTGTAGGAGTAGTAGCCAGCGTCGTAGCCCGTGGTGAAGATGTGCTGGAAGTAGGGGCTGCGGTAGCGGCTGATGATTTCGGGTATGAGGCCTATCTTCTGCATGTGCTCATCCTCGAAGGCTATGGGGTCGATGTGCTGACGGTCCTTGATGGAGTAGTAGTCCATGTCGAGGAGGCTGGCGGCGAGGAGCTCGGTGGTCATGAAGCCCTGGCCGTAGGTCTGCGCGGCGGCGATTTTCTGGATGAGGGCGTCGGGGATGGCCTCACCGGTCTGGTAGTGGTGGGCGTAGAGCTTCATCACCTGCGGGTTGCGGCACCAGTTCTCCATCACCTGCGAGGGGAGCTCCACGAAGTCGCGCGGCACGTTGGTGCCCGCAATGGAGGGGTAGGTGCAGTTGGAGAGGAGGCCGTGGAGGGCGTGGCCGAACTCGTGGAAGAGGGTCTCGCTCTCGTCGAAGTTGAGCAGCGACGGGGCAGTGGCCGTGGGCTTGGTGAAGTTGCAGACCACCTGGATGATGGGCATGACGTTCTTGCCGTCGAGGGTGCGGTGCTGGCCGCGGAACTCGGTCATCCAGGCGCCGCTGCGCTTGCTGGCGCGTGGGTGGAAGTCCATATAGAGTATGCCCACGGTGGAGTCGCCCTCCATCACCTCGAAGCAGCGGGCCTCTTTGTCATAGGTAGGCAGGTCGGTGCGCTCCTTGAAGGTCAGACCATAGAGGCGGTTGGCGACCATGAAGGCGCCTTGGCGGACACTGTCGAGGGAGAAGTAGGGACGCACCTCGGCGTCGTCGATGGCATATTTCTCGGCGCGGTAGCGCTCGGCATAGTAGCGCCAGTCCCAGGGCTGCAGCTTGGTGCCGGGCTCGTCCTGCTCAAGCATCTTCTGATATAGGTCGCGCTCCTGTTTGGCCACCTTGAGGGCAGGCCCCCAGATGTCCATGAGGCAGCTGTATACGTTGGCCGGGGTCTTGGCCAGACAGTCGTCGAGGACATAGTCGGCGTGGGTGGGGAAGCCGAGGATGTTGGCGCGCTCCAGGCGCAGGTTGACGAGGGTGTCGATAATCTTGGTGTTGTCGAACTCACCGCTCTGGCACCTGTCGGCGTAGGCGTGCCACACCTCCTCGCGCAGCTTGCGGTCGGGACAGGTCTGCATGAAGGGCTCCCATGTGGGGATGTCGAGGGTGACGGTGTCGCCGTTGGGGAGGACCTTCTTGTAGGCGTTGGTGGCCTTCAGCACGTTCTGCGCGAAGCGGAGGGTGAGGGAGGCTATCTGCTCGTTCAGCTCGCGGAAGCGTGCCTGCTGCGCCTCGGGCACATTGGCGCCGCCGCGCACGAAGCCTTTGTAGGTCTCCTCCAGCAGGCGCATCTGCTCGGCATTGAGGCCGAGGCTCTCGCGCTGGTCGTAGACGGCCTTGATACGGGCGAAGAGCTTGGAGTTGAGGGCTATGTCGTCATCGTGGGCGGAGAGCAGAGGCGTCACCTCCTCGGCTATGGCCTCCATCTCGGGGCTGTTCTCGCACTCGCTGAGGTTGAAGAAGACGGCGCCAACGTCCTTGAGGAGCTGTCCGCTGTACTCGTAGGCGAGGACGGTGTTGTCGAAGGTGGGGGCATCCTGATTGTTGACGATGGCCTCTATCTCGGCCTTCTGGCGTTCCATGCCCTCGCGGAAGGCGGGCATGTAGTGCTCGGTCTTGATGCGCTGGAAGTCGGGGATTTCATAGGTCGTGCCCCAAGGGGCGAAGAAGGGGTTTTCCATGGTTTTCTTGTCTTTGCAGCCGGCGAGCAGCATCATGGCCGCCGCGGCAATGGTTAATGTGCGTTTCATATCTGCGTTGTTACTTTAATGTCTTGCAAATCTCGGTGAAGATGGACGCGTTGAGCTTCTTGGCGAGGAAGCGGTGGTCCTTGTTGTCGATGAGGTAGACCTGCGGCGTGGTCTCGATGTCATAGACCTCGCGCCAGTCCACATTGGCCTCGCCGCCGCTCATGTTTATCCAGCGCGGGCTGTCCATGTGGTGCTCCTTGAGGAAGCTCTTCCACTTGTCCATGGTGTGCTCGTCGGGTTCGGTGAGGATGGCGAAGGCCGTCATGTCCAGCGAGTCGGCCACCTGGATGAAGGCCTCGTAGAGGGCGGGGATGACTTCGCGGCAGTGGCCGCAGGTGGGGCTCCAGAAGAGCAGCAGGGTGTAGCGGCCCGGCATGTGATGCAGCGAGTGGGCGCGCCGGAGGGTGTCGAAGAGTATGAGCTCGGGGGCTTCACGGCCCACGAGGAGGCGGTCCCACTTGGTGGCACGTTCAATCTGCTCGTCGATGGTGGAGGGCGAGAGCCAGGTGACCTTGCCGGTGGCGAAGTAGCGCTGCACGAGGTGGACATAGACCTCGTCGTAGACCATGACGGTGCTCTGCAGGTACTTCTCGGTGATGGAGTTTATCAGCCAGTGGTACACCTTCGGGGCGGGCTCGGCGCGGTCGATGAGGCTGTCGAGCAGCGGGCATATCTCGTCGGGGGGCATGCCGCGCATGTACTTGTCAGTGTAGTCGGTGACGCGGCGGTAGAAAACCTCCTTGGGGGTGTGGATGATGAACTCGTCGTCAAGGGGCATGTAGTCGAAGTAGTGAGCCATAAAATAGTCGTAGCGCTCGCGCTGCGACAGCGGCGTGCCGTCGGGGTGGTTGACAGGCACCTTGTCTTCCACCACGGTGGTGGCGTGTATCATCTTGGACACCATGGCGTCGGGGTGCTCGCGGTGGAGGGCGTGCTTCAGGCTGTCGGTGCGCGCCACAATGCCTTTCAGCGCTTCGTTGAACGACGCCGAGTCCATGGAGTTCTTGGCGGCCACCATTTCGTCATAGAGTGCGTTGCTGGCGCGCTGATAGTTGAAGAGCACCTCGTTCTGGTAGGAGCCCTTGACGCGCATGTTGGTCACCCAGTTGCGCTGGTCTGTGTGGAAGGTGAAGGTGGGCTTCTCGTGGTAGACGGCGAACTCCACAAAGCGGTCGCTGTTGTTGGTGAAGAAGTACAGGCCCGGATCGAGGTCGCGGTCGCCCTTGAAGACGAACTTGCCGCGACCGTTGTTGTAGGCCGTGTCGAACACGTAGCGCTCCTGCAGGAGATAGTACCCGATCAGAATGGTGCTGTCAGTGCAGCCCTCCACTTGCAGGGTTATCTTGTAGCCGGGCTTGGCCGCAGCCAGCAGCGGCAGGCAGAGGAGCAGGATGAGAGATAAGCGTTTCATGGTTCTTGTGATGTTTATTTACCGATGCAAAAACGTGAGAAAATATTGTCGAGAATGTCGTTGGACGCCACCTCGCCGGTGATGGTGCCGAGGTGGTAGAGGGCGTCGCGCAGGTCCACGGCGATGAGGTCGGCCGGCACGCCGTCGCCGAGAGCCTGCTGCACGTGGCCGAGAGCCTGCTGCACAAGACGCAAGGCGTCATAGTGGCGCGGGTTGGAGAGGAGCACCTGCTGCATGGATTGAGGCTCCACGGCGGCGAGCATGGCCTCCTTGATGGCCTCCACACCCCTACCCTCTTTGGCCGATACGGCAAGGAAACCTTCCGGCAGCTGCACTTGCGGCAGGTCACACTTGTTGCCCACAAGGAGCAGATGCTTGCCGTCGAGGGGCAGAGCGGTGATGTCGGCGCGCACGAAGGGTTGTGCGAGGTCATGCACATAGAGCACCATGTCGGCCTCGCCGATGGCCTTCATACTGCGCTCCACACCCATGGTCTCGACGGCATCGGTGCTGCGGCGCAGCCCTGCGGTGTCGATGAAGCGGAAAGTGATGCCCCCGATGGTGAGCGTCTCCTCCACAGTGTCGCGTGTGGTGCCGGGAATGTCGCTGACGATGGCGCGGTCGTCGCCTACCAAGGCGTTGAGAAGGGACGACTTGCCCGCGTTGGGCTTGCCGACGATGGCCACGGGTATGCCTCGTTTCAGTGCGTTACCCATGCGGAAAGAGGCGATAAGAGCCGCGAGCTGTTCATGCAGCGTGGCAAGCAGCGCCTTCAGTTGGCTGCGGTCGGCGAACTCCACGTCCTCCTGGCTGAAGTCCAGCTCCAGCTCCAGAAGCGCCGTGAGGTCGAGCAACTGCTGCCGCAGCTCCTTGAGTTTCTGCGCGTAGCCACCACGCAGTTGGCTGACGGCCAGCCGGTGCTGCTGCGGGGTGACGGCGTCGATGAGGTCGGCCACCGCCTCGGCCTGCGAGAGGTTGAGGCGGCCGTTGCGGAAAGCCCTCATGGTGAACTCGCCAGGCCCGGCCAAGCGAGCCCCGCTGTCTACGAGGGCCTGCAGCACCGCCTGCTGCACATAGAGCGAGCCGTGGCACGATAGCTCCACGGTGGGTTCGCCCGTATAGCCCGTCGGCATATAGACGGCCACCGCGTCGTCAAGGTCGTCAAAGCGGCAGTAGGTGGCGCGGCGCGGCTCAAGGCGCCCCACAGAGAGGTGCGCCAGTGCCAGCCCGAGGGCATCGGAGCCGCTGAGGCGCACCACAGCGATGCCGCCAACGCCGGGGGGCGTAGACACAGCAACTATGGTGTCACTCTGCGCCATCGCCCTCCTTGCCGTCGGGTATGTAACGGTCGCCATAGAGGCTCTTCATCTCGTCGTCCGTAAGGCCCAGCTCCACCTTCATGCGGTACATGTTGGGGTAGGCCAGGAAGAGCATCAGCGTGGCCACCATGGCAAGCATCAGCAGCACGTTTTGCGCCGAGAGCACCATGAAGACACAGATGAGCACTATGACCACCAGCATGGAAAGGTAGAGCGAGCGTATGTGCTGCGCGTAGCCCGACAGCTTGGCGTCGAGGCTTCCGGCCTGCCGCAAGGCAGGTATCTGCTTGCGTATCACCAGCAGCGACATGCTCACCGCCAACACTGCCAGCACGCTGCCCGCCACAAGCATCCACCGTGCCGTGTGCTGCGACGCGTAGAAACGCCACGGGCTCACGAGCTGGTAGAAGGCCGCCACAATGACCACACCCACAGAGCCCCACAGCCCCGTGTTGGCCGAGCGCTTGATTTTCTTGGTATATTCCTGTGTATCCATATCACTTGTTTGCTTTTGTCTTTCTGCCTTTCGCCGCCTTGGGAGCAGCCTCGCCGGTGCCGAGCTTCAGGCTTCTGGCCGTGTAGGACTCCTTGCACCCCGCCAGCGCCTCGGGGGTGCCGGCGAAGACCACGCGTCCGCCGCCGTCGCCACCCTCGGGGCCGAGGTCGATCACCCAGTCGGCGCACTTGATGATGTCGTGGTGATGCTCGATGACGACGATACTGTGGCCGCGCTCAATCAAGCGGTCGAAGGCCGCCAACAGCTTGCGTATGTCGTGGAAGTGCAGACCCGTTGAGGGCTCGTCGAAGATGAAGAGCATGGGCTTGTCGTCGGCAGCGCCCTTGACGAGGTAGGCCGCCAGCTTGATGCGCTGCGCCTCGCCGCCGCTGAGCGAACTGCTCGACTGGCCGAGCTTCAGGTAGCCCAGGCCTACGTCCTGCAGGGGTTTCAGGCGTGTGTAGATGCTGCGTGTATCGTCGGCATCGAAGAAGTCGAGAGCCTGATCCACAGTCATGTCGAGCACCTCGCTGATGTTCTTGCCCTTGTAGAGCACTTCGAGGGCCTCGTCCTTGTAGCGGCTGCCGTGGCATTCCTCGCAGAGCAGATGCACGTCGCTCATGAACTGCATGCTCACCGTCACATAGCCCTCGCCTTCGCAAGCATCGCAGCGTCCTCCCTCGACGTTGAACGAGAAGAAGCCGCTCTTGTAGCCGCGGGCCTTGGCCAGCGGCTGCTGCGCATAGAGGTTGCGCACCTCGTCGAAGACCTTCATGTAGGTGGCCGGATTGCTGCGCGTGGAGCGCCCTATGGGGTTCTGGTCCACAAGCTCCACCGCGCTGACGCGGTTCACGTCGCCGTCCAGGGCCACGCATCCACCCACATAGTCGGTGTTGCCCTCCATGCGGCGCTGCATGACGTCATACAGCACCTGGCGTATCAGCGTGCTCTTGCCGCTGCCGCTGACGCCAGTGACCACCGTGAGCACCCCGAGGGGGATGTCCACGTCCACACGCTTGAGGTTGTTGGCATAGGCGCCGTGTATGCTTATGCGGTCGCGCCAGCGGCGGCGTTCCGCAGGCACGGGTATTGTCTGGCGGCCGAGCAGGTAGTCTGCCGTGAGCGACCGTTTGGCGTCCTTGAGGCCTTCCGGCGTGCCGGCATAGACCACCTCGCCACCCAGGCGCCCGGCGCCCGGCCCAATGTCAACCAGATAGTCCGCAGCGCGGATTATGTCTTCGTCGTGCTCCACCACGACGACCGTGTTGCCGAGGTCGCGCAGCTGCTTGAGCACCCCTATCAGGCGCTCGGTGTCGCGGCTGTGCAGCCCTATCGACGGCTCGTCGAGTATGTACATGGAGCCCACCAGCGACGAGCCCAGCGACGTGGCCAGGTTTATCCTCTGGCTCTCGCCGCCGCTGAGGCTGCGGCTCTCGCGGCTCAGCGTGAGATAGCCAAGCCCCACGTCAAGCAGGTAGCCCACACGGTTGCGCAGCTCCGTGCGCAGGCGCTCCGTGGCCTTCAACTCGGCGTCCGTCATCAGGCCGTCGAGCGACAGCAGCCACTCCTTCACCTGCGTCACAGGCATGGAGGCCACCTCGCTGATGCTCCTGCCGCCCACCTTCACATAGTCGGCGTCCTTGCGCAGGCGCCTGCCGTGACATTCGGGGCACGCCGTACGCCCACGGTAGCGGCTCAGCATCACACGGTACTGTATCTTGTAGGCCTGGCTCTCCACCCAGCGGAAGAAGCCGTCAATGCCCTCCCAGGTGCCGTCGCCGTGCCACAGCACATCCTTCTGCTCCTGCGTGAGCTCGTAGTAGGGCTTGTGTATCGGGAAATCAATCACCGCCGCGTGGCGCACAAATTCACGTTTCACCTCCTGCATCTTGTCGCCGTTCCAGCACACCACGGCGTTGTCGTACACCGAGCGGCTCTTGTTTGGCACCACCAGGTTCTCGTCGATGCCTATCACGCTGCCGTAGCCCTGGCAGGTGGGGCAGGCGCCGTAGGGGTTGTTGAACGAGAAGAAATTGGGGTTGGGCTTCTCGAAGGTGATGCCGTCGGCCTCGAAGCGGTTGCTGAACGTGGCTTCCGCCGCGTCGGTGCTGACGATGCACTCCCCCCGGCCCTCGAAGAAAGCCGCCTGCACGCTCTCGGCCACGCGCGCCGCCTGGCCGTCGTCGCCATGGCGCAGCTCCACGCGGTCTATCACCAGCCTCACGTCTCCCGCCAGCTCCACGCCGTCCAGGTCGTCCATCCTCACCACCGTCCCCTTGACCATCACGCGCTGGTAGCCCTCCTGGTGCAGTATCTCTATCTGGCTGTCCAGCGGACGCTCCTTGGAGCCGTGCAGCGGCGCCAGCAGCATCACCCGCGTGCCTTCGGGCAGCCCCATGATGTAGTCCACCACGTCGCTCACCGAGTGGCGCTTCACTTCGGCGCCGCTCACAGGCGAGAAGGTGTGCCCCGCCCGGGCAAAGAGCAGCTTCAGGTACTCGTATATCTCGGTCTGCGTGCCCACCGTGGAGCGCGGGTTGCCGGTGTTCACCTTCTGCTCTATGGCCACGGCGGGCGCCAGTCCGTGGATATAGTCCACGTCGGGCTTGCTCATGCGCCCGAGGAACTGGCGCGCATAGGAGCTCATGCTCTCCACGTAGCGCCTCTGCCCCTCGGCGAAAAGCGTGTCGAACGCCAGGCTCGACTTGCCGCTGCCGCTCAGGCCCGTCACCACCACCAGCTTGCCCTGCGGCAGCGTGACGTCTATATTCTTCAGATTGTTGACTCTTGCGCCTTTAATCTCTATGTCCATATCCTTTCTCCGCTTTCTCCATTCCCATTTCTCATTTCTCCTTTCTCATTTCTCCTTTCTCATTTCTCATAGCTTCAGCTCCACTATGCGCGAGCGGCGGCCGTCCTGCGTGAAGAGGGCCATCACGCCGTCGTCGCGGCGCACGGCGCGCACAAAGCCGTAGGGAGTCTTCTGCTCCAGCACGGCCTTCTCCACCTCGCCGTCGGCGCCAATGGAGTAGACCACGAGGTTGCTCTTCGTCCCGGCCTTGTACTCCCTGCACTCCCTTGATATTTCGTAGGATGCCGGACTCTTGCGGTTCTCCGACTTGAGGATGTATGTACGTCCGTAGGCATGCAAGAGGCCCACGCCGAGCAGGCCGTCGTCGCCCTTCTGCATGTCGTTGCGCCTGAGGTTGCGCACCCAGCCCACTCGTCCAAGGGTGTCGACAGCCAACAGGTGCAACCCCACGCGGTGGTACGTGTTACTGATGCTGCCGTTGTCCTCCACGTGTTCAGCGCCGTAGTTGCGCCCCACGGCCACAACGGCGCCCCCGGGCGTCATCACGCTGCCCACCATCGACATCAACTCCACCTCCTGGTCGCGCTGTATCTTGCGCGTGGGCTTGTTGTAGAGGATGTTGATATCCTCGTTCTGGAAAGGCCTCATCGTGAAGCCCGTGAGCAAAGCCGAATCCTTGTCGAACGAGAGGGCCACCACACCTCCGCACATGTCGTCGCTGTGGTAGGAGGCCGTGTTGAAGAGACCGGCGGCCAACACATGGCTGCCCACCACACCGGCCAGCCGCAGCTCGCGTATGGGGTCGCACTTGATGACGGCGTCGTAGGTGTCGGCCCTGCCGCCGTCCATTATGTTGAAGACGAAGTGCGTCTCCTCATTCTCAGGCTCATAGCCCAAAGTGACGATGGTGCCGTCGTCGGTCACATGCAGGTCGTTCATCGACCCCATGGCGTAGTCGTAGTGCCACTCCTCCTTCATCAGCGCGTCGTAGAGCACGGCATGGGCCGAATACTTCTTGCTCTCGGTGTACTCCACGATGACCACCATGGCGTTGCGGCGCGCCCCCGGCGAGGTGGCGCCCCACACCATGCAGCGGTCCTTGCGCCCGAAGGTCAGCGAGTCCGTCATCACCAGCCCCGGGCCGCCGTCGGCAGGCCGCAGGCTGTCGAGGTCGAAGCAGGCTGTGTAGATAATGGCGCGGCTGCGCTCGTCGTTGTCCACCAGCAACAGCCCCAGCCGGTTGCCGCTGACGGAGCCCGCCAACAGGCGGCAGTTCACGCTGCTCTCAGGCAGTTCCATGACGCGCAGCGGCTCCATGTTGTGGTCGACCATGACCAGCTTCATGCGCTGGCGCTTCTCCTTGCCCAGGAAGCAATAGAGGCCGTTGTACTGGCCCAGGTAGGAGGCCTCGCGCACAAAGGCGTCGCCTATGGTGCGGCTGTCGAGGTTCTTCTTCACCTCCATGCGCTGCTGCGCGGTGCACAAAGCCGCCACACAGACGACTGCCATCAGCAATATACTCTTTTTCATAACGTCACGCTATTTTATCTGTAACAATTTAAAATGCAAAGATACACTTTTTCCCAAAACAAACAAAATAAAGTTTCGCCCCAGCCCCCACGGCTCCCCTACGGAGCCCCTACGGCATTTCTTCAGTAGTTCTTCAGTAGTTCTTCAGTGTTTGACTGAAGAACTACTGAAGAACTACTGAAGAAATGCCGTAGG
>JAFXAA010000010.1 GCA_017522105.1 Bacteroidales bacterium | reverse complement strand
GTGTGGCTTGCATTCAGCGGCGGGCAGGAAAATCGCATTACCGTTGGAGGCTGTGAACTTAATTCCTTTGACACCGTTTTGGGTCGTCCATTCGCTCGTGGTGTTGTCCATCAGCTCCTGCCATTCCTCGCGTGTCGGGGTGCGCGCACCGTCGCCGAGGCTGGCGGCAGCGTCATCTTCGGACTTGAGGGTAGTCAGCGAATCTGTGAATCCGTCAAGGCCGTACTCCTGCTGGCTACAGTACTTGGTGAGATGCATTTGGTCGCTCCCAAAGCGATAGTTGTCCCACGTGTACTCGTCCTTGGGCTGTGTCTCGCCCCAGGCGAAATAGTCGCCGAACTCTTCGGGTGTGTCCGCACCCACATTGCACGTTGCCCACAGCAATCCGCTGGGCAATCCAAGGTCGACCCAACCGCTGTTGTTGTCATTATTTGTCCCGCTCTTGCAGGCGGTCATCATTCCGAGGGCGCACACCATCGCGCCGAGCAATAATACTTTTTTCATAATTGATATAAGATTAAAGATTTGAAATTACAAAAACCATCCCGCCACGCCGCAACATTGCGGCAGAGAGAGGCAGATGAATTAAAAACAAAGAGGAAAGCCTCCCGACGATTACCTGTGCAATTCGTGGGGGGGGTAAAAATCAGCGAGTTACAAACATTAGCATTCATCGGGCTATCATCTTGGACGAGCGGATACGGTCGACAATGACCATATCATCTTCAACATGGAATATGAAACACCAGCGGCGGTTATGGCTCACCATGCGGCGGGCCTTGGGGTGGTACTGCCGTATGTCGGCCATCGTGCTCGGCCGGTACAAGTCGGCATACACCGAGAGCGACATGACTTCATCGCGCATATTGGACACATATCGGTGCGCTCCCTCTCGGGACATCACCGTCTTCAGGTAATCCCTCAATTCCGCCAAATCGCGAAGAGCCGACTCCCGGAGCTTAACCTTGTATACTGTCGTAATACTCATCGACCATCTTATGCAAAATATCAAAATACTCGTCCACCTCCATCAGCTCGCTTTCGGGGGTCTTCCCGGCGGTTGGTTTGATGCTGGCAGGATTGCTGGTATGTCTTATGTGCGATGTGCGAACAGAGTTTTTATTCTTTACATTTGCTATTGTTTCCATTTCTGATTGTATTTCTTGTGTCTTTTGGTAGCGTTGCCAAACCTCGTCAAAATACTCTTCCACCGTCATCAACTCGCTTTCAGGGGTTTTCCTTGCGGAAGGCTGGGAGTCAACGGCTTTTCTGGCCTGACGCAAGCGCGAGGGACGTGCCGTGGTTGTGCTGTCTGTGTATGTCAATGATTCCATATCCCGATTGATTTCACGGTGCAAAAATACACAAAATAATTCACATACAGAAATCTTTTTCGCCCATGTCGGAAAAAGTTCGTACTTTTGCAGCGTGTAATCGCAATCAGAATAAAAAGAACAATCAGAATTTCTTTCCCATTCTTTTCATTCTGATTGAAAAAAATAATCGCAATCAGAACTATCAGAACAATCAGATACGTTTCTTTTAGTTCTTTTGGTTCTGATTGAAATAAAAAAGAAAGAAGAATATGCTACAGATTGGAACCAAGGCGCCGATGTTTGAGGGCGCGGACGAGAACGGGAATACCATCAAACTGACCGATTATGCCGGCAAGAAGCTGGTGCTCTACTTCTACCCCAAGGACAGCACGCCGGGCTGCACCAGCGAGGCCTGCGACCTGCGCGACAACTACCATCGCTTCCTGGCCCAGGGCTACGAGGTGCTCGGCGTCAGCCGCGACAGCGCCGCCAGCCACCAGCGCTTCATCGCCAAGTACGAGCTGCCCTTCCACCTCATCTCCGACCCCGAACACAAGATACTCGAAGCCTACGAGGCCTGGGGCGAGAAGAAGAATTACGGCAAGGTGACGATGGGCACGCTGCGCACCACCTACGTCATCGACGAGCAGGGCACCATCGTCGACGCCATCGGCAAGGTGAACACCAAGGAACACACAAAACAGATTTTGAAATGACACTACAGGAAGCCATCGTCGCACGGCACAGCGTGCGGCAGTACAAACAACAACCTATCGAGGCCGACAAGGTGGAGCAGCTGCGCGCCGCCATCGACGAGGCCAACCGCACGGCAGGTCTGCACATGCAACTGGTGACCGACGAGCCGGAGGCCTTCGCCAAGGGGCTGGCCAAGTACGGCAAATTCAGCGGCATCAGCAATTACATCGTCCTCGTGTGCCGCAAGGGGCTGGACGAACAGCTGGGCTACCACGGCGAGCGCGTGGTGCTGCTGGCGCAGACGCTGGGGCTGAACAGCTGCTGGGTGGGCCTGACCTTCAGCCGCCAGCCCGACCACTACACCGTCGGCGCCGACGAGCAGCTGCACGGCGTCATCGCCCTCGGCTACGGCCTGACGCAGGGCGTGCAGCACCCCGTGCGCCCCACGGAGAAGTACTATCGGAGCGCCGTCCAGCCGGTGCCGGAGTGGTTCCTGCGCGGCATGGAGGCCGCCATGCTGGCCCCGACGGCGATGCACATGCAGAAGTTCGAGTTCGAGCTGCTGGCCGACGGACGGGTGGCGGCGCGAACGCGCTTCAGCCTGGTGAACAGCTACCTGAAGATCGACCTCGGCATTGTGAAGTGCCACTTCGAGCTCGGCGCCGGCCAGGAGAATATACGCTGGGCGTAAATACCGCAAATCTAACCACAAAAATATCAAAAGATGAACAAAACTGTACTGATAACAGGCGCTACAAGCGGAATCGGCTTGAGCTGTGCCAGAAAATTCGCCGCCAACGGCGACCGACTCATACTCACTGGACGCAACAAAGAGCGTCTTGAAGAAATACGCATGGAATTGACCGCAAAGGGTACCGATGTGTTGACCCTGCTCTTTGATGTTCGCGACCGCGACAAAGCAACCAAGTGCATTGAAAGTCTCCCTGCAGAATGGAGAGACATCGACGTACTCATAAACAATGCAGGACTCGCTCTTGGCCTTGAGCCCGAATATGAGGGCAGCTATGACGACTGGGACACTATGGTCGACACCAATATCAAAGGGTTGCTCACCATGACACGTCTCGTGGTGCCAGGCATGGTTCAGCGCGACCGTGGCCACATCATCAACATAGGTTCCGTGGCAGGCGACGCCGCCTATGCCAACGGCAACGTCTACTGCGCCACCAAGGCAGCCGTCAAGGCTATCACCGACGGCCTTCGCCTCGACGTAGCCAACACCGCAATCCGCGTCACCAACCTCAAGCCTGGGCTTGTGGAGACCAATTTCAGCAACACCCGTTTCCATGGCGACACCGAGCGCGCTGCGAATGTCTACAAAGGCATCAAGCCGCTCACCGGCGACGACATCGCCGATGTGGCCGTATATGCTGCCAATGCCCCTGCACATGTTCAGGTCGCCGAGGTGCTAATCCTGGCAACCCACCAAGGCAGTGGCAGTGTAATAGTACGTAAATAATAGTCTCTTTTATTCTACCAACTTGAAGCGCATACGCCACGTGTGCGCTTCTTCGTTGTAGTCGTGGCTAATGATACGGAAGGTGCCAATCTCGGCAGTATTGGCGACATGTGTGCCGACACAGGCGCAGAGGTCGTAGTCGCCGATGCGCACCAGGCGCAGGGTCTCGCTGGCGTCGTCGGGCAGCTTGCCGAGGTCCACCTCGGGCGGCACCTCTCCCCTCTTCACGAACTCATAGCTGACGGGCAACCCCATGGCGATCACCTCGTTGACGCGGCGCTCGAGCTCCTGCACCTGCTCTTCGGTGGGGCAGGCGGCGAGCTGGTAGTCGCACTTGCTCTTCTTGCGTTCGATATGGGCGTTGCGCGACCGCGGGCAGCCGAACATGCGCACCATGGTCTGGTTCAGTATATGCTCCGCCGTATGCATCGGCGGGTACTCCTGCTTGTTGTGGTCGTTTAGAATGGGTTCTTGTTTCATAATAGATTGTATTTATCTCATCCAACCATCCATTAGATAGTTTTTTTCTATTAGTTTTTGCTCGTTGTGGGTGGCACTGTCTCTATGCCACACCTCTACTCGCACAGCATAATATTCTTCCCAATCTCCTTCGTATATAGTAAATTGTCGCTTTTCAACTATTTTTGAAAAACTATTAATGGCAGGGAGGTTGACACTTGAGGATTCTTTTATTCTGTCCACCGACAACGGCTCATTTTTGCCTGCCTCAAAACATCTGAGAAAGATTGTGCCTGCTGGCAATGAAGGATAATAGAAGTCGTATTTATATATTCCGCCCTGAAATCCACACCATATTTGTAGATATGAATAATTATCTGTGCTGTCTATTGTTGGTTCTACTGGCTTATTCCAAGATGCTTCCCAATTCTCAACCGAGCCATCTTCTGTACAGATATAACCGAGGGGCTTTTCATATTTCAATCCATCTGGAATAGGGTGCCTTTTGGCAAAACCATCAGGTGCACTCATTGCAAGAAATGAGAGTAGGGGCATCACCACAACAACAAATCCTATCATTAAGATTAGCGAGATAAAAAAATGGAGCCATCTCTTTCGAACTAAGAGCATCACAAGCAACACAATTTCCAAGAGAATGAGAACGCCAAACAAGATGAATGTCACATCTTCAAACCATCCACCAGGAGACACAAACATTGCAAAAACGATGATAAACGTTTGCAAGACCAATAAACAATGGACTCTCCACCAATATTTAACAAGCCAATCAATTGTCTTTTTAAGAACAGATGGTTTCTTTAAGGGTGTGTCTATCTCATCTGTGTGCATGGGCGGGTATTCTTCCTTGTTGTGAGCGTTCAAGATTGGTTCTTCCATGTTGATATAACGCGAGATATGGCATATTATTTTGCCGGGTGGCAAAAAGTTCGTACCTTTGCACACGATTATGGAAACCAACCCACAGACAGATTTGGCGCGACGATATGTGGAGCAGACCGGCGTATCGGTGTTCCTGACCGGCAAGGCCGGCACCGGCAAGACGACGTTCCTGCACGACATCGTTGCCAGCACCACTAAGCGGCACGCCGTCGTGGCCCCCACGGGTGTGGCGGCCATCAATGCCGGCGGCGTCACCATACACTCGTTCTTCCAACTGCCCTTCGACCCCTACCTGCCCGACGTCAAGGAGCTGGTCACCGAATACCAGATGCCGGAGCGCTACAAGGCCCTCAACAAAAACAAGCAGAACATCATACGCACGCTTGAGCTGCTCATCATCGACGAGGTGTCGATGGTGCGTGCCGATTTGCTCGACGCCATCGACATGACGCTGCGCCGCGTGCGCCGCAGCAGCCGTCCCTTCGGCGGCGTGCAGCTGCTGCTCATCGGCGACGTGCACCAGCTCTCGCCCGTGGTCACCGAGGCCGAGCGCCCCTATATGGAGCGCGTATACCCCTCGCCCTATTTCTTCGCCAGCAAGGCGCTGCAGCAGATCAACTACGTCACCATAGAGCTGACGAAAGTATACCGCCAGCAGGACGCCGCCTTCGTCGACCTGCTGAACCACGTGCGCGACAACAACATCGACTCCGCCACCCTCGCCGCATTGAACGCCCGCGTGGGTACGTCGCAGAAAGACGCCATCACCCTCACCACCCACAACCGGCAGGCCGACGCCATCAACCGCCGCCACATGGAAGCCCTGCATGGCGAACAACGCACATTCGAGGCCATCGTCAAAGGCAACTATCCGGACAAAGCGCTGCCCTGCGACCAACGGCTGGAGGTGAAGATGGGTGAAAGGGTGATGTTTGTCAAGAACGACAGCAGCGGCGGCCACCGCTACTACAACGGCATGCTTGGCACGGTCACCGGCTTCCTGAGCGAAGACGACAAGGACTACATAGAGGTCGTCAGCGACGACGGCGACACCATAGCCGTGAACCGCGAGCTATGGGAGAGCATGAAATACAGCATCGACGCCAAGACCAACGACATCACGCAGGAGGTGGAGGGCACCTTCTGCCAATACCCGCTGCAGGCCGCCTGGGCCGTCACCATCCACAAGGCGCAAGGCCTCACCTTCGACCACGTCGTCATCGATGCCGCCGACGCCTTCGCATTCGGCCAAGTCTACGTGGCCCTCAGCCGCTGCCGCACCCTCGAGGGACTCTCGCTCTCGACGCCACTGACAGCCGGTGTGGCCTTCAACGATACATCCGTCAGCCACTTCGTCAGCGCCCAGCCGAGCTTCGAGCAGACCAGCGTGGCGGCCGTTGACTACGAGCGTCAGTACCGCATGGAGAAGCTCATGGAGCTCTTCGGCATGGACGACCTTGTGCACCTTGCCGACAAGCTGTACGAGCACTACAGCAAGCTGAAGAATATCTACCCGGACTTGGTGCAAGCCTTCAACGCGAAAATATCCACATTGCTGGAGTTGCAGGCGGTGAGCGAGAAATTCAAGGCGCAGCTCGTGCGGATAGACAACGCCGCACAGCAACTCCGCGCACAACAAGGGGCGGAATACTTCCAAGGGAAACTGGCCGAGGTCGCCGCCCTGCTGCCGACCATCATCGAGGTAGACATAGACAACAAGGTGACGGCAGAACGAATCAAAGACAACGGTGCCAGGTTTGCCGAAGCGCTCGGCCTGAAGCTGTCGTGCCTTACGGCCGTCGTCAAGGAAGGCTACAGCGTGCAGACGGTGCAGCGTGCCAAGGTGGACTACCTCATGAACCATGACGGGAAAGAAAAAAAGACCAGCCGCGATCGCACCGCCAAAACGTCCAAACAAAGCGGCGGCGACAGCATGAACACCGACTTGGCCACCGCCCTGCGCAACTGGCGGTCACTAAAGGCTGCTGAGCAGAATGTACCAGCCTACGTAATCCTGCAACAAAAAGCCCTGCAGGCTATAGCCACAAACATGCCACACACCGTCGCCGAACTGAAGCGACAACTCGGCGTCGGTGAGAAAACCGTGCAACGCTACGGGGCAGAACTGCTTGATATCGTCAACGATTACACAAACGACAATACATTGACATTATGACAAAATACATCGGCGCACATGTGAGCGCATCCGGTGGCGTTGGCAACGCCATCCTCAACGCCGAGGCCATCGGGGCCAACGCATTTGCCCTGTTTACACGCAACCAGCGCAGCTAGATCGGCGCCGAGGAAGCTTACGGCCTTACCGGCACCTGCAACCTCGGCGGCGCATCTTCATGCCCACTCCAGAAGCACTCAACGCCATCCGTCAGGAGATATTCTACTGCACCGACGAATTCCTCGCCATCATGAACGAGAAGAACTACAAGCACTATTTCGGCAGCGAATTCTTCACGCTGAAGAAGCTGCAACGCGTCCCCAAGGGATATCCCGCCGACTGGGAACATGCCGACCTGCTAAAATACAAAGACTACACCACCAGCTACACTATGCCAGACAAGTTTATCGGCAGCGACAAACTCTTCAACGAAGTGCTTAAAGTGTGGCAAGCAAGTGTCCCATTAAACCGCTTTGTGCAGCGAGCCATGGAAGACCTAAGATAAAACAAGGGACCGCGTTCTTCGCGGCCCCTGTTTCATTAATCGTCGTAGCGAAGGAATTGTCCTCCCTTGTCGAACTTCATCTCAATCTCGGACGATAGCTCAACCGTAAAACCATGCCGTTTACGTTCTATACTAACAACGGGCATGCCGGGGTGACGTTCGGCTACATACTGGCTGATACCAGCAGGCAGTGCTGTCATGGGTAAACCGTTAACCTTGTCCTCAAGCTCTTTCCACTCGCCATTAGACTCAAAATCAATCCTTGCACCGTCGTTGAAATATAACTCATAGTCCTTGTCAAAGATATCATTGTCGTAGTACACAATAGCGACCTGCTTATCGGCGAAGTATGTCTTGACGAAAGTCTGCGCCGACTGAGGCAACATGGCAAAATCAACCACCTGCTTGTCGGCTTTGCTGCAGGCACAGAGAATCAGTGCCACAACAGCCATAACAACTACAGAAACACCCTTTTTCATAGTACTGCCTTTCATGATGATTATTCAGCTTTGATGTTGGGCTGCTCCAGGCCGTAGCCTTTCTTCTTGTCGACGGCCTTGAGGTAGACCGAAATCAAGAGGGCTGCGATACCGAGGGAGGCCAGCATCACGAGGGCCCACTTGTAGTCGTAAGGCACCAGAACACCTTCCTGACCAGCCTCGATAGCGGCTTTGGCCTCGATGACAGCGGCATTGTTGGCGTTGGAACTCTCGAGCACATTGCCAATCATCGTGGGGAACAGGCCGAGGCCGATGTTCTGAATCCAGAAGATGGCTGCGTAGGCCGAGCCGATGATCTTCTCGTCGACCAGCTTGGGCACCGAAGGCCACAGGGCGGCAGGCACCAGCGAGAACGAGGCACCGAGCACGAGAATGGTGGCATAGGCCACGACGGCACCGCCGACGGGCGACGAAGCCGAGACGGAAGGCAGCACAAAGGCGAAGGTGAGGTGGCAGACCACCAGCAGTATCGAGCCGAGCATCAGCATCGAGGCGGCTTTGCCCTTATGGTCGACGTAGTTGCCAAGAATGGGGGTGATAGCCACAGCCAACAGCGGGAACACGGCGAAGATGGTCTCGGCGGTGCCACGCATGAAGCCCATGTAGCAGTAGACAATCAGAGCCACGACAGCCATACCCATCAGACCATATTTCAGGCCCTTGTTCGTCTTCATGAAGTTGCTCGAGAAAGCGCAGGCGGCCACAACAAGCATAATCAGATACTGGACGATAGTGACCGTGTTGCCACCCCAGAAGGTGTCAGGGCTGGCCTCGGTGAGGGTGAGGTTGCACTGCAGCATGTTGACTGCATATTTCTGGAAGGGGAAGATGGCGCTGTAGTAGAGCACGCAGAGCAGGGCCACCAGCCAGAATCCGAGGCTGGAGAAAATTTTGCCCAGGTCGCTGATTTTGAAGGGGTCGTCCTTCTCCTCGGCCTCGCCGGTCTGCGAGTCGAGCTTCTTGTCCATGAAGAAGTAGGTGATGAACATGATGAGGGCGATGCAGAGCAGCACCACACCGAACTTGACGGCATTGTCGACGTGCACCTCACCGCCGAGCTTGGCAAAGTAAGGGCTGAAGATCATGCAGGTGGCAACACCCAGACGGGCCAATGCCATCTCGCTACCCATGGCCAGGGCGGTCTCGCGGCCCTTGAACCATTTGACGATACCGCGGCTCACAGTAATACCGGCCATCTCGCAGCCGCAGCCGAAGAACATGAAGCCTATGGCAGCCAGCTTGGCCGAACCGGGCATACCGTCGGCAAACGGCAGGATATCCTTGATGAAGGGAATGTTGACTTTCCAGTTGAGGTTGTTGGTGAACCACTGCTCAAGGCTGGTGCCGATAAAATAGTCGCTAACAGCGTAGAACTTGATCAAGCCGCCGAAGAGCATCACAGCACCCGAAAGCACAGCCGTGAAGCGCACACCCATCTTGTCGAGAATGATACCGGCAAAGATGAGAAAGAACACATAGACGTTGAGGAACACCTCGGCGCCCTGCATGCGGCCGAACGAAGCGCTGTCCCAACCGCGGGTCGACTCCATCAAGGCCTTGATAGGCGACAAAATGTCCATAAATACGTAGCTGCAGAACATGGCCAGAGCCAGCAGCAGCAGTGCGGTCCAACGCATTGCAGCGCTGTCTCGCAGTGTCTTAATACCTGTTTGTGTCATATTGTTTTGTTTATTTGATTATACTCGCAATTGAAATGCAAAAATACAAATAAATTCTCAATCGGCGTAATAATTTTTATTCCACGTTGAGAATATAGTAGTTCTTCTTGCCTTTCTGCACGAGGATGCAGCCGCTGGC
This sequence comes from Bacteroidales bacterium, assembly GCA_017522105.1. Classification (GTDB taxonomy): domain Bacteria; phylum Bacteroidota; class Bacteroidia; order Bacteroidales; family P3; genus Colimorpha. The sequence continues at coordinate 77,130 of JAFXAA010000010.1, read as the reverse complement.
GAGAATGTCCGATGCCGAGAGTGTGCACCCCTCCCCCACCTTCTGTTTGTTGACACTGATGCTGTTCTGCTTCAGCTCGCGACGTATCTCGCCCTTGCTGGCGAACATGCCCACCTCGGCGGCGAGGTCTACCAGCGATGCACCGGCCTCGATGGTGGCGCGGCTCACCGTGTACTGCGGCACGCCCTCAAAGACACTCATCAGCGTCTCGCGGTCGAGGCTGTTCAGCTGCTCCGTCGTGGCTTTGCCGAAGAGCAGTTCGCTGGCGGCGATGGCCGTGTTGTAGGCGTCCTCGCCGTGCACGCGCACTGTGATATCCTTGGCCAGGGCTTTCTGCAGTATGCGCTGCTCCGGTGCCTCGGCGTGCTGTTTCTCCAGTGCCTCTATCTCCTCGCGGCTGAAGAGGGTGAAGATGCGGATATAGCGAGCCGTATCCACGTCCGAGCAGTTGAGCCAGAACTGGTAGAACTTGTATGGGCTGGTCTTCTCGGGGTCAAGCCACACGTTGCCGCCCTCAGTCTTGCCGAACTTCGTGCCGTCGGCCTTGGTGATGAGCGGGCAGGTCAGCGCGAAAGCCTCGCCGCCTTCCATGCGGCGTATCAGCTCGGTGCCGGTAGTGATGTTGCCCCACTGGTCGCTTCCGCCCATCTGGAGCTTGCAGCCCTTGGTGCGGTAGAGCGTCAGGAAGTCGTAGCCCTGCAGCAACTGGTAGCTGAACTCCGTGAACGAGATGCCGGTCTCCATGCGCTTCTTCACGCTGTCCTTGGTCATCATGTAGTTGACAGTGATGTGCTTGCCCACATCGCGGATGAAATCCAGGAAGAGGTAGTCCTTCATCCAGTCGTAGTTGTTGCATATCTCGGCCCCGTTGACAGGGTTGTCGAAGTCGAGGAAACGCTCCAGCTGGTGACGTATGCACTGCACGTTGTGCTGCACCTCGTCCACGGTGAGCAGCTTGCGCTCTGCCGCCTTGAAGCTCGGGTCACCGATCATGCCCGTGGCGCCGCCCACGAGAGCCAGCGGCTTGTGGCCGGCCATCTGCAAGTGCTTCAGCAACATAATGGAGACGAGATGCCCGATGTGGAGTGAGTCGGCAGTAGGGTCAATACCCACATAGGCCGTGGTGACTTCCTTTTTCAGTTGTTCTTCCGTGCCCGGCATTATATCGTGAATCATGCCGCGCCATTTCAGTTCTTCAACAAGATTTACATTCATGGATGGAATATATAAATATTCTGTAATCATTATTTAATAGGAAGAGGTGCTGCTCTTACGGGCGGCACCTCTTCGTTTTTTTGCTTTCTGCGTGCCCGTTTAGCGAACCATCATCTTGGCGGCGGAAGTGTGGCCACCAATGATGACGTTGACCAGATACATGCCCTTGGCCATACCTTCGGTATTGACGGTATAGGTCTGCTCGCTTTCCACAACCTTGCCGAGGTTGCGGTTGACGACACAGCGGCCAGTGAGGTCATATATACGCAGCTGTGCAGTGCCGGCCTCGCTGGTGCTGACAGCCACATGGGCTTCGCCAACCACGGGGTTGGGGAATATGCTGACGCTGATGTTGCTGTTGCCGTCCACGGTGGGGATGCCATAGTGGTAGTCGGCAGTGTCCATAATCTCATTGGTACGGTCGCTCACATAGGTCATATCCATGAATATGCCACGACCATAGGTGCCGAAATAGATGGCACCGGGCCATTTGGTCTTCGAGAAAGTGTAGTACTCGGTGTTGATGCCGCTGTGCGTGATGGCGCGGCGGGCAGGCAGCTTGGCTTTCTGCTGCACAATGCTGGTGACGGGCAAGCCCTTCAGCCTGTCATACTGGCTCCACTGGCTGGCCGCCGTGTCATAAATCCACACGCCGTCGGCCGTACCAACATAAATATTTCCCGTGTTCTGCTCAACTTCTGCGCTATACGCAGGAAGATTACGATGACCGGTAATTTCAAATTCAACTATTCTCAGACTGGCCGTATCACCCTGGGGATTCTCGATAATTGCCACATTGGCGAAATTAGAATTGTATCCCTCATAAGTAATAAGCAGACGTTCCACACCAGATGTGGTATCAATGACTAATGAACTTATTGGACGATCCATCCAAACCTCTCCATCACTGACCTTCACAGTATCTGCAGAAATCCTTGTAGAACTACTACCACCGAAAGGCTTGCACTGTATACGGCTTTCAAGATCTGCCATCGGCATTGTGTAATCCAGCGAATCAAGACCTTTAACACGAACAATCATAGACTTGTTCGCCTCTTGATCGTTCACGGCCACAAAAGCCATACGACCATCAACACTCATCACAGCAGCCCTTGGTGCCGCGTGCTTACTTGTGGGGCCACCATTCACTGTGTCGATAACATAGATTCCAGCCCAGAACTGATGGTTGTCGGTATTGTTATCCTCTTCCCAAACCTTTGTAAAATCCGTGGAACGCCACGACATCCAGACAGTCCACAGCGAGTTATTGCTATAGCTACTGATAAGAAGCATGCGGCTTTGCATCGGGTTTTTGACTTTTATAACGGTTGGAGTGGTTATGTACGTGGCAGAGTTGGCATCAAAAACTCTGGTGCCAGCCACCGTGTCATACTCAAAAGTATAGTCGAAAGGATAATAGTTCTGGGCACGGCTCATGACGGTCATGACGTCGCCTCTGTTGATGCGGAAATCAGCATTTCTCATCCACATGGTGTCAAGACGGCCGTCATTGTTGGTATCGCGGCGCACAAAGTTGAGGGTATCAATGCGGACTGTTATAGAGTCGTTGAAGATAGTGTCATGATCGGTCTCCCAAAGTGATACATATGACACTGCCTGTCCACGACCCATCCTGTTACTCAAGAAGCGCTGACCTTCTGTCCAGGTCTGGGTCTGCGTGTAGTCCATATAGTCGGCATAGGCGCGGCCGAACTGGTTGTCGTTGGATGAGAAGAAGAGCGTACGCGAAGGCGTGGGGGCGTAGCGCTGGAACATCGAGGCTGCCACTTTACCGCCGTTGTCTTTCCACGCGATGATGGCATCGTGGTTCATGTTGCCATGAGTGCCGTCGTCATACCATTCAACATCGGGTGTGCCACCATGATATGAGGAACGAGCTTCTACAATCGGGCATGCGCCATTGTTGGCTCCGCTGACAATGGTGCCATCAGGCGCCACGGCCAGACCGTTGGTCTGCATAGCGTTGAGGCCTCGGTTGATATCCTCAAAGGTGTTCAGCTCCGTGTAAGAGCGGAACACACCACCATCAGTTGCAAAATAGTAGGCATTCAAATACACACCATTAACCATACGCGGAGCGCATATAATCTGGTGGATGCCCGAATGCACAAAGGCTGCGTTGCCGAACACCGTGGCCATGTAGTTGCCATAGTTGAGTTCCTGCTCGCAGTAGGAAGACTTTGTCCACTGGTAGTAAGAGCCGGGCACATAGCTGCGTCCCTCCCACACCGAGGAACCACCTACGATAATGTGCGTCGGGTCATCGCTGTCGACATATATTGTACCACAATGGCGACCGTCGCCGCTTACAACAGCCCTGCCGTTGATTGCCGACAACGAGAACACTCGAACCGTATTGGTGGCAAGCGCCTGCCAGTGCTGCAAATCGCGTGTGAGGTACACATTGTCCATTGTACCTTGAGCATTTATGACCATCACATAAATATACGTCGGATCCGACGGGGCGACGGCAATCTTCAGTGCGGTGTTGGTGCCGCCAAAAGCCTTGTTAGTGCTTGAAATGTTGTCCACGTTCGGGCGAGATGCCATCACATTGCCTATCTTATACAGCTGATTGCCAATACTGAAAAAAGCCATACGCAATTGGCGGATAATCAAAAACTGGTCAACACTGCCATCAACAATTGCCTCTGGGTCCTGCCATACACCACCTTGTTTCTTGATGCGGTAGAGGTGGTCTTTAGTGACGGCAAAGACAGCTGTGTCACCTGATGTCGTCTCAACAAAATCAATTTTTTTGACATAAGCAAAGTCATCGTTCACATCTTCCGGCACCGTACCCGGTATAACCTCGAAAGTGCTGGTAGATGGTTTATAGCAGAAGACGCCACGCCCAACAGCCGACATTGGGACATAGGAACTGCCGATGCTGTACTCGTTGCTGCCAGTGCCAATGAAAATGGTATTGTCGCCGCACTGAGTCATGCAACTGATAGGAATAGTGACATCCTTGCCATCTTCACGTAGCGGCACCCAGTGCCAAATTTCAGTGTTGTTGGCAAGCGAGGCGTCCATGCCGCGGGCGGCGTAGACCTTGCCGAGTGTCTGCGTGTTGTCCGACCTCACAAAGAGACCGCCGGTGGCCGAGCCTGCATAGATGGTTGTGGCGTCCAGCCGGTCCGCCACGAGGCTGGTGACATGTCCGCCGACGTTCACGGGTCCAATCTCAACGAAATTGGAGTCGTGCTGGGCACTCGCAGTGCCCCCAATCAAAGCCAAAACGCCTGCAAACAAGCCGAGAAGTACTTTGTTACTTTTCATAAGATATTATTAATTAGTTAATTATTCAAACTTGACACTAATCTTTTAATGCACAAAGATACACATTTTTTTTATATTGTTTAGTCTTTCTTCAATTTTTTTTGTTTTTTTTGGCTTCCATGCCGTCGTCATGGAGTGCTTGCACACCCCAATCTCTCCGGAGCCCCTACGGCATTTCTTCAGTAGTTCTTCAGTAGTTCTTCAGTAGTTCTTCAGTCAAACACTGAAGAACTACTGAAGAACTACTGAAGAAATGCCGTAGGGGCTCCGTCGGGGAGCAGGGGCGGCGGTGGGGAAAAACGGGGGGGATGTCGGAGGAGTGCTAATATCGATCGGATCACAGTCGGATTTCAAAAAGTATGTTAAATATACAATAAATGCGCGGAAAAAGAGTTACAGAAGAATGCCGACAAGGGCAGAACGACGAAACAACAAAAGAGACACTATATGGAATCAGTAAACATTCAAGAACTTAACGAGCGCATCGGGCGCGAGAGCGCCTTTGTGGACATGCTGCAGACCGAAGTGGGCAAGCAGATTGTGGGGCAGAAACACATGGTGGAGAGCCTCATCATAGGACTGCTGAGCAACGGCCATGTGCTGCTGGAAGGTGTACCCGGCCTGGCCAAGACACTGACCATCACGACGCTGGCCAAGGCTGTTGACGCGAAGTTCAGTCGCATACAGTTCACGCCCGACCTGCTGCCTGCCGACCTCATAGGCACACTCATCTACAGCCAGAAGAACGAGAGCTTCCAGGTGAAGAAGGGCCCCATTTTCAGCCACTTCATACTGGCCGACGAGATCAACCGCGCCCCCGCCAAGGTGCAGAGCGCGCTGCTGGAGGCCATGCAGGAGCGCCAGGTGACCATCGGGGAGCAGACCTACGCGCTGGAGGAACCGTTCCTGGTGCTTGCCACGCAGAACCCCATCGAGCAGGAGGGCACCTACCCCCTGCCTGAGGCCCAGGTGGACCGTTTCATGCTGAAGGTGGTCATCGGCTACCCGTCGCGCGACGAGGAGCGCCGCATACTGCACCAGCAGGTGAACGACAGCGGCGAGCGGAAGACGGATGGCGGGAGGGCGATACTGACACCGGCGGACATCATGAAGGCCCGCGAGGTGGTGCGCGAGGTGTACATGGACGAGAAGATAGAGAACTACATCACCGACATAGTGTTCGCCACACGCTACCCCGAGCAGTACGGGCTTGAGAAGCTCAAGGGGCTCGTCAGCTACGGTGCGTCGCCGCGCGGCAGCATCAGCCTGGCGGCGGCCGCCAAGGCCTACGCCTTCATGAAACGCCGCGGCTACGTGATACCCGAGGATGTGCGCGCCGTGGCCATGGATGTGCTGCGCCACCGCGTGGGCCTGACCTACGAGGCCGAGGCCGAGAACGTCACCAGCGAAGAGGTGGTGGGCGAGGTGCTGAACAGGGTTGACGTGCCTTGATCAGTTTAAGTTATAAGTTTAAGTTTTTAGTTGTATGGGCTTCCCTTCACGTGATTTCAAAGACCTGCAGGTTTGGCAGAAAGCAATGCGAGTTGCCAGGGAGGTTTATATTCTCGCCAGAAAATTCCCTCCGGAAGAACGCTACGCCCTCTCTGACCAGATACACCGTTGTGCGGTATCGATTCCATCAAACATCGCAGAAGGCCAGCAACGGAAAGGTCGACAGGAATTTGCCCAGTTTATCAGCTATGCCCAAGGTTCGAGAGCCGAACTCCAAACACAATTACTATTGGCACGGGACTTTGAGTATCTGACAGATGAAGATATTGAACCCATATTCTACGAACTTGAAGAAATAGGCAAGATGTTTTACAGCCTCTCTAATGCCATAACTAAAAACTAAAACTAAAAACTAAAACTTAACAATGGACGAATCCATAATCAAGAAAGTCCGCAAGATAGAGATCAAGGCGAGGGGGCTGAGCCAGCAGATGTTCAGCGGCGAGTACCACTCGGCCTTCAAGGGGCGCGGCATGGCTTTCAGCGAGGTGCGCGAGTACCAGTATGGCGACGACGTGCGCAACATAGACTGGAACGTCACCGCGCGCCTGGCGCATCCATATGTCAAGATTTTCGAGGAGGAGCGCGAACTGACGGTGATGCTGCTGGTTGACGTGAGCGGCTCGGGGCGATTCGGCACCCAAGGCCAGTTCAAGGAAGAGCTGGCGGCGGAAGTGGCGGCCACGCTGGCCTTCAGCGCCATTGCCAACAACGACAAGGTGGGTGTGCTGCTATTCAGCGACCGCATAGAGAAGTTCATACCGCCCAAGAAGGGGCGCCAGCACATACTGCGCATAATACGCGAGCTCATCACGTTCCGCCCGGAGAGCAACGGCACCGACATAGCGCTGGCGCTGGGGCACTTCAGCAACATCATCAAGCGTCGCTGCACGGCATTCCTGCTGAGCGACTTCTACGACCGAGGCTACGAGGAGGCCCTGAAGATTGCCGCCGGCAAGCACGACATCGTGGCGCTGCGCCTCGTGGACCGACGCGAGGAGCATCTGTCGGACCTCGGCCTCGTGAAGCTCTACGACCCAGAAAGCACGGAGACGCTGTGGGTGGACACCGGCAGCGCGGCGGTGCGCCGCGTGGTCGACGCCCGCGCAGCACAGCAGGCCGCGCAGATGGAGCGCACCATGCGCCGCTACGGCATAGACTACGCCACGCTGCACACAGGCGAGGATTTTGTGAAACCGCTACAGGCGCTGTTGAAGAAAAGAAGTTAATTGAGAAGTCAAGAAGTTAAGAAATCAGGACAAATGCGAAGTCTCAAATATATAGGGTTGGTGTGGCTTATGTGCCTGTGTGCTGAAGCCAAAGGGCAGGCCGTGGCCACCCTCGGGGCTGACACCATAGCCCTGGGCGACCAGACGACGCTCACCATACGCAATGCGTTCAAATACCCATCCGCAGACATGCTGAGCCAGAACGGCGTGGTGGCGCTGCGCCAGGAGTTCGACACAGCGGCACGCACGCAGACAACCGTCATCACGAGCTTCGAGCCCGGCGAGCACTACATACGCCTCGGGGCCGACGATTCGCTGCTGCTGGTGGTTGCCGACGTGGAGATTGACAGTGCCACCGCCGAGCTGCGCGACATAGCGGCCATCGAACGGGTGCCCTATACCTTCTGGGAGGTGTTCCGCTGGGTGCTGCTGGGCCTGGGCGTGGCGGCGCTGGCTTTCGGCCTGTGGTGGCTGCTGACGCACCGCAAGGAGGTGCAGCAGGCGCTGGCCAAGAGTGAACCCGTGGACACACGCACCCCCGAGGAGCGCGCACTGCAGACTCTGGAGGCGCTGCGCCGTGAACGGCTGTGGCAGGAGGGCCGCACAAAGGAATACCACACACGGTTGACGGATGCCGTGCGCCTCTTCATCGAGGAAGCCACCGGCATACGCGCCACGGAGATGACCAGCGACGAGACCGTTGCAGAAGTGGAAGGGAGTAAGTGGAACGTGGAATGCGGGCCGCTGCGCGACCTGTTCACCACGGCCGACCTCGTGAAGTTTGCCAAAGGAGAGCCTGCGGCCCACGAGCACGAGCGCTCGATGGACGAGGCTGTGGCGTTCGTCAAAGGAATGTGGGCTACAGTGAAGCCCGCCGAGGAGACAAAGGGAGAGGAGGTACAGCATGAGTAGCCTCACCTTTGCACAGCCGTGGGTGCTGCTGGGATTGGTGCTGGTGCCGCTGATGGCGGCATGGTACATCTGGCGCTACCGCAAGCAGGAAGCCGCCGTGCAGCATTCGGACATAGCGGTATTCGCCGGCGTGGAGAAGTCGCTGAGGGTGAGGCTGCGCTGGCTGCCATTCGCGCTGCTGACCGTTGCCGTGGGCGCCATGGTGGTGGCGTTGGCGAGACCACAGAGCAAGCTGAGCCGGCAGGAGATGAAGGTGGAAGGCATAGACATAGTGATGGCCATGGACATCAGCGGCAGCATGCTGGCCGAAGACTTCAGGCCCAACCGCCTGGAAGCCGCCAAGAAAGTGGCCGCCGACTTCATCGATGGGCGAAAGAGCGACCGCATGGGCTTGGTGGTCTTTGCCGGCGAGGCTTTCACGCAGGTTCCGCTGACAGTGGACCACCACGTGCTCCTCAAGCAGCTGGGCGAAGTGAAGAGCGGCATAGTGCGCGACGGCACTGCTTTGGGCGACGGCTTGGCGACGGCCATCAACCGCATCAAGGACAGCGAAGCCAAGAGCAAGGTCATCATACTGCTCACGGACGGCGTCAACAACCAGGGGAGCGTGGACCCGCAGAGCGCGGCGGAGATAGCAGCCATGTACGGCATACGCCTCTACACCATCGGCGTCGGCACACTGGGAAAAGCCCCCTACCCTTTCCGCGACCAGTTCGGACGGGTGCACTACCAGAACGTGGACGTGGAGATAGACGAGGCGCTGATGCAGCAGATGGCGGCCTCGACCAACGACGGACGATACTTCCGCGCCACGGACAAGAAGGCCCTGGAAGAAATATTCGCGCAGATTGACGACATGGAGAAGAGCAAGATAGACGTTACGCAGTATGCACAGACCAAAGACGAGCAAGGGCTGTGGCTCTGGATGGCTTTCTGGGCACTGCTGCTGGCGGTGCTGCTGCGGTGGGGGTGGATGAGAATGTAATAAATTATGAGTTACGCGTTAAGAGTCAGAAGTTAAGATGATTCACTTTGAACATATAGAGTATCTATGGCTGCTACTTGTGGTGGCGGCGTGTGGCTTGCTGTGGGGCTACGCCGAGTGGCGAAACCGGCGCAAGCTGGAATCCTGGGCCGACAGGCAGATGTTCGGCCGCTTGATACCCGACCGCTCGGGCTGGCGCCCGAAAGCAAAGGTGGTGCTCACGCTGACCGGTTTCGCCCTGCTGGTGGTGGCGATGGCCAACCCACAGATGGGCACCAAAATTGAGAAAGGCAAACGTGCCGGCAGCGACGTGGCTATATGCCTCGACGTGTCCAACAGCATGATGGCCGAGGACATACAACCCAACCGACTGGAGCGCAGCAAACGCGTGGTGACCAACATAATGAGCACCCTGGCGGGCGACCGCATCAGCCTGGTGGTCTTTGCCGGCGCAAGCTACATACAGATGCCGCTGACCAACGACTACGGTGCCGCCAAGCTTTTCCTCGACCAGGTGAGCTGCGACATGATAGCATCGCAAGGCACCGCCATAGGCGACGCCATAGAGAAAGGCTTGCAGACCTTCGGCTACGGCGACAGCGACCGGGAATGGGAGAAGAACAAGGGACGCGCCATAATAGTCATCAGCGACGGCGAGAACCACGAGGACGACGCCGTGGGCGCCGCCCGCAAGGCCGCTCGCGAGGGGGTTCGCGTATGCACCATAGGCATGGGACTGCCCGACGGCGCACCCATACCGGAGTACGACCCGAGGGGGCGCAAGAACAGCTACAAGCGTGAGCGCGGCGGCTCGATAATCATGACCCGTCTCAACGAGGAGATGCTGCGCGACATAGCCTCCGCCGGTGGCGGCGTGTATGTGCGCGCCAGCAATGCCGGCAGCGGCCTCGGCGACATAACCAAGGTCATCGAGGGTCTGGAGAAAGAGGAATACGGCGAAGCTGTGTTCAGCGCCTACGAGAGCCGCTACCAGTACCCTCTGGCGGCAGCCCTGCTGTGCTTGCTTACCGCAGTGCTCATCTTCGAAAGACGCAACCGCAAGTGGAACATCGCAGGATTGACGGGTACAGCCGTGCTGTTGCTTTGCCTTATGCCCGCCGACGCATCGGCGCAGGCCAACCGCAAACTGCTGCGCGAAGGCAACAGGAACTACAAGACAGAGAAATACGACCAGGCAGAAGTCAACTACCGCCGCGCCTTGGAGAAAGACAGCATGGACTTCCGTGGGCAGTACAACCTTGCGTCAAGCCTCTACCGCCAGGAGAAATTCGACGAGGCTGCCATGCACTACGCCCAAGCCCTTGCAGCACCCGACATCGACGACAGCCGGCGGGCAAAAGCGCTGCACGGGGCAGGCAACAGCATGGTGAAAGCCGGTCTACAAAACGAACAGCAGGGCATGCAGTACTTCCAGCAAGCGGTGAAAGCCTACCAGGACGCCCTGAAACTTGACCCGAAGAACGACGACACCCGCTACAACCTGGCCTATGCACGCCGCCTGCTTCAGCAAGCACAGCAGCAGCAACAGCAGCAGGGAGGCGGCGACAACAACCAGCAAAACCAAGACAAACAACAGAACCAGCAGCAACAAGGCGACCAGCAACAACAGAACCAGCAACAGCAACAGAACCAGCAACAACAAGGCAACCAGCAAGACCAACAACAGCAGCAGGGCAAAGAGCAGCAACAGCAACACAAGCAGGCCAAGCCGCAGGAACAACGCCGCCAGGATGCCGAAAGAATGCTCGAAGCTGTGAAGAACAACGAGCGGCAAACCCTCAAAGAACAATCGCGCAAGGAACAGGTGAGCACCGCACGACACACAGACAAAGACTGGTAGAACGAAAAAGATGAAAAGCACAAAACACATAACAGCACTCATCGTCTGCCTGCTGACAATGGCAGCGGGTATGGCGCAGGAAATCACCGTACAGGCACCGGAACAAGTATACGTGGGCGACAACTTCACAGTGCGCTTCAGCGTCAACGACCAGGCCAAAGACTTCCGCGGCCCTACCTTCAAGGGGTTCAGCCTCATCTCGGGACCGCACACATCGTCGCAGACAAGCATGAGCTTCGTCAACGGACAGATGTCGCGCTCGGTGAGCACCTCCTTCTCCTACAACCTCAAGGCCGACATGGAAGGCACCTTCAGCGTTGGCGCAGCCTCATGCACCGTCGACGGCAAGAAAATAAGCTCAAAGGGCTTCACGGTGAGGGTGGAAAAAATGAGCGCTGCACAACAGCAGCAGCGTCAGCAGCAGGCTCAGCAGCGACAGGCCTACGACCCCTGGGCACAGCAGCCACAACCGGTCACGGAGATTGACGAAAAGACACTCTTCGCACGCGCCTCCATCAGCAAAAGCAACCCCTACCAAGGCGAGCAGATAATCATAACCTACAAGATTTACACCCAGATACCCATCAGTCAGTTCGCCATAGACAAGCTGCCTGGCAACCGAGGTTTCTGGGCCGAAGACCTCAGCGTGGGTCAACAGATACGGCAATACGAAGAGACTGTGGACGGACGACGCTACCAGGTGGCCGAAATCAGGCGCGGAGCACTGTTCGCGCAAGAAAACGGCAAGCTGACCATAGACCCCCTGGATCTCAACGTGCTGGCCATGGTGCAGCAGCAACGGCGCCGCACAGGCAGCATCTGGGATCTCTTCGACGACCCCTTCTTCAACACCAGGCAGGCTGTCGAACGGCCTCTCAGCACCAACAGGCTCAGCGTCAACGTGCGGCCGCTTCCGCCAGCCCCACAGGGTTTCTGCGGTGCCGTCGGAAGCTTCGACGCCAAAGGCGGGTTGGTCAACACCTCTGTGAAAGCCAACGAAGCCATCTCCTACAAAATCACCGTCACCGGACGCGGCAACCTCATGCTCATCGACGCCCCTTCGCCCGACTTCCCGGCAGCCTTCGAGGTCTACGACCCTCAGATTGACGACAACATCAAGAAAGGGCCCGACGGCGTCAGCGGAAGCCGTACTTACGAGTGGGTGCTCATCCCGCGCAGCAAGGGCGACTACACCATACCGGCATTCAGCTTCATATACTTCGACCCCGCCACCGGTCAGTACATCACCAAAAACATACCCGAGCAGAGACTGCGCGTTGAGAAAGGCGACGCCAGCAGCATGGCGACAGCATCATCCAAGGACGACGTGAAACTGCTCAACAGCGACATCAACTACATCCATCCCTTAGGCCGTCTCCACAAAACCAAACAGAGTGACAACCCCGGCTGGGCGTTCTACACCATTGCTGCCCTGATCCTCATCGCCATGTCCGCCGCCATAATACTAAGCCGTCGTGCCGCGACAGCCGAACAAGACGTGGCAGGCATGCGCATGAAACGCGCCACACGTATGGCACGCCGCCGCCTCAAGAAAGCCGCCGCACTCCTCGGCGCCGGCGACACCACACGCTTCTACGAAGAAATCTACAAAGCCATCTGGGGTTGCCTCGCCGACAAATACAACATACCGCTCGCCAACCTCAACCGCGACACCGTCAGCGCATGCCTCGCCGAAAAACAAGTGCCCGACGAACAGCAGCAGCGCATCATGCAAGTGCTGCAGGACGTGGACATGGCTCGCTTCGCACCCATCGACCCCGAAGCACAAAAACAGCGCATATTCGACGAAGCACTCACCATGATTGCAAGCATTTAACCACCACCTAACGACAACCATAAAATGAACCTGAAGACAATCATAGCCGTCAGCGCCGCTATCATCCTCCGCCTTTCGACAGCCTCTGCGCAAAGCGGAGACGACCTGTACCGCATGGGTGACTACACCGCGGCAGCCCTTGCCTACGAAGCCGCACTGGACTCCGGCCTTTCCTCCGCCGACCTCTATTACAACCTCGGCAACACCTACTACCGCCTTGGCGAAACCGGACGCGCCATCCTCAACTACGAGCGCGCCCTGCGCCTCAAACCAGGCATGAGCGATGCCAAAGAAAACCTCGCACTCGCCAATGCACACACCGTTGACCGCATCACCACCCTACCCCAGCTCTTCATCGTCCGCTGGTGGCAGAGCCTCACAACATCCGTCACGCCCGCCGCATGGCGCATCGTATGGCTCATCCTGCTGGCAGCGGCAGCCACAGGATTCTTCCTACTCCGGGCTGGACGCAACACAAGTCTTCGCAAAGCCGGACTCGCCACCACCGCACTCTCACTCGCCCTCCTCGCACTTGCCACAGCCCTCCTCATCAGCTCAACACACACCTACAACTCACACTCCTTCGCCATCGTCACCGACCAGTCCGTCACCCTCAAGGCGTCTCCCGACAACAAAAGCATAGACAAGATGATACTCCACGAAGGCACCAAAGTCAAAATCCTCGACAGCCTCACCGGCTGGTACAAGACAAGCATCGCCGACGGCGCCACAGGCTGGTGCCAGCAAAACACCATTGAACGGATATGAACAAAACACTCCATGCCGCCGCCCTGCTCGCAGCGCTCCTCCTCCTGCCCCACGTTGCACACGCACAGCACATAGACTACGTCGACGACGAAGAATGCGGCTGCGAGCTCGTCTTCATCGACGGCATACAAACCACCACCGACGGCGAACGCTACGGTTTCAAAAGCGCCGACGGAACACAAATCACCCCCAACAAATACCGCTTCGTGGACTACTTCCACAACGGCTACTGCAAAGTACGCCTCGAACGCGACCTCTGCGGCCTCATCGACCGCACCGGCCGCGAAATCCTCCCATGCATCTACGACGACATCGACTACCCCTCCGAAAACCGCATCCTCGTCGCCAAAGACGGCCTCTTCGGCTACACCGACCTCAACGGCAACACCATCGTCCAGCCCCGCTTCATCAACGCCGGCAACTTCCACGAAGGCACTGCCCCAGTGCAAATCGTCATCGACACCTACTTCACCGCCTGCACCTTCATCGACACCCTCGGCAACCAACTCTTTGAACCAGTCTTCCAAAACCTCCAACCCTTCAACGAAGGCTACGCACTCGCCATGCGCTACGACCGCTGGGGCGTCATCGACCGCTCCGGCCGCGAAGTCCTGCACTACTCCTACGAACAGATAACCTCCAACCTCGACGGCCACTTCTTCGCAGGCGACAGCAACGGATGGGCACTCTTCGACTACAACTTCCGCCCCCTCACACCATTCGTCTACACCTGGACCGGCGGCATCAGCGACGGCCTCATCAGCGTCCGCCGCAACGGCAAATACGGCTTCCTTAACCCGCAAGGCCAGGAAATAATCCCCTGCATCTACGACCTCGTCAGCCCCTTCCACCTCGGCCGCGCCTGCGCCGTCCTCAACGGACGCTACGGCATCATCGACACCACAGGCCGCGTCATCCTCCCCTTCAAATACGACAACAACACACCCCACGGCGACAAATACATCTACCACGACAGCCTCGCTCTCGTCGAACGCAACGGCAAATGCGGCTTCGTAGACCTCGACGGCAACCTCGTCATCCCCTTCCACTTCGACCAAGCCTTCCACTTCACCGAAGGCCTCGCCTGCACACAATTCAAAGGCCGCTGGGGCTACATCGACACTCACGGCGACGTATTCGTGCCCCACATCTTCCAACACGCCTCCCCTATGGAATGGGGCCGCGCCGAAGTAGTATACATGGGCAACGTCAGCAAAATGGACCGCACAGGCCGGTGCGTCAAAAACTGCAAAGGAGTAATAGCCTGGAGAACACCAACAAATAATGAAGACTGAAGAGTGAAGAATGAAGAATGGGCTGACGCGGTCGACCCGCACCCGGATAATTCTTCATTCTTCATTCATCATTCATCATTAAAAAAACCTTATTAATGAACCACAACGGCATAGTGAAAAAAACAGCCCCCGGGCGCGTCACCGTACAGATAGAATCCGTCAGCGCCTGCGCATCCTGCGCCGCACACGCACGCTGCGGCTTCGCCGAATCAAAAGACAAAACCCTCGAAATACCCGCCAGCGACTGGCAGCGCTACCAGCCCGGCGACAACGTCACCGTCCAAATCGACCAGTCTCACGGCCTCCTCGCCGTCTGGTGGGCCTACCTCCTCCCCGCCATAATCCTCATCGCCGTCATCGTCGCACTCTCCCTCGCGCACCTCCCCGAATGGGCCGTCGTCCTCGCCGCATTCGCCACCCTCGCACTCTACATCCTCGCACTCTACCTCTCACGCCACCGCCTCGAATCTCGCTTCACAATCACAATAATGAAAAATGAAGAGTGAAGAATGAAGAGTGAAGAATTATCCGGGTGCGGGTCGACCGCGTCAGCCCATTCTTCATTCTTCACCCTTCATTCTTCATTAAAAAAACCTTAAACCTCACATAACCCCCATGCTCATCCTCGGCATAGACCCCGGCACGCGCATCCTCGGCTACAGCCTCCTCCAGACCGACGGACCCACCCCCACCATCGTAGCCATGGACGTACTCTACCTGCGCCTCATCCCCGACTTCAAAGAACGCATCCTCCAGATACACAACTCCACCTCTCGCCTCATGGACTCCTTCCACCCCGACTTCCTCGCCATCGAAGCACCATTCTTCGGCAAAAACGTACAATCCATGCTCAAACTCGGCCGCGCACAAGGCGTAGCCATCGCCGCCGCCCTCGCACACTCCATCCCATACGAAGAATACGAACCCTCACTCATCAAACAAACCGTCACCGGCAACGGCAACGCATCCAAAGAACAAGTCGCCGACCTCCTCCGCTCAATCCTCCACTTCGACACCCACCCTCACTACCTCGACGCCACCGACGCCCTCGCCGTCGCCTACACCGCCCACATGCAACTCTCCAACCCGCTCGCCGACCTCCGCGCCCAACTCGCGCCAAAGAAAAAACAACACAAACCAGCAAAAAAACAATGGGCCGACTTCGTCAACCAAAACCCAGACATCGTCAAATGACAAACGAAAAAAACAAAACAGTGACTACCCCGGCCCCATCGTTTCCACCCGCGCCGGACACACCCATCTCGTCACCCATTTCCCCACGGAGCCCCTACGGACCCCCTACGGCCCCCCTACGGCCGTTCTTCAGTGTAGGGCCGATGACAAGACGGGGAGAAAACGTGGAGGCTACGTGCCGGAACCGTGGAAACAAACATTGGCTGGCGCCATCGCCCCGCACACGGATGATTCTTCATTCTTTACTCGTTGTGCTCCTCCTCGCCGCCTGCAACGGAAAAAACACTGGCAGAAAGCTCTACAGCCCCTCGGAAGTGGCATTCTCCGTGACCTGCGACCCTCTTTTTGACAACCAGCTATACCCTTCGCTCATCCTCGCCACCGACCAGTCCCTCAATATCTCGGTGACAGCCCCTGCCGACAACTGCGTCCTGCGCGTCATCCTTGACTCTTCGGCCCTCAACTATGTCACCATCGTCCAGGAAATACTCCCGCACCGCGGTGAGCAGTACACGTTCAGCCTCACGCCGAAATGGAAATACCAGGTCCTCAGACGCACACGTCAGCCGCACCCGATAGACATCACATTCACCTGCTACATCAACGACGAGCAGGTGGACATCAAAAACCTCCACCTCTCCTGCCGTTCCGTCAACGAGTGCCCCCTCTCGCTCTCCACCGCCAACCAACAGCGCGACTTCCGCTTTCTCTTCGCGGCCTACGTCAACGAGGACCACCCGCAGATTGAGCATATCCTCACAGACATCCTCGACCAGGGCATCGTAACACGCCTCTCCGGTTACCAGGCTTCGGAGAGGGAGGTCCGCGAACAGGTCTTCGCGGTCTGGTACTACGCCCTCAATCGCGGCATCTCCTACTCTTCCATCTCATGCACCTCCAACCCGTCGCCCGGCGCCAACGTCCAGCACATACGTTTTTTCGACGAGGTGTGGAACACGCGGCAGGCCAACTGCATCGATGCGTGCGTCTTCCTCGCCTCGATACTGCGCAAAACAGGCCTGAAGCCAGTGATTTTCGTCGAACCGTGCCACGCATATCTTGGCTACTACACTGACAGAAACCGCCGCCACCTGCAGCTTCTGGAGACGACCATCACGTCGTGGGTCAACTTCCCCGACCTGCAGCGAAGCTTCGACGCCAACGGCACCCTGCCGCAGGAAAAGTTCGACAAGGTGGCAAAATACCTGTCACAGAAAGACATCAGTCGCTGGCAGAACGGGACCATGAGTTTCGACCAGCTCAAGGTAGCCGTTGCCAGAAGCCTCTTCGAGAAAGCATCGGAGTATGACCGCGAGACCTACGAAACCAACCGTCAGAATTTCTCCGACACGACCAATATTTCATACCAGCAGCTCGACATCGAGCAGCTCCGCCAGTATGTCCAACCCATACAATAAAGAATAAGAGTCTTTAGGAAGTGGAAAGCGGGAAACGGAAAACCTTCCACTTTCCACTCTCCACTCTTCATTCTTCAATTACCTGATGTGCAGGAGGCGCCAGTCGGAGGCGTTCTTGCCGTCGACATAGCCTGTGATTTCCTGCCAGCGGTTCTGGAGTGCGGACTCCTTGTTTAGTTTGCGCTCCACAGCCTCATAGATATCCTGATAGGTGTAAGAGTCGAGGTTGGAGGTAGAGGCAAGGCCTTTGATTTCCTTGAGGAGGAAGTATGTGAGGAAGCCGTGGTGCTGTGCGTCGAAAGAGTAGGCCGTCTTGTCATGGGCGGCAGCGAGGAGGACTATGGCGTCGCTTGACTTGTTGGCTTTGCGTTTGGCCTTCTTGGCCTTGGGATCTTTGACGACTGGGCGGTCTGCGCGAAGCATAGAGGCTCCGTTGCGCTGATGGCCGTCGAAAGAGGCGTCGACGATGACCGTGAGGCGGCTGACGGGATAGGTCTCGCGTTTGCCTTTGCCCTTGAGCATTGAACAGAGGCTGTCAAGCGCTATGCACTGCTTGGCGAACAACGCGGCATCCTTGCGCGAGAGGGCTATGTCGTAGGCTGTAGGCTCGTTGATAGTGTTCTTCTTGCGGCCGCATTTGCGCTTGCCACCAAGAGCCTTGATGCCGTCGAGACGGAGATTGTTGGGGACAAGGTAGGTATTGTCGTCGAAGTCGGTGAAACCGTGACCAGCAAAGTACACGAAGAAGTTGGCATGCGATGTGGTCTGGTCGCCCTCGTGGGTGGCGACGGCCTGAGCAATGTCGGTGAGCCAATGGATGCCCTCGTCGAGGATAGTCTGGCGCGAAGCATTGTGGAGCACTTTAACCTGGCGCTCGGGGACACCGAGAGCGCGCACAAAATACTTGCGAAGAATGTCGCCGTCGTTGGCTGCAAAGGGAACCGAAGGCAGGAAGCGGTGGTCGTAGTCCTGGTTGGCGATGATGAGGACGTAGGCATTGTCATAGGACGAGGCGGTCTGCGGGATGTTGAAATCCACATAGTCGTCGTTGAGGACCTTTTCTGCGGCCATTGCATCGATAGTCTCGCGGAAAGCATCGTGGACAGTGAGCTCTATGGATGAGCGACGATAAAAAGCACCGGTGTCGGAATAGGAGCGCGTGATGTAAGAGTAGTCGTTGACGGTGCGTGCGAGGTTGCGAACCTGGCTCTGGAGGAAGCTGCGGACCGACTGTGCACGGATGTAGGCAAGCTGGCAGTTGTTGGTGATACCGTTGGTATCCACGGAGATGCGTAAGTGCTCGTTGTTGAAGGTGACAGGCATGTAGCGGAAGTTGCCGTAGGAGCCATCGTAGGGGATGGTGCGCGATAGTTCGACGCCGTCAGTGGTGGAGAATATGCGGATAGAAACACGCTTGGAGGGACGGAAGATGTCGTCGAGAATGCCCTCGATAAAGGTCTTGGTGAGGTTGCATATGGCACGCACCGAGTTGGAGGAGTCGTAGTCGAAGACGCCGAGCGGGTAGTCGTCAGTGTAGCCTTCGAGGTGGCGGCAGTTGTAAGAGATGTCAAAGACATAGTTGAGTTCTGGGGCGCCGTCTTCGGCAGTGGCGTCGACAAGGGCCGTGCGGATTGAGATGTAGGTCTCATCATAGAGCTTCTGCTCGTTGGGGAGTGCTATTAGGAGCTGCTCGGCGCGGCGCTGCATGGTTCGCTGGCGGTTGGCGATGTCCTGCTGGATGAACTCGCGTATGGCAGCCTGATATTCGCTGTTGAGCTGCTGTTCACCGGTCTGTGCATGCAGTGTGGCGCAGAGAAGGACGGCGACGAAAAGGAGTAGGTGTTTTTTCATGGCTGTTGTCACTTTTATAGGTTGCTGGTTATTATTCGGCTGATTATTTTGTCGGCGGAGATGCCTTCGGCTTCAGCATAGTAGCTTGGCACAATGCGATGGCGCAGAACGCTGAGGGCTACGGCGTCCACGTCTTCGTTGTCGGGCGAATACTTGCCGTGGATGGCGGCATGGCTCTTGGCGCCAAGGATAAGGTATTGCGAGGCGCGCGGACCTGCACCGTAGGAGAGGTATTTCTGCAGTTCGGTGTCAGGAGCTGGGCGTGTAGCGGCCACGAGGCTGACGGCGTGGCGGATGACATTGTCGGCCACAGGCATGCGCCTGACAGCTTGTTGTAGGGCCATTATCTGCTGCGCATCAAGCACCTGCGCCACCTCCGCCACGCGGTCGGCAGTGGTCTGCTTGACAATCTCCACCTCTTCGTCAAAGGTGGGATAGTCGAGGCGTATGTTGAACATGAAGCGGTCAAGCTGTGCTTCCGGCAGGGGGTAGGTACCCTCCTGCTCGATGGGGTTCTGCGTGGCGAGGACGAAGAATGGCTGCGGGAGCGGATAGGTTGTGCCTGCCACCGTGACGGCGCGTTCCTGCATGGCTTCGAGGAGCGCGGCCTGTGTCTTCGGTGGCGTACGGTTAATCTCGTCGGCGAGCACGATACCTGCAAAGAGGGGGCCGCGAAGGAAGCGCATCTGTCGGTTCTGGTCGAGAATCTCGCTGCCGGTGATGTCGGATGGCATGAGGTCGGGGGTGAACTGGATGCGGTTGAAGGTGAGGCCAAGCGTCTTGGCAAGGGTACTGACCATAAGCGTCTTGGCGAGGCCGGGAACGCCGAGCAGGAGGCAATGGCCACCGGCCAGGAGGGTGACTATGAGGCTGTCCACAGCTTCCGTCTGGCCAACGATGACTTTGGCCATTTCAGCGCGGAGGTCCGCGTAGCGCTGCACGAGGAGGTCAAGTTGTTCTTTATCGTTCATGTGCGTGGTGTCGGGTTATCGGAGATTGCGGAAAACACAGTCTTTATACTGGTCGCTGAGGCGCACATAGACAGTCTCCATGTAACGCTTGGCCCAGCGCTGCATCTTCTTCTGCTTGGCGTCGGCGAGGGCGGCGTTCTGAATATTGTCGTAGTCGTCAGTGAGGTTGGCCTTGTGGGCGGGGTACTTCTTGTTGAGGCGCACGATGCGGTAGGCATCACGGCTCTTGTCGTTCTTGAAGGCGGTGGCATTGGACACTTCACCTTCGTCCATACCCTGAATGCCAACATTGTAATAGTTCTGGTCTATGGCTGCCTTGTCGAAGCGCTGGGTGCCGTCGGCCGGGTTGACGGCGACGCCGCCGGCCTGTGCGTTGGTTGCAGTGCTGAAGGTTCGTGCAGCCTCGTCGAAGGCTATATGGCCGGCACGAATCTCGGTGGCAATGCTGTCAAGCTTCATGCGGGCTGCAAGGAGGTCGTCGGGCGACACCTGCGGCACAAGGAGTATGTGGCGCGCGTTGATGGTATTGCCGCGCCGCTCGATGAGTTGTATGATGTGGAAACCGTACTGCGTCTCAACGATGGGCGACACCTCGCCAGGCTTAAGAGCAAAGGCCGCAGACTCAAAGTCGGCCACCATGTCGCCACGCGAGAAGAAGCCCAGCTCACCGCCCTTCTTGGCAGAAGCGGGGTCCTGCGAATAGAGAGTAGCCAGCATGGAGAACTTCTCGCCCTTGATGACACGCTCGCGAAGTTCGGCGAGCTGCGTGCGCACACGGTCGCGCTCTGTCTCGGAGATCTGTGGCTCAATGACTATCTCGGAGAGCTCATAGCGTTCTGGCATCATGGGGAGGCTGTCGGCCGGGAGGGTGGCGAAGAAGTCGGCCACCTCCTTGGGGGTGACTGTCACATCCTCGGTGAGCTGATACTCCACGCGCCGAGCCAACAGGTTGTTGCGTATCATACGCTGATACTGCTCCTTGAGCTCCTCGTATGTGAAACCCGTAGCCTCGCGGATGGCCTCACGGCTGCCATAGTTGCGCAAGTCGTTCTTCAAATAGTAGTCCACGTATTGGTTCACCTCTTCGTCGGTCACCTCCACGCTGTCTATTTCACCTTTGTGGACAAGGAGTTGGCTGAGGATGAGGTTCTCAAGGACAGCGCAACGGTTGTTGAAGGCGTCGGCGGCACCCTGCTTGAGGCGTATCTGGGCGTAAGAGCGCTCCACGTCGGAAAACTTGATGATGTTGCGCCCCACGACGGCTGCCACACCGTCCACAATGTCGTCCTGCGCGAAAGAGGACGCCATGGGGGCGGCAAGAAGCGAGGCGAAAGCCGCAAATATGAGTGTTCTTTTCATTGTCTTTACTTTTTGTTTACCTTTATGCGCTCAACATGTCCCCCATCTTCAGCCTCCTTCAGAAGGTCGGCCTGCAGACGGCTGAGGATGTCGAGCTTGCGGTGGTTGAGTATGATGGCGCGTATATTGTCGCGCTGGAGCTCCAATGGCGATATGTCGTCGGTGATTTTGTAGTCGAGGATGCGCAGGTACCAGCGGAGGCTGTCGTCGGCAAGGACGATGGAGCGGTTCTGCTTGAGGTACAGGTTTTCGTTGTATGTGGTGATTGGCACGGCGTTCTGCAGGCTGTAGAAGGGGTGCCACACATCGGCATCATAGCTGCCTGTGCCGCCCGCCCTGGTGGCGAGGGCCTGCATCTCAACGACATCCTCTTCGTCGAAATCCCTTTTGTAGACGAGTCCACGGAGCCTGCCGTCCACGTTGTTCTTCAGCGGCACCGCCACATAGACGGCCTTGACAATGCTGTTCTTCAGCAGGAACTGGCCGCTGTGACCCTCATAGTACTCCGCTATCTGGGCGTCGGTCACCATGGTGTCGAGCAACTGCTCCACAATCTGCCGTTCGTAAGCATAGGTGAGCAGGCTGTTGCGGTATTCGTTCATCTGGCGGCTGAAGTCATCCTTGACGTTCTTCTCGGCCTTGGCCAGCATCACCGTCTGTCTCACCCACTGGTCTACATAGTTGTCCACGATGGCTGCACTGTCCTCCGCGCTGACTCCGTCGCCCACGAGCCCAGCAAGGTCGTCCATGCGCAACTCGTGGTCGTAAACCCTTGCCACGAGCGGCGACGGTTCCTCCACACGGTGACACGCCGCCGTCAGACAGCACACAAGTGCCAGCAGTTTAATACCTGATTTGCTTGACAACATCGTAGTTTATCTTGACGTTGTACCGCTTGCGCAACTCGGCATTGTGTTGCTGCTCCACCTCGTTCTGGTAGCCGCTGAGGTAATAGCCTCGGGCTTCCATCTGTCCTTTAAGCATCGGCGGCAACACCTCCTCCACAACCACGGCACGGTAACCCTTGCCTTTGGGCGAGAGGTACACTCCCCTGCTCCATTGGCCATCGGCCAGCAGCGTCTGGTGGCCCTGTTCCACAAGGTCAGGGGCCACACTCACCGGCTTTGCCACCGTGCATTTCTTGCCTACGGCGTCGGTCAGCATATCCTTCATCTCAAGGCTGCCCATGCTCTTCTTGAGGGCCTTCTTAAGCAACTTGGCGGCTTTGGCGGGAGCCAGACAGGCACTGTCGGCCACATCGAGGCTCACCACACGGGCCCTGGTCTTCCAGAAGTAGACCGAATCGTCGGGGTTGTCCATGCGCTTGGTACGGCTCTCGCGGGCATAGTAGTCGGCGAAACCGGCGCTGTCGTGCAACGTCTTCCGCCACACCATGGCATTGTTGTAGTTGAAAATCATCAGTCCGCGGCGATACTCGTCAACCACGGCGGCCAGCTCGGGGTACTCGTCCTCCAGCTGGTTGTCCACATACACCAGCACCACGCTGTCGATGAAGTCGCTGTACTTCATGTTCACAAAGTATTCCGACTTCAGGGGGCGTCCGGCCTTCTGGTGCGTGGAGATATAGCGCGCCAGGTCGAGCGTGGTATAGCTCTTGCCCGGCATGGTGAGGATGGTCTGCACATCCTTCACCAGACTGTCGTTGTACTTCCACTGGTTGCGCGTAGCCTCCACCGGCACAATGTCATACAGCTCCTGCAGCGAGGCCTGCATCTTCACCGGGGCGCCTTTCTTGCGCTTCTTGCCCTTGGGCAGCGGCGCAGGCGTCTGCGTCAAGTCCTGCACGTGGTAGCGCTGGCGGCAGTTGCGGGTGAACGACTTGCGGCTCTCCTCGCCACGCTGGTCGCGGCTCATCTTCTGCTTGTAGTACGGCACCATGCTCTCGTAGGGAGCCAGAGTGTCGTGGCGTATCAGCTTGATGATGTGCCATCCGTACTGCGTGAAGAAAGGCTTGGAATACTCGCCGTCCTTCAGGTGCTGCGCCACGTTGATATACTCCGGCGGCAGGTTGTTGAGCGGGGCGTTGGCCATAAGGCCTCCGTTTTCACGCGTTGTGCGGTCGTCGCTGGAGTGGGCCACGATGGCGAAGTCCTGCCCTTCCTGCAGGCGGCGGTAGCAGTCGTAGATCTCATCCCTGCGCGAGGCACTGTCGCGGCTGCTGAGCCAGATGTGCGCCATGTCGCACTTGCCAATCATCTCCACCTTGTCCAACAGCTTTATCAGGTGGAACCCGTAGCGGGTGCGCACCGGCATGCTCAGCTCGCCCGGCTTCAGGGCGTAGGCGGCATTCTCGAAGGGGTACACCATGTCGAACGCCGTGAAGAAGCCCAGCTCGCCCTCGTTGGGACGCTCCTGTGCATCGGGGTACACGCGCTTCATCTCGTCCGAGGCCACAGCATAGAAGCTCTCGCCGTCCACTATGCGCTGGCGCAACGCCATGATGTGGTCGTAGGCCTTGGCGCTGTCCTCCGGCGAGGCGTCGGGGGGCAGCGAGACGAGGATGTGGGCTGCGTGCAGCGAATAGTGGTTGCGCTCGTAGGCCTCGTGCAGTATGCGCTCCAAGGCCGCGCTGTCAATCAGATAGGGTGCCGCAAGCTCGTCGCGGTAGGTCTTCAGCTCGTCGCGCAGCGCCTGCATCGTGTCGAACCCCAGATTGTAGGCGTCCTTCAGCTTGGCGCGGAAGTTGGCATACAGTTCCACATATTCGTCCATGGCGGCCCTCTTCTCGGCCTCCGTCGTCTTGGGGTTCCTGTTCAGCTGGTCGCCGGTGGTGGACATAAAATCCCTCATGAACTCCTCGCGCGTCACCTTGTCGCCGCCAATCTCCATAACCACGGGGTTCTGCGCCCCGTTCTGCGCCTGTGCGGCCATGCCCATCGTCAGGGCCGCCGCCAGCGTCATCAATATCTTTTTCATCGTTTCTCTTAATCAACAACCAATAAGCATTAGCCGATAGCCGTCAACCGTTATCTGCTGTAGTTGGGAGCCTCGCGGGTGATGGCTATGTCGTGCGGATGGCTCTCCGTGCGGCCCGCGGCGGTGATGCGTATGAACTTGGCCTTCTGCAGGTCCTCGATGGTGGCGCTGCCCGTGTAGCCCATGCCGGCCTTCAGGCCGCCGACCATCTGGTAGAGCACCTCGCTCAGGGTTCCCTTGTAGGGCACGCGGCCCACGACACCCTCCGGCACCAGCTTCTTGGCGTCGGTCTCCTTGTCCTGGAAGTAGCGGTCCTTGCTGCCGCTCTGCATGGCCTCCAGCGAGCCCATGCCGCGGTAGCTCTTGAACTTGCGGCCCTCGAAGATGATTGTCTCGCCCGGGGCCTCGTCCACGCCGGCCACCAGCGAACCCACCATCACCGAACTGGCGCCTGCGGCCAGCGCTTTCACTATGTCGCCGCTGTAGCGGATGCCGCCGTCGGCTATGACGGGCACGTCGTAGCCGCCCTGCTTCAGGGCGCCTACCACCTCGCACACCGCCGTCAACTGCGGCACGCCGATGCCGGCCACGATGCGCGTCGAGCAGATGCTTCCGGGGCCTATGCCTACCTTGATGGCGTCGGCGCCGGCCTCGGCGAGCATCAGGGCCGCCTCGCCGGTGGCTATGTTACCCACCACCACGTCGATGTCCTTGTACTTGTTCTTCACCTTCTTCAGGGCCTCCACCACACGGATGCTGTGGCCGTGGGCGGTGTCGATGACAATGGCGTCGGCGCCGGCCTTCACCAGGGCGTCCACGCGGTCCATCATGTCGGGCGTGATGCCCACGCCGGCGGCCACACGCAGGCGGCCGTTGCTGTCCTTGCAGGCGTTGGGGCGCTCCTTGGTCTTCATGATGTCGCGGTAGGTGATCAGGCCAACGAACTGGCCCTCATCGTTCACCACAGGCAGCTTCTCGATCTTGTGCTGCTGCAGTATGTCGGTAGCCTCGGCGAAAGTGGTGCCCATATGGGTGGTGATGAGCTTGGTGATCATGATCTCGCTCAGCGGCCGCTCCATGTCGCGCTCAAAGCGCAGGTCGCGGTTGGTGACCATGCCTATGAGCATCCTGTTGTCGTCGACGATGGGAATGCCGCCGATGCCGTACTCCTCCATCAGCTTCAAGGCGTCCTTCACCTTGGCCTCCTTGTTCAGCGTCACGGGGTCTATTATCATGCCGTTCTCGGCACGCTTCACCTTGCGCACCTCGTTGGCCTGGCGCTCAATGCTCATGTTCTTGTGCAGCACGCCGATGCCGCCCTCCTGGGCCATGCCGATGGCCATGGCGGCCTCGGTCACGGTGTCCATGGCGGCGCTGACCAGCGGCGTGTTCAGCGCTATGCGCTTCGAGAAGCGCGACGCCACGCTGACTTCGCGCGGCAACACAGAAGAGTAGGCCGGAACCAGCAGCACGTCGTCATACGTGAGGCCCTCGCCGATGAATTTTGAAGTGTCAGTATACATAGCTAATATTATTATTTTCGTCAGTTTAAACGGTGACAATTAATTTGCAAAGATACGACTTTTTTTCAATGTATAACAAAAAATATTGCGCCCGCCCTCCCGTGCAAGCTCCTTCGCGCTATGCCACAGCCCTTTGGCCACACCAAAAAAAATCCCCCGCCGGCCCGTCGCCGCCGCTTCGGCCGCTCGGTGCAGCCCCCGCCGCAACCATCCGCAGCCCCTCCGCCCTCGAACCCCACCGGGGCTCCACCCCACCCCTCGCCCCACCGGAGCCCCTACGGCATTTCTTCCGCCGAGGGGCGTAGTTCCGTCGCCTCCGCGACGGAACTTCTTCAGTAGTTCTTCAGTAGTTCTTCAGTCAAACACTGAAGAACTACTGAAGAACTACTGAAGAACGGCCGTAGGGGCTCCGGTGGGGAACCGCAGGGGCAGGGCCCGGGGGAAGCACTTTTTTTATTTCATTCCTAAAAAAAAGCGTACCTTTGCACCGCGAAACAAACAATAAAAACAATGAAGAAAATACAGCAAATCCTTTGCACTGCCGCTGTTGCGGCAATTCTGGCGGGCTGTGGCAACGGCTCGAAATTCAATGTGGCTGGCACCGTTTCCGACCCCGACTTCGAGGGGGCGCAGGTCTACCTGGTGCGCGACGGCGAGGCCGTGGACAGCACCGTGGTCGCTGACGGCAAGTTCGCCTTCAGCGGCGACGCCGCGGAGCCGTGGATGGCCTCTGTGGTAGCCATCGGCCTTGAGGGGCGCGCCATGCTCGACTTCGTGGCCGAGCCGGGCAGCATCAGCCTCGACCTCATCACCGACGCCCTCGGCGGCACGCCGCTCAACGACAGCCTGACGGCCCACCGCCAGCGCAGCGCCGACCCGGCCCTGGAGGCCGAGCTGGAGGCTTGGATTGGGAAGTACTACGCCGCCAGCGACGAGAAAAGCCGCGCCGAGGCCGAGCGGAACTACGACTCGGTGGAGAGCATTGCCATGCGCCGCGACTTCGAGAGCTCCATGGCGCTCTACAACGCCAACCGCGACAATGTGCTGGGCGCCTACGCCATGGGCAATGTCTGCGGCACCGACCTGTTGACCTACAGCCAGCTCGAAGAACTGCTGTCCGACGCCACGGAGAGCGTCAAGAACTACAAGCCCGTGGCCGACAAGCGCCAGCAGCTGAAGGCCATGGACGCCACCGCCGTGGGCAAACGCTACACGGACATACAGGGTGTGGACGGCAAGCTGAGCGACCTGATTGACGGCCGCGTGGCCCTGGTGGACTTCTACGCCAGCTGGTGCGGTCCCTGCCGCGCCGAGATACGCGACAACATTGTGCCGCTGTGGAAGAAGTACCAGAAGAAGGGGCTCGTCGTGGTGGGCCTCAACGTGTGGGAGCGCGGCGACGCCGCTGCCCGCAAGGCGGCCCACGAGAAGGTGATGGCCGACCTGGGCATCGACTACCCGCAGCTCGTCGACAGCACGCGCACGGCCACCGACACCTACGGCGTGCGCGGCATCCCGCAGATTATGCTTATCGGAAGCGACGGCACCATCCTGGCGCGCGACCTGCGCGGCGCCGCCATCGAGGAGGCCGTGGCCAAGGCCCTGGGTAAATGAGGAAGATATTGGGTTTAATGGGGCTATTGGGTTTGATGGGATTTCTGTCCGTCAATCCCATAATGGCCCAGGACAGCGCCCGACTGGCGCTGCGGGTCGACGCCCACCAGTTCTTCCAGGACAACGAGTTCTTCGGCCTGCACGCCGAGGGCTACACCCTGCCGGGCTTCGTGCTGAGGCCCGTGGTGGAGTGGACAGTGGAGGAGGGTGTGATGAAGGGCGGACGCGGACGGTGGGAGGCCGTGCTTGAGGCCGGTGCCCACTGGCTCCATTTCTGGGGCGCGCGCCGCTACCCGTCGGCGCAGGGCCTGGAGGTGTGGCCGTGCGAGAGCGACACCACGACAGCGGCGCACGTGCTGCCATGGGTGAGGGCGGAGGTTGAGTGGAGAGTGGAGAGTGGAACGTGGAGAGCGACAATGGGCGACCTGCACGAGCACCGCCTGCCGCTGCCGCTCTACAACCCCGAACGCCTGTATGCCGCCGACCCCGAGGCGGGTGTGCAGCTGACGATGGACACCAAGCACTTCGGCCTCGACGTGTGGGTCGACTGGCGCGAATATATATGGCGGCGCAGCAGCCGTCAGGAGCGCTTCACGGCGGGATTGAGCGGCGAGTGGAGAGCGGAGAGCGGAAAGTGGGGCTTGAGGGTGCCGCTGCACGTCGTAGGGCAGCACATAGGCGGACAGGGACTCGCCGTGGCCACGCCAGTGCAGAACCACTTCAACGGCGCCGCAGGCCTGCTGGGGGAGTGGAAAGCGGAAGGCGGGAAGTGGACAGTGACGGCTGGCGGCTACGCCATGGGCTACACGCAGAAGAACGCACCCGACATACCGTTCCGACGCGGCTGGGGATTCTATCCTGTTGCGAGTTGCGAGTTTAGAGCCCAAAACAATGAGCTGAGGCTTGACGCCGGCTATTGGCACAGCCGCGGCTTCGTGCCCCTGCTGGGCAGCGTGCTGTTCAGCAATGTGGCCTACGTGGACGGCATCACCTACTTCGGCCGCAACCGCATGGTGAACGCCGGCGTCCGCTACACATGGCACGGCCGGCTGACGGCAGTGAGCGTGGAGGGCCGCTGGTACCGCTACTTTGAGAAAGAGCACCCCTCGCAGTATACGGTGGGGGTGTTTATTGACATGAAGCCGAGGATGACGGTTATGAGTTTTGAGTTATGATGTTTGAGATTTACAGCAGAGCAGGAAGAGTGGAACAGATACCCGAAGAGACCGCCGTCACTGTAGGCGTCTTCGACGGCGTGCACCTCGGCCACCAGGCGCTGCTGAAACAGCTGAAGGCGGAAAGCGAGAAGCGGGAAGCGGAGAGCCTGGTGGTGACGCTGACGGCCCACCCATCCTTTGTGCTCGGCCGCCGCGACAGCGAGTACTGGCTCGACGACCCCGAGGAGCACCTGCGGCTGCTGTTCGAGGCCGGTGCCAAGTATGTGGCCGTGCTGCCCTTCACACAGGAGGTGGCGCAGCTCTCGGCCTGCGCGATGGCACGCCTGCTGCACGACCAACTGAATATGCGCTGCCTGCTGTTGGGCTACGACAGTCGCTTCGGCTGCCGAACACAACCGAAGGGAGTGAACGACACCTCCAAGGTGGCGCACGACGACTTCGACAGTCTGCCGCAGCTGGCCGCAGGGCTGGGCTTCACGCTGCTGCGCGGCACGCCGTTCACCGTGGACGACGCCCCCATCAGTTCCAGCCGCATCAGGCAGACGCTGCTGGAGGGCCGCGTGGAGGACACCGCAGCGCTGCTGGGCAGGCACTACACGCTCGGCGGCACGGTGCAGCACGGACGCGGCGTGGGGCACACGCTGGGCTTCCCCACGGCCAACATAGACCTCGCCGGGACGCGCAAGATGATGCCCACACACGGTGTGTACGCCGTGAGAGTGACATGCAGCGACACAAAGGCAGAAAGCGCCGGCATAGCCAACCTGGGGGCAGCACCGACTTTCGGCATCGACAAGCCGATGCTGGAGGTGCACCTGATAGACTTCGACGGCGACCTGTACGGAAAAGATACTACTGTGGCGTTCACACACAGGCTGCGCGACATAAGACGCTTCGACAGCAGCGAGGAGCTGCAGAGACAGATACAACAAGACAGGAGAAGAGTTTTGAGTTATGAGTTTTGAGTTGATGTATGGATGAGAAACTGAATATCACGCTATACCAGCAAGACATACGATGGCACGAGCCCGAGGAGAACCGGCGGCGCGCCGAGGCGGTGCTGGCCGGGACGCCGGCAAGCGACATCTTCGTGGTGCCCGAGACCTTCACCACAGGCTTCGGCGACGGCATGACCGACTTGGCCGAGGAACCCGAGGGGCCGACATTGCAGTGGGCACGGCGCATGGCCGCACAACACGACCTGCTGATGGTGGGCACGTGGATAGTGCGTGAAGACGGACGCTGCTACAACCGCATGCATTGGGTGCGTCCCGACGGCAGCTACGGCACCTACGACAAGGCCCACACCTTCCGCCCCAGCGGCGAGCACGAGGTGATAGCCTGCGGCACACAGAAGGAGGTCTTTGAGTGGCGCGGATGGCGCATCAAGCCCGCCGTGTGCTACGACCTGCGCTTCCCGAAATGGCTGCGCAACGACAACATGGGGTATGACCTGCTGCTGGTGTGCGCCAACTGGCCCGGCAGCCGCCACGAGGCCTGGACGACACTGCTCAAGGCACGCGCCATAGAGAACCTGTGCTACACCGTGGGCTGCAACCGCTGCGGCGTGGACGGCATAGGAGGTGAATACAGCGGCAACAGCGCCGCGATAGACTACAAAGGCCTACCATTGGACGAATGCATCGGAGAAAACTCTGTCACAGTCTGCCTCGACAAAGAGAAGCTTGCATCATTCCGACATCGTTGGCCCCTATACCTCGACTTTGACTGATACACATGCCCTAACCTTGACTACTCGATGAACATTGAACAGAAACTGGGGTTTGACCGCATAAGGCAGATGGTGGCAGAACAATGCACCAACGCCCTCGCCGTCCGCATGGCTGGCGAGATGCACTATATGACCGACTATGATGTGCTGAGCCACGAACTACAGCTCACCGAGGAGATGCGCCAGATAGTGCTTATGGAGAGCGAATTCCCCCAGCAGGACTTCATAGACCTCACGCCGATACTCACACACCTGCGCGTGGGCAACACGGTGATACCGCTGGAGAGCCTCTTTGACCTGAAGCTCTCGCTGCGCACCATACGCGAATGCTACTACTTCCTCACCGCCGAAGAACACATGCGCTACGAGGCGCTGCGCAACGAGGCCGTAGAGGTGGAGCTTGGCTATGGCGGCAAGAGCTCGCAGCTGAACATCATCAACTCGCGCCTGGGGCAGCTGATAGACGACCACGGCGAGCTCTACGACAACGCCTCCCCCGCCCTCGCCGAGATACGGCGCACCAAAGCCCGCAAGGCCGCGGAGGTGGACGCCCAGGTGAACCACACCCTGGCACGTGCCAAACGCGAGGGCTGGGCCCCGGAGGGCGCCGAGGTGACCATACGCGACGGGCGACCCGTGATACCGCTGCTCACCACCCACCGTCGAAAGATACGCGGCCTGATACAGGACGAGAGCGCCACACGCCAGACGGCCTTCGTGGAACCCAGCGAGGTGGTGGAGCTTGGCAACGACCTGAGAGAGCTGGAGTTCGACGAGCGCCACGAAGTGCAGCGCATACTGCTGGCCTTCAGCGACAAGCTGCGTCCGATGCTGCCGCAGCTGGAAGAAGCCTACCGCTTCCTGGCAAGGATAGACTTCCTGCGTGCCAAGGCCCGTGTAGCCGTGGAACTCAACGCCAGCGTGCCGATATTGCACGCCGAGCCCCGCATAGAATGGATGGATGCGCGCCACCCCCTGCTGTACTTGCAGAAGAAAGACGGCGTGGTGCCGTTCAGCCTCTCGCTTGGCGAAGGACAGCGGATATTGATTATCTCCGGCCCCAACGCAGGCGGCAAATCGGTGTGTCTGAAAGCCGTGGGCCTGATACAATACATGCTGCAATGCGGCATGCCGGTGCCGCTGCGCCCCACATCGGAGTGCGGCCTCTTCGGCAGCATATTCATAGACATAGGCGACCAGCAGAGCATAGACAACGACCTCTCCACATACACGTCGCACCTGCAGAACATGAAGACACTGCTCGCCGAAGCCGGGGATGACACCCTCTTCCTGCTCGACGAGCTGGGCGGCGGCACCGAGCCCCGCAGCGGCTGCGCCATAGCCGAGGCGGTACTTGAGGAGCTCTACGGCAAAGGGAGCTTCGGGGTGGTGACGACCCACTTCGCCGACCTCAAGCTGCTGGCCGACCGTATGCCAGGTATTGTCAACGGCGCCATGCTCTTCGACACCGAGGCCATGCGCCCACTCTACCGGCTGGCGGTGGGGCACCCCGGCAGCAGCTTCGCCTTCGAGATTGCCGAGAGCATAGGCTTCCCCAAGGAGGTGCTCGACAAGGCAGGCGAGAAGGTGGGCCGCGAACAGCTGAACTTCGAGCACCAGCTGCAGCAGCTGGAGATAGACAAGCGCGAGATAGCGCGGCAGAAAGAGGAGTTGCGAGTGGCCGACGAGTTCCTGGGCGAGGTGACACAGAAGTACCAGCGGCTGAACGACAGCCTGCAAGCCCGACGCCACGAGATCATAGGCAGCGCCCGACGCGAGGCGCAGCAGATACTGACCGACGCCAACCGCACCGTGGAGCGCACCATCAGCGACATCAAGAGCGCCAAGGCCGAGAAGGAGGCCACGCAAGCTGCAAGAGCCAAACTGACAGAGGCTGCAGAACAGGTGGAGAAAGAAATCAGGAAGGCCGACGAGAAGCAGCGCCAGCACAAGCCAAAGGAGAGCACGGCCGAGCAGGCGATACCCGTCACCGTAGGCTCCATAGTGCGCATCGACGGCGAGGAAACCTACGGCCAGGTGGTGGAGATAAAAGGGAAGAAAGCCGTGGTGGAGAGCAACAGCATACGCATGACAATACCCCTCGGCCGCCTGCAAGGCACCGCCAAGCAGAAGATACCGACACAGAAAGCATCCGTCAGCGTGAGCCGCTCCATCTACGACGACATGAACGACAAGCGCAAGAGCTTCAACCCCACCCTTGACTTGCGCGGCCACCGTGCCGAAGAGGCCATCGATATGCTGCACCGCTTCCTCGACGACGCCCTGCTGCTGAGCGAGAAGGAGGTGCGCATACTGCACGGCAAAGGCTACGGCATACTGATGCAGGTGATACGCCAGGAGCTGCAGGCTTCGCGCGACGTGCGCACCTTCCACCCGGAGAAGCTTGAGCTCGGCGGCGAAGGCGTCACGGTGGTGAACCTAAGATAGTGTATAACAGAATGAAAGGCAATGAACTGAAACCAAGAATAGGCCTCTTTGGCCGGCGCAACGTTGGCAAAAGCACCATGGTGAACTTCCTCACCGGGCAGCAGACGGCCATAGTCAGCGACACCGCCGGCACCACCACCGACCCCGTGCGCAAGAGCATGGAGATCGGCGGCATAGGGCCCGTGGTGCTCATAGACACCGCCGGCATCGACGACGAAGGCGAGCTGGGCAAGATGCGCGTGGAGAAGAGCATGGCGGCGCTGGCGGAAGTGGACCTGGCGCTGCTGCTATACACCGAAGGCTGCTACGGCGGGCCAGAGGAGATGGTGGAGCGCTGGTGCACGGAGCACGGCACGCCGCTGCTCAAGGTGCTGACAAAGAAAGCCCCCATCGATAAGGACGCGCTGATAGCGCAGATAAAAGAGGCCCTGCCGGAGAGCGCCTACCGCGGACGCTCGCTGCTGGGCGACATCATAGGCCGTGGCGACACCGTGGTGCTGGTGACGCCCATAGACAGCTCGGCCCCCGAAGGGAGGATGATACTGCCGCAGGTGCAGGTGCTGCGCGACCTGATGGACCTGCATGCGCAGGCCCTCTTCTGCCAGCCGGAGGAGCTGGCGACAACGCTGGCCACGCTGCGCGAAGCACCACGGCTGGTCGTCACCGACAGCCAGGCCTTCAGGCAGGTGGCTGCCACGGTGCCAGACGACGTGCCGCTGACGAGTTTCAGCGTCGTGCTGGCCAGGCAGAAAGGTCCTTTTGAAGAGTACCTGAAAGGGACGCCAACGATAGGAGCCCTCGGCGACGGCGACCGCGTGCTGCTGCTGGAAAGCTGCACGCACAACGTCACCTGCGAGGACATAGGCCGCGTGAAGCTGCCCGCCGCCCTGCGCAAAACGACAGGCAAGGACCTGCAGTTTGACATCCTTGCCGGGGGCGACTCCCTTTCGTCACTCGGCACCCCGCTATCGGCCTACAGGCTTGTAATCCAGTGCGGGGGATGTGTCATCACCGCACAGCAGGTGCGGGCGCGCCTCCTGCCGGCTCTCGAGGCGGGCGTGCCCGTGAGCAACTACGGACTTGCCTTGGCCTGGTGCAACGGCATCTTCGACAGGGCTACAAGAATATTCCAAGAACATAACAGAACAACATAGCCATGAACAACAACAAATTCATCGTCCTTGTAAACCGTGAGGCAGGCTCCGGCGGCAAGGAGATTGCAGAGAAACTGGGCTCCATGCTCAACGTCAACGTTTACAGCAAAGCTGCCATCAAAGGTCTGGTGGAGCATTTCGGCCTCAGCGAAGAAGAGATTGAGCACATACGCTCGCGCAAGCAGAACTGGTGGAACGAAGTGTGCCAGTTCCACAAACAGTTCGCCGCGGCCAGCGACCCCCTGACCATAGACCGCGAAGTCACACCCATGCAGCTATACCACACAGAAGCCAAGCTGCTCAAGGAACTCGCCGCCGAAGAGTCCTGCATCATAGTGGGCCGTGCCGGCTTCCACATCTTCAAAGACTATCCCAACGCTATAAAGATATTCATCGTCGCCGACCGCAAAGAGCGTATTGCACGCATCGCCAACAAGCTCAACATCACTGACAACGAGGCCGAGAAGATCATAGACGAGGTGGACAAGCAGCGCGAGAACTTCACCAAGACCTTCGCCGGCGTCTCGCGCTACGACGTGCGAAACTACGACCTCATGTACAACACCTCGCACATAGCCCCCGACACGATTGTCAGATTGCTGGCATGCATTATCAAAGAAAAGACAGGACACAATGGTTGATACCAACAAGAAACCCAACCTTAGCATCATCGTAGCCATCGCGCAGAACGGTGCCATCGGCAAGGACAACGACCTGCTGTGGCACCTCAGCGGCGACCTCAAGCGCTTCAAGCAGCTCACCACCGGGCACCCCGTCGTCATGGGGCGCAAGACCTGGGACAGCCTGCCAAAGCGCCCGCTGCCAAAGCGGCAGAACATCGTCATGACCAACAACCCCGACTTCGCAGCCGAAGGGGCGACGGTGGTGCACAGCGTAAACGGGCTCTTCAGAGTCCTTAAGGACTGCGAAGATGAAGTCTTCGTCATGGGTGGCGCCGCCATATACAAGGCTCTGCTGCCATTCTGCCAGCGGCTCTACATCACGCGCGTCTACCGCGACTACGAGGCCGACGTATACTTCCCCACCATCGACATGTCGGAGTTCACTCTGGTGAAGCTCAGCGAACCCATGCAAGACGAAGAGAGCGGCCTGGATTACGCCTACGAGGAATACGAGAGGAAAGTCAGACTATGAACACAGTAAAAATCATCAACATAGGCGACGAGCTGCTGCTGGGGCAGGTCGTCAACACCAACGCCTCGACCATGAGCCGTATGCTCACCGAGGCGGGCTTCGACGTGGCCTGTATCGAGGTGGTGGGCGACCGGCGCGACGACATAGTGCGGGCCCTCGGCGACCACGAGCGCTACGACATCGTGCTCATCACCGGCGGCCTCGGCCCCACAAAGGACGACATCACCAAGAAACTGCTCTGCGAATACTTCGGCAGCGAGCTGGTGGAGAGCGCGGTGGCGCTGGACAACGTGCGCCGCCTCTTCGCCGTGCGCGGCTTCGAGCTGACGCCCGTCAACCGCGCCCAAGCCCTGGTGCCCAAGTGCTGCGAGGTGCTCAACAACGATGTGGGCACGGCGCCATGCATGTGGTTCGGCGGCAAGACCGTCGTGGTGTCGCTGCCCGGCGTGCCGCACGAGATGGAGTGGCTCATGCAGAACCGCGTCGTCCCCAAGCTGCAAGAGACATTCCTGACGGAGACCATCATCAACAAGAACATCCTCACGCAGGGCATCGGCGAGAGCTTCCTAAGCGACCTCATCGAGCCCTGGGAGCTGGCGCTGCCCGAGAGCATACGGCTGGCCTACCTGCCCGTGGCGGGCATGACCAAGCTGCGCCTTACGGCACGCGGCCCCCGCCAGGATGCCGACAGCCTGCACAAGGCCATCGGCGACGCCCTGGACGGGCTCTACCGCATTGCCGGCCAGTATATCGTCGGCGAGGACAGCGAGACACTCGCCGAGCTGGTGCACAAGACCCTCACGAAACGCGGCCTGACCCTGGCCACCGCCGAGAGCTGCACCGGCGGCACCATAGCCAGCCAGCTGACGGCGCAGGCGGGGGCCTCGGCCTACTTCAAGGGCGGCGTGGTGGCCTACAGCAACGCGGTGAAGGAGAGCGCCCTCGGCGTGCAGCACAGCACGCTGGAAGCCCACGGCGCCGTGAGCGAGGAGACGGCGCGCGAGATGGCCGAAGGGGTGCGCCGGCGCCTCGGTGCCGACCTGGCCATAGCCACAACAGGCATCGCCGGCCCCGACGGCGGCACCAAGGAGAAGCCCGTGGGCACGGTGTGGATTGCCGTGGCCGACGCCACGCACACGGAGGCCCAGCTGCTGAGTTTCCCCGGCCGCCGACGCCAGCAGAACATCGACCGCACCGTCAACCAAGCGTTCTCCATGCTAATACACATGATATGCCAAAAGCACTGATCACCATACTGCTGCTCATCGTCAGCAATGTCTTCATGACCTTCGCCTGGTACGGCAACCTGAAGCTCACCGAACTGAAGATCAACACCGGCTGGCCGCTGATACTCATCATCCTCACCTCGTGGGGCGTGGCCTTCTTCGAGTACTCGTTCATGATTCCGGCCAACCGCATCGGCAGCCAGATCAATGGGGGGCCCTTCTCGCTGATGCAGCTCAAGATACTGGCCGAGTGCATCTCTCTGACAGTCTTCACCATCATCGTCGCCACCGTCTTCAAGAGCGAGCCCATCCGCTGGAACCACCTCGTCAGCTTCATCTTCATCCTGCTGGCCGTGGTCTTCGCGTTCTGGAAAACAAAATAAGAAGCGAGCCAAAAAGGCCGCACCACAAAACAAACGATATGAAACGCATAGCCTACTTTCTACTGCCGCTGCTGCTGGCGGCATGCAGTTCAAAGCCAGAGATTGTAGAACTGACCGACTGGCAGTTTGAATACAACGGCAAGCTGCACCCCGCCACGGTGCCGGGATTCATTCACACCGACCTGATGGCCAACGGACTAATACCCGACCCCTACTACGGCACCAACGAGGACTCGGTGCAGTGGGTGAGTGGGCGTGCGTGGGTGTACACGACACGCGTGCTGAAGAAAGACCTGCCGAAAGACAGGATACAATACCTTGTGTTCGAGGGAGTGGCAGGCACGGCCGAACTGACAATCAACAACGAACTGGTTGGTTATATAGACAACATGTTTGCACGCTACGAGGTACCGTTTGTGCACGACTTTCCCGGCGACACAATGAATATACGGCTGACCGTCTGGCCACTGCCCGCGGCTACAGGCGACACCAGCGCCATCATGATGGACGGGGTGCCGATGTCTGACTCGCTGCTCGAGACCCGGTATGGCATTCCCATCCCCGATCAGCGCGCTTTCTGGCGAATAGCGCCATACCAGATGGGTTGGGACTGGGGCCCCAAGCTGCCCACATGCGGCATCTGGAAGCCGGTGTACATCACCAGCAAGCGCCCAGGCTCGGCATGCAGCAACAGCGTTGCGACATATCCCAAAGTGGAACTCCGGCAGGAGCAGGATTCCATAGGCCAAAGCTTCACCTTCTACCGTGACGGCAAGCCCATCTTCATCAAGGGCGCCAACTGGATACCGGTACACAGCTTCCCGGTACTCGACGAGACACAAAAAGCCCGCTACCGCCACCTGCTCTGCTCGGCCAAGGAGGCGGGCTTCAACATGATACGCGTATGGGGCGGCGGCATCTACGAGCACGACTACTTCTACGACCTCTGCGACTCGCTGGGCCTCATGGTCTGGCAGGACTTCGTCTTCGCCGGCACCCCCTACCCCGACAACGAGGAGATGCTGGAGAGCATCCGCGAGGAGGCCCATCAGCAGGTGGCCCGCCTCTCCAAGCACCCCTGCATCGTCCTCTGGTGCGGCAACAACGAGGTGAAGAACGGCTGGGAAGACTGGGGCTGGCAGGGCCAGTTCAACTGGACGCCCGAGCAGCGCGCCCGCCTGGAGAAGGCCATGGACACCATCTTCGGTTATTCCAGTAACACGAGTAACACTAGTTCAACTAGTATTCTGGCGAAGGCCGTGCACGACTGCGACCCGCTGCAGCGCCCCTACATCACCACCTCGCCGCTATACGGCTGGGGCCACCCCGAGTGCACCACCCACGGCGACAGCCACTACTGGGGCGTCTGGTGGGGTGAGCTGCCCTTCGAGGTGTACAAGGAGAAGACCGGCCGCTTCATGAGCGAGTACGGCTTCCAGAGCTACCCCATGATGAGCTCCATCCGCCAGTTCTGCCCCGCCGACCAGCTCAGCATCGACTCCCCCACCCTGCGCAACCACCAGAAGCACGGCCGCGGCCGCGAGATAATAGACAAGGCCATGCGGCAGTACTACGGCTTCGACAGCCGCACCCTCGGCCTCGAGGACTACGCCTACGTCAGCCAGCTGCTGCAAGCCTGGGGCGTGGGCTACGGCATCCTCTGCCACCTCACCGACCCGCGCTGCAGCGGCACCCTCTACTGGCAGCTCAACGACTGCTGGCCGGTGGCATCGTGGTCATCCATCGACTATTACGGCAACTGGAAAGCCCTGCACTACCGCGCACAGGCACTCTACGACGACAACGTCGACCTGAAGAAATGGGAACAATACTACAGCGTCTACCCAAAGGACCGTACCTACGATGAGCCGGAATACAACATCAGCCAGGCCTGGCAGAGCGACGGCAGCCTCGTGGTGACCCTCAAGGCCGGGAGCGACCTCTACGACGTATACATAGAGACCGTGCCGCACATCGACGGCCACTTCAGCCGCAACTTCGTCGACCTCCGCGCCGGCGAGAAACTGACAGCAAAGCTAATCCCCGCCGACCCGGAAGCAGATGTCAGCGGAGTGAAGATTGCAATAAAGACACTAAATGATATATACCGTCACAACGGCAGGTAGATGACCTTCTTGGTCTCGAACCACTCGCCGTCGAACCACTCGCCGATGTCCCAGGTCTTCACCTTGTGACGGAAGGCGAAGAGCTCGTTGGTGAGGTCGCCACCCTTGAGATAGAGAATACCGTTGCGCAGGCTGTTGTACTGGGTTTTTGATATCTTGTTCTTCACCCACGGCACAAACTCGCCCAGCGTGGTGACAGCCCTCGACACCACGAAGTCGTACTCCCCTTCCAGCTGCTCGGCCCTTATCTGCATGGCCTTGGTGTTCTTCAGGCCCAGCCTCTCAACGACATCATTAACTACCTTTATCTTCTTGCCTATCGAGTCTATCAGCGTGAAGCGTGCGTCGGGGAACATCACCGCCAGCGGCACCCCGGGGAAGCCTCCTCCTGTGCCAACGTCGAGCACCTCGGTCATCGGGGCGAAACGTATGGCTTTGGCGATAGCGAGCGAGTGCAGCACATGGTGTTCGTAGAAGTTCTCCATGTCCTTGCGCGAGATGACGTTAATCTGCGCGTTCCACTCCTCGTACAAAGGCAACAGAGCGGCAAACTGTTCACGCTGCCGCTCCGTAAGTTCCGGAAAGTATTTCAGAATAATATCCACCCTTCGACAAGCATTACAGATATGCCTTCAAGTGCTTGCTCTTGCTACTGTTCTTCAGGCGCTTGATGCCTTTCTCCTTTATCTGGCGGACACGCTCGCGGGTGAGGTTGAACTTCATGGCGATCTCGTCCAGGCTCAGCGGGTGCGGCTGGCCGATGCCGAAATACATCCTGATGACCTCGCGCTCAATCTCCGTCAGCGTCGACAGACAGCGCTCAATCTCCTGCGAGAGGCTCTCCTGCATCAGCTTGTCGTCCGTCGGCGGCGTGTCCTCGTTGGGCAGCACATCGACGAAGTTCACATCCTCGTCGCTCGCCAACGGTGCATCGATGCTCACATGGCGGCCGCTGATGTTCAGTATGGCCTTGATCTTGTCTTCCGGTATGTCGAGCAACTCGGCCAGTTCCTCCTCCGATGGCGGACGCTCCAGCTGCTGCTCCAGCTTGCTTATCTCCTTTTTCAGCTTGTTGAGGGCGCCAAGCTGGTTGCTCGGCAGGCGCACTATGCGGCTGTTCTCGGCGATGGCCTGCAGAATGCTCTGGCGTATCCACCACACGGCATAGCTGATGAACTTGAAGCCACGCGTCTCGTCGAACCGTTTGGCCGCCTTTATCAGCCCCACATTGCCCTCATTGATGAGGTCGGGCAGGCTCAAGCCCTGGTTCTGGTACTGCTTGGCCACACTCACCACGAACCTCAGGTTGGCCTTCGTCAGACGCTCCAACGCCGCCTGGTCGCCCTGCTTGATGCGCTGCGCCAGCTGCACCTCCTGTTCGGGCGTCAGCAACTCCTCGCTGCAGATGTCCTGCAAGTATTTGTCCAGCGACTTGATGTCGCGGTTCGTTATCGAATGGGTAATCTTCAGTTGTCTCATAGGCCTTTCTCTTAAAACTTGTGGCTCACAGCTTACAGCTTGTTATTTATCGCTATAACGCAGTTTTCTCATTTTTGTTTCATGCCTTATAACGTTTATTGTAGAAAAATATTTTGCCTTCCCGGAAAATTATTGTCAAAGAAGTAGTAATTTTGCATCCGAAAACAATAAACAGGGCATACACACGTTATTAGAACCAAACAAAAACAACCATACAATGAAAAAGAACACATTAAAAATCACACTCATCGCCCTTGTGGCTGCCATCGTTGCACCTGTCTTCCTCGCCTCATGCAGCAAGGACGTCAACACCCGCTCAGCCACCTTCACCATCACCAACGACATGTGGAGGCAAGGCGCAGACAAGAACTACTACTGCGACTTCCCCTGGAACGCTATCGACGATGCCGCTCTCTCCGTGGGCAACATTAGCGCCTACTACTATCTCCGCGCCGACGACGGTGTAGACTACCAGCAACCACTGCCCTACGTCTACTATCCCGATGCACCCTTTGCCGACGACAGCAACTTCTTTGGTGGCAATTGGGTGGCGCAGAGCATCAACATACGCTACGATGTCTCCCCCGGACGCATCACCTTCATGATCTGCGACCTCGGCTACTACCCTTCAGACATCACCTCCTTCTCCACCATGCGCTTCCGCGCTGTGGTGACATATCCTGTGGAGTATTGATACAACCCTATAGAAAGAGTGAGGCCGCAACTCGTGAGTTGCGGCCTCTTCTTGTATTCCCAGCTTAATCATTTGCGCTTGTACGCCTTCAGCGTGTTCTCCAGCAGGCTCACTATCGTCAGCGGGCCCACGCCGCCGGGCACCGGGGTCACCCAGCTGCACTTGGCGTCCACCTCGCTGTGTTTCACATCGCCTATGACGCGGTATCCGTTCTTCTTCGTGGCATCGGCCACACGGTGTATGCCAACATCCACCACCACGGCACCGGGCTTCACCATGTCGGCGGTGACGAACTCTGGCTTGCCTATGGCCACAACCAGTATGTCGGCCTGACGCGTCAGTTCCGCAAGGTTCTGCGTCTTGCTGTGGCACATCGTCACCGTGCAGTCAAAACCTTTGCGGCTCAGCAGGTTGGCGGCAGGCGTACCCACTATGTTCGAGCGTCCCAGCACCACGCAGTGCTTGCCGGCCGTCTCTATGCCGTAGCGCTTCAGCAGCGTGCAGATGCCCATCGGCGTGGCAGGCACGAAGCAATCCTCGCCAAGGACCATGCGGCCGATGTTCACCGGCGTGAAGCCGTCCACGTCCTTGTCCGCCGAAATGGTGTTGATGACCTTCTGCTCGTTGATGTGCTTTGGCAGCGGCAGCTGCACTATGAAGCCGTCAATGTCAGGGTCGTTGTTCAGGAACTCTATCGTCTCCAGCAGCTGCGCCTCTGTGGTCTTCTCGCTCATGCGGTACACGCTGGAGGTGAAGCCCACCTCCTTGCTCGACTTCTCCTTGTTGGCCACGTAGGTCATGCTGGCCCCATCCTCGCCCACAATCACTGCCGCCAGATGCGGCGCACGGTGGCCCTCCTTAGTGAGGGCCCGCACCTCATTGGCTATCTCATCCTTAATCTGCAAGGCCAACGCCTTGCCGTCCAATAACTGTACCATATTTTATGTTTTTGGGGGAGCTCAAAAGTTCGGGGAGTTCAGGGAACTCCTTGAAATGCCAGAACTCCATAATTATCATCATATTATCACCTTCTCCTCATCGGCATCCTGCCGCCGTTCTTGCTCACCATCTTCATCATCTTGCGCGTGTCCTCGAACTGCTTGAGGAAGCGGTTGAGCTCCTGTATCGTGCGGCCGCTGCCGGCGGCGATGCGCTGCTTGCGGCTACCGTTGAGGCAGCCCGGATGCTGGCGTTCGTAGGGCGTCATGCTGCCTATCATGGCCTCGATGGGCTTGAATGCGTCGTCGCTAATCTCCACGTTCTTCGTCAGCTTGTCCATGCCGGGAATCATGCCTATGAGGTCTTTCATCGACCCCATCTTCTTGATCTGCGCCACCTGGCCCAGGAAGTCCTCGAAGTTGTACTCGTTCTGCATCAACTTCTTGGAGAGCTTGCGAGCCTCCTGCTCGTCAAACTGCGCCTCGGCCCTCTCCACCAGGCTCACCACATCGCCCATGCCCAGTATGCGGTTGGCCATGCGGTCGGGGTGGAACACGTCGAGGGCGTCCATCTTCTCGCCCACGCCGACGAACTTGATGGGCTTCTGCACGGTGTAGCGTATCGTCAGCGCCGCGCCGCCGCGGGTGTCGCCGTCAAGCTTGGTGAGCACCACGCCGTCGAAGTCAATCCTGTCGTTGAAGGCTTTGGCAGTGTTCACGGCGTCCTGACCCGTCATGGCGTCCACCACGAAGAGGGTCTCCTGCGGCTGCAGCTCGCGCTTCAGGGCCGCAATCTCGTCCATCATCTCATCGTCCACAGCCAGTCGGCCTGCGGTATCCACAATCACCACGTTCACCCCCTTGCCCTTGGCTTCGGCGATGGCATGCTTGGCAATCTCCACGGGGTTCTTCGACCCCTCCTCGGTGTACACCGGCACACCGATCTGCCCGCCCAGCGTCTGCAGCTGGCTGATGGCCGCCGGACGGTACACGTCGCCAGCCACCAGCATCACCTGGCGCCCGCGCTTGGTCTTAAGCAGGTTGGCCAGCTTGGCGCTGAAGGTCGTCTTACCGGAACCCTGCAAACCGGCTATGAGCACCACCGCGGGCTGGCCCTTGACGTTGATGTCCACGCTCTCGGAGCCCATCAGCTTGGTCAGCTCCTCGTGCACAATCTTCACCATCAGCTGTCCCGGCTCGATGCTCGTGATGACGTTGCGGCCCAAGGCTTCGGCCTTCACCTTGTCGGTGAACTCCTTGGCTATGGGGTAGCTCACGTCGGCGTCGAGCAGGGCCTTGCGCACCTCCTTGACGGTCTCCGCCACGTTAATATCGGTGATGCTACCCTTGCCGCGAAGGGTATGCAACGCTTTCTCAATCTTGCTACTAAGGTTCTCAAACATACTCCACGATGCTATTTAATCAAACTGCAAATATACAAAAAAATATCCAAATAAAAACCAAAAATATTGGTTATTGGATATCGGTTATTGGTTATGGATTGCATAGAAGAACATATATCCAACGTTATCAATACGTTAGAAGAAGTCGGACTGACAACAGCCTGACACGGTCATGATGCGGAGCCCCGACGCATCTGCCACGGAGCCCCGACGGCGTTTCTACGGCGTTCCACTGAAGAACGGCCGTAGGGACTCCGTAGGGGCTCCGTAGGGGCTCCATGGAAAGGCTGGCTATCAACGCTTTATCGGAAAGAGTAGCATGCCGACACGCAGCATCAGCATGATAATCAGCGGAATAATGGCAACCGAGAGGCCGCACCACACAACCCACACGGCGGCGGCGAGGAACATGGCCTCCTGCAGCCACAGGGCCCAGCGGGGGCTGCGCTCAAGGC
Source organism: Bacteroidales bacterium (assembly GCA_017522105.1). Taxonomy (GTDB): domain Bacteria; phylum Bacteroidota; class Bacteroidia; order Bacteroidales; family P3; genus Colimorpha. The sequence goes on along the minus strand of JAFXAA010000010.1, from coordinate 32,975 downwards.
GTATGGCTATGAGCAACAGCAAGGGCGAGAGCCACAGGATGTTGAGGTTCCAGCGGGTGCACCAGTGGTTGGTGCCGAACCACATGAAGCAGAGGAAGAGTCCGCAGAGGCCCGCGACGACAAAGAGCACGCGGTCCATCCATGGACGCCACCAGCGGCGCCAGCTCATGACGACCACCAGGGCCAGCAAGAGGGCGAAAGCCACCACGGGCGGAAAACTGCGATGCTTGGGAGAGCATCCAGAGGGCAGCAGAGGGTGCGCGGGCCCCACGATGGCAGAAGCCAGCCTCACGTCAGACGTGGTGCAGCGGGCGAGTTCTGCCTCAAGCTCGGCAGGGAGGAACATACGCTCCGGTGCTGTGCAGCGGTGGTCGGTGGGCAGACCGAAGAGCAGGTCAATGCCAAGGCGCCACCACTCCATGCTGTCCTTCAGACATGTAGCCAGGAGCTGGCGATAGCTCGCGGGCTCGGCCGAGCGCTGCAGCAGGGTGTCAGCCGCCCAGGCGCTGTAGACCACGTCGCGCACACGTGTGGCGCAGTTGTCGCGCAGGAAGTCGTAGCGATAGTTGCGATACTGCGGCAGGTAGTTGGTCTCCAGGAGGATGAAGAGGTTGGCCACCTGGGTCGGAGTGAAGTTGAGTGTCTGCTCGCTGACCGAACGGCCGAGCCACGTGTATTCGGCCAGAAACTGGCTGTAAGTGGAGCGGCTGAGCTGATAGTCAAGCTGGCCACGCATGAACTTCCAGTAGAAGTGCGGCGTGTCGAAATCGAAGGTGCCGTAGTTGTAGACGAGGTCGAGCCCGCGTGCGGAGTCTGTGATGCGCACGGCGCTATGGCCAAAGGAGGTGTAGAAATCCTCACCCACCCCGCAGGTGAGCACGCTGGCCGTGGCGCCGTCGCTCAAGGGCTGCGCCGACGCTGACGCTGAATTGAAAAAGGAAAAAGGAAAGAGTAAAAACAGGCATACCGATGCCCCCATAAGTTTAAAAAGGCCTTTTCTCATAAGTGTTCAGCTTTGATATTGCTATAGTGTGTCAAAACGTCAATGTGCCAATGCGTTAGTGCGTTAATGTGTTAGTGATGATTGCGACACTCTCTAACGCTTTAACGCACTAACACATTAACGCATTATTCTTCAGTTACCTGTGCCGAGCTTTTCTTCGTCGGTGGTCACTTCGTGGGCCGTAGCCTCGCGGGGCTCCATGTGTATGGGGGCGCTCTCGGTGGCGTTGTGCACGGTGACCTGCGGGAACGGTATCTCGACGCCGGCGTTGTTGAAGGCAATGTAGATGTCCTCGCGGATGTGCTCCCAGACGGTCCAGTAGTCCTCCACCTTGGTCCAGAGCCAGAGGGTGATGTCCACGGAGCTGTCGCCGAGGTTGCTCACGGCCACCTTGGGCTCCCTTGGGTTCCAGGTGATGAGGGGCTCGGCCTTGATGACCTGCCAGAGGACCTCCTTGGCCTTGCGCAGGTCGGTGCCGTAAGCCACCGAGGCCACCACGTCGAGGCGTATCTGCGGCTCCTTGGTGTGGTTGATGAGGCTCTTGGTGGCAAGCTCACTGTTGGGGATGATGATGGTGCGGCCGTTGAAGGGGCGCATGATGGTGTGGAAGATGCGTATCTCCTTGATGTAGCCCTTGTAGGAGCCGCATTCTATGTAGTCGTCAACCTTGAAGGGCTTCATGAGCAGGATGATGACGCCGCCGGCGAAGTTCTGCAGGGTGCCCTGGAGGGCCATGCCCACGGCCAGGCCCATGGCGCCGAGGAGGGCTATGAAGGAGGTGGCCTTGATGCCGATGACGTCCATGGCCATGATGATGATCATCGCCTTGAGCAGCACGTCGGTCAGCGAGCCGAGGAAGCTCTTGAGGCTGGGCTCGGCGTTGCGGCGGTCGAGGCCGCGCATGATGACGCGTTTGAGCATCTTGACGAGCTTGAAGCCTATCCAGAGGATGAGGATGGCTACGAGGAGTTTGGGCACGAACTGTACGGTGAGCTGCGTGAGTTCGCGGAGGCCGTCGCGGAGGATGGTATTCTCACCGGTGACCACAGCCTTGAGGTCGGAGACGTCCATGTTGCGGAGACTGTCCTTGATGGCGGTTGAGATGCTGTCCTGAGCATGCACCATCTGGCCGAATTCGTCCTTGGGCACTATGGTGTCAGGCTTCTGTGCCGCAGCGGCGGCGATGAGTGTGGGTGTGTTGTCGTCTAATAGTATCATTATTGTATCACTTTTTTACTTTCACAGACATAAGTCCGCAAACCAAGGCGTCCCACCAGCGGGCGGGAAGCAGGGGGTGCAGTACGCTGACGCTGAAGGCGAACCGCCCGAGGCGGTAGCGTGTGCGCGGACAGCGCGACGTGGCGGCGCGCACTATGGCGCGGGCTATGATGGAGGGCGAGGACATGTAGGGTCCCGTGTAGCCCCAGCGCATGGCTTCGGCCTCGCGGTGGGCGGCGGCTTCGTAGGCCGTGCCGCGCGAGCACTCGTCGAGGTGGTCGGCGGCAATGATGCCCCAGTCGGTCTTGATGCAGCCGGGCTCGATGATGGCCACCTTGATGCCGAAGGGCTTGAGCTCCATGCGGAGGGCGTCGCTGAGGGCCTCGACGCTGTACTTGCTGACGTTGTACCACCCACCGAAGGGGAACACCGCGCGGCCGGCGATGGAGGCTATGTTGACTATGCGGCCGCTGCGCTGGGCGCGCATGGCGGGGAGCACGAGGCGCGTCATCTCGGCCAGGCCGAAGACGTTGACCTCCAGCTGGCGGCGCGCGTCGTCGAGGGGCACGCACTCCACGGCGCCGAAGTAGCCGTAGCCGGCGTTGTTGACCAGCACGTCGATGCGGCCTTCTGCCTTGAGGATTGTGTCAACGCACTGGCGGCGCGAGGCGAAGTCGGTGACGTCGAGGGCCAGCGGCGTGACGCCGTCGGCCACGAGGGGCTCCATGAGGGCCGTGCGCCGCGCGGCGGCGTAGACCTTGTGGCCCATGCGGGCAAGGCGCTGCGCGGCCTCGTAACCGATGCCGCTGCTGCCACCAGTGACGAGTATTACCTTATGCTTGTTCATTTGCCTATCTTGATTTCTGAGATAAGGCCCTTGCGCTGGCCGGAGACGAAGGTGAAGACACCCCCCGCCTGCGGACGAAGGCCCGTCATGATGATGTTGATGCCGTCGGTGGCCAGCTTCTGTTTGGCGACGGAGCCGTCGGGAGCAAAGCGGTAGGCCACTATGGCGCCGTGCACCATCAACACGGTGCGACGCACGGCGTTGTCGGGGTCATAGGTGTCGGCGTCCTTGGGGCTCTCGTTGGTGACGACGTAGAGGTCGTTGCCCACGGCCACCATGTCGGTCTCCTTGTTTATGGCGAAGTCGGCGTTGGTGCCGTTGTCGTGCATCAGGGGCTTCATCCACACGAAGCGGCCTGTGGAGTCGACATTGACGAGCATCATGCCCTTGTAGTAGTACACCGACGAGGACATGCCGTTGGACTGCTGCGTCACCTTCTCAAGCCAGCTGCGGCCGTAGAGGACGGCGCCGCCGGCAGGCGTGGCCGCCTTGGCGCGGACACCGAGGAAGTTGATGTCGGGCGATGCTATCTCTGACACCAGCGAGGCGTTGTAGAACACGCGCGCGTCGGCCTTGCTGAAGGGGTGGCGGTCGCTGCCGGCCATACGCCCCGCGGCGACATCGTAGAGCATGGAGGTGCAGCCCGTATAGACGGTGCCCGTGGTCACGGCGCTGCCGAGCGTGAAGCTGCCGGCCCAGCCGGTGCCACGGTCGGTCTCAAGGGCCGTGGTCAGCACCTTGTCGCCGAAGACGTTGAGCACGGAGACGTTGCCTAGCCTGTAGACCGACGGGTAGCGCCCCTGGCTGGTGCCGAGGCCGTCGGAGAGGGAGAACGTCACCGTGGTGCCGTCGGTCTTCTCATCGCCGTTTGTGGTGCCGGCGGTGGCTATGCGACCGTCGTCGGTGGCGAAGATGTCAGCGATGGCCGCCACCGGCATGGCGTGCGACCAGACGCACCGCATACCGCGGTCGAAGAGCATGGCCTGCACCTGCGCCTCGCCGCTCTTGGTGTTGAGCAGCGCATAGACGAGGGCGAAGTGGTTGCCCGAAGGCGACACCGACGTCCAGTCGTATTGCTCCACTTTCTTGTCCACGGCCACGTCCACCAGCATGCTGTCGGCGGCGATGGTGAACGACGAGAGGTCTACGCTGACATGGCGCATGGCGTAGCGTTTCTTGTCGGAGAGGTCTATGACGACATGCATGCGCTGCCCGTCGCGCTGCACATGATAGATGCGCGCACCCTTGCTGTCGGGCACTGACACGCTGCGCTGCTCCTTGAAGTTCACGTCCACCTCGCGCACGAGGATGCCCTTCACCTTGCTGAAGGCGTTGAGGTCGGGCTCCACGGAGTAGTAAAGGCCGTCGGCATCAGCCTTGTCGATGTTGATAAGCGTGGGCTGATAGCCGCCGCTGTTGCCCTTTTCCCCTTGGGAAAACGTGATGGTCTGCGCCGTAACGGCGGACATGGCGGCAAAAGCCACCAAGACAGAAAGCACTCTTTTACAATGTTTCATGACGATAATAACTTTACAAACGGTCATGCAAAGATAGTATTTTTTTGCCAATATCGGATAAAGTTTGTATCTTTGCAGCATGAAACAGAATACAATCACATCATGCCCTGAACTGATGGAGGCTATCGACGAGATGGGGCTCGTGCCGCTGCTCGACAGCGGGATCAACGGCTTTTCGGCCGATGAGCTGGTGGCGCCGGAGTGCCGCTATGTGGTGACCGACGAGGGATGGGACTGGCCGCTGTGGGACTGGAAGGGGCCCATGGTCACCGAGGGCCACTACGCCTACGGCAAGTTCTTCGGCGGCAAGGCGGGCTTCGTCACCATGGAGTGGTGGCCCGACCTCTGCAACTGGCGCCGACACCTGCATCCGGAGCCCGACGAGGAGAGCATCGAGGGCACGATACTGGAGGTGCTGCGCGTGAACGGCAGCATGATCACGCGCGACCTGCGCTCAGCCTGCGGCTTCGACGGCCCCAAGATGCGCAGCCGCTTCGACGGCTACGTGACACGCCTGCAGGCGGCATGCCGCGTGGTGACAGAAGACTTCGTCTACCCCACCGACCGCCACGGCAACCGCTACGGATGGGGATGGGCGCTGCTCACCACTCCCGAGCACCTCTTCGGCCACGACGCATGCCTGTGCGACCGCTCGCCGCAGGAGTCACGGCAGCGGATCGTCGACCACCTGCGCAAGCTGCTGCCCGCGGCCTCGGAAAAACAGATAGCAAAACTTGTCGACTGACGCCTACTCGTCGCTCTTGGCGTTAGGCACAAAGAATATAACCGTCAACGCCCCCACGCCACCGGCCACGGGCACTATGATGCGTGCCACCGAACCCGCGGGGATGAACACGAAGGTGGAGAGCAGCACCATGGCCGCCATCACGCCCACGGCACCGGCCTTCTGCGTGGCCGTCATGCCGCCGCGCCGCTGGTAGCCGCGTATATACTTGCCCAGCCACGAAGCCAGAAGCCACTGCTGCAGCCTCGGCGACGAGCGGTAGAACAGCCACGACGCCAGCAGCAGGAACGGCGTCGTCGGCAACCCCGGCACCACCACGCCAAGGGCGCCAAGTCCCACGGCCAGCAGGCCCAATACTATATATATGTATCGTTTCATCCTCGCAACGTCTGTCCCAAAGGCGCTGCAAAGCTACACCTTTTCCCGGACATGTGGGAATATTTTTTTTGCCGTATGAAATATTCTTCGTACTTTTGCACCTGCTTTCGAGAGCGAAAGCTGTAAGCAAGAAAAGCATTGCGATACTGTCCTGTTATTGAAATACGCCAAGTTTCGTGAAGGAGGACGGAGCATTTATGCTTTCGCTTGTATGTGTATGCTATTAACCTCAGCATACCGTCAGGCGTGAGATATGTTCCTTAGACCCCGTTCCTTCAAAGGTGATTGGCGTTACCTCAATAACAACGGACATGAGCACATAACCTCATGCCTTTTCTTTTTGTTATATATCAACGTTCCGTTGGAGGGTCGGAGAACAAAAACTTATTGCAACATGAAGAAGAACGTATTATTTGGCGCCGCAGTCGCATTACTTTTTGCTTTCGGCGCATGCACCAAAGACGCCCCCGCCCCCGACAACGGCGGCACCACCTCTGGCGGCGGCACCACCCCCCAACCCCAACAAAAACACAATGTAGAATTGGTGTATGGACGTGTTCCTGCTACAACATGGCAACACATAGAAATGGATACTTTATATAAATATAGTGAAGATAAAACCGTTGACACTATATTTATGATTCCAGAAATGACAAATCAATTTTCCACAAATTCCACAAACGGATTAAAAAATCTTATCAATTTATTACGCGAACGTCATAACGTAAATCCAGATAAAGTTTTTGGCAAAGGCGAATTACAATTGGATGCGGATGCTGTTCGAGATAATATTGAAATTGTTCGTTTTTTTGCCGACACTTTGAAATATAAAGTAACATACTATAATCACGCAAAATCCAGATAAAATATACAAGGCTTACGCAAGTGTTTGACTGAACCATAAACACCCAATCAGGCCTGTCAGTCCACTCAAAGCCCCATATTTCGACGACAGTATAACGATACTTCGACGATACTTCACGATGTGCATCGTCGAAATATCGTTGAAGTATCGTTGAAGTACCGTTGAAATGCCGATTAAAGGGCTTGTTGTCTGTGGGTTGTCTGGATGCCATTATGCAGGTATGGGTAAGCTAAGCCCATAGGTACATAAACGACTATCATACAAGCAATAAAACAAAGCGGACCGCCACGTTACCGTAGCGGCCTGCTTTATATACATATAATTCCCTCGGCGGGAGGACCCGCTAGCAGAGCTCGTGGATCACGAGGCCGGAGCGCAGTTTGGGCTCGAACCAGGTGGTCTTCGGGGGCATGATGTTGCCGGTGTCGGCAATGTCGATGATCTGCTTCATGCTGACGGGATAGAGGGCGAAGGCGACCTTCATCTCGCCGTTGTCGACGCGACGCTTCAGCTCGCCGAGGCCACGGATGCCGCCGACGAAGTCGATACGCTTGTCGGTGCGGAGATCCTTGATGCCGAGCACCTTGTCGAGGACGAGGTTGCTGAGGATGGTGACATCGAGCACGCCAATGGGGTCGTTGTCGTTGTAGGTGCCGGGCTTGGCGGTCATCTTGTACCAGTGGCCGTCGAGGTACATGCTGTGCTCATGCAACTTGGCGGGCTTGTAGATGTCGGTGCCCATGTCGGTGAGCTCGTAGCTCTCGCCGACGGCTTTGAGGAACTGCTCCTTGCTGAGGCCGTTGAGGTCCTTGACCACGCGGTTGTAGTCGATGACGTTCAGCTGGTTGTCCGGGAAAATGACGGTCATGAAGTAGTTGTACTCCTCCTTGCCGGTGTGGTGGGGGTTCTGCTCCTTCTTCTCCTGTCCCACGAGGGCGGCGGCGGCGCTGCGGTGGTGGCCGTCGGCGATGTACATGGCGGGAACCTGCTTGTCAAAGATGTCAACGAGCTCGGCGATGGTCTTCTTGTCGTCGATGACCCAGAAGCGGTGGCCGAAGCCGTCTTCCTTGGCGATGAAGTCATAGATGGGCTTCTTGGCGGTGACGCTGGCCACGATCTCGTCGATGCGGGCCACGGCGGGATAGGCGAAGAACACCGGCTCCACGTTGGCGTTGGTGATGTGGACGTGCTTCATGCGGTCCTCTTCCTTGTCCTTGCGGGTCAGCTCGTGTTTCTTGATGACCTTGTTGACGTAGTCCTCGCTGTAGGCGCAGGCCACGATGCCGTACTGCCACTTGGCATTGGCATCCTTGGGGTTCATGCTCTGGGCGTAGATGTAGAGTTTCTCCTCTTCATCCTTGACCAGCCAGCCGAGGTCCTTGAACATGTTGTAGTTCTTCACCACCTGGAGGTACACCTCAGGCGAGTGCTCGTCGGTGCCTTTGGGCAGGTCGATCTCAGCCTTGGTGACGTGCAGCAGGCTGTAGGGGTTGCCCTCGCACTCCACGCGGGCCTCTTCGGAGTTCAGCACGTCGTAGGGACGCGAAGCCAGTTTCTCGACGATGTCCACCGGGGGGCGGAATCCTTTGAAAGGTTTGATAACGCTCATATTGTGTCTGTTTTATTTGTTGATTTTTAATATTATTTGAGACTGCAAAGATACGCACATTTTCTCACATGGCGAAATCTTTTTTTGCCGTATGGAAAAAAGTGTGTAAATTTATAAGGAGAATATATCGGTGAAAAGATGATATCTTGAGTTATATATGCTTACCTTGACCTTCGCAAACTTCACTTTGGGGAGGACGGCTGAAATGGGTGTCGCAAGGCTGTTTCTAATTTCAAACAGGTTTCATATGATTGCGCCAAAGCGAAAAGGGCTTGCACCAATGCCGGTGCAAGCCCCTTGTTGTTATTGCGTCAATTAGCGTTTATCCCTCGTAGAAGGGCATCTTGACGGTGACGGCCTTGAGGAGTTTCTCGCGGATCTTGATGTAGATCTCGGTGCCGGTCTTGGCGTACTCGGCCTTGATGAGGGCGGTGCCGATGTTCTTGCCGGTGCTGGGGCTGGGGCTGCCCGAGCGCACCTCGCCGATCTTGTTGCCCTGGGCGTCGCAGACCTCGTAGCCGTTGCGGGCGATGCCGCGGTCGACCATCTCGAAGCCGGCCACTTTGCGCTTGAATCCGGCGGCCTTCTGGGCGAGGAGGAGTTCCTTGTTGATGAAGTTGTTGTTCTCGGCTTTCAGCTTGACGATGAAGGCCAGCGGAGCCTCCAGCGGGCTGATGGTGTCGTCCATCTCGTGGCCGTAGAGGGCGAAGCCCTTCTCCAGACGCAGGGTGTCGCGGCAGCCCAGACCGGCGGGCATGATGCCGAACTCCTTGCCAGCCTCGAAGACCTTGTCCCACACCTCGATGGCTTTCTCCTTCGGGATGTAGATCTCGCATCCGCCGGCGCCGGTGTAGCCCGTGGTGCTGAGGATGATGTTGGGAATGCCTGCGAAGGTGAGGATCTTGAAGGTGTAGTACTCCATGTCGACAATGTTCTCGCTGGTCAGCTTCTGCATGGCCTTGAGGGCGTTGGGGCCCTGGACGGCGAGCTGAGCCCACTGCTCGCTCTCGTTGACGAAGTCGCGGCCGAGCTCCATGCCCATCTTGTCGGCAATCTGGCTCATCCAGTTCCAGTCCTTGTCGATATTGGCGGCGTTGGGCACCATGAAGTATTCGTCGTCATGCACGCGATAGACGAGCATGTCGTCCACCACGCCACCCTGACCGTTGGGCAGGCAGGTGTACTGCACCTTGCCGTCGAAGAGGTCCTCGACGTTGTTGGTAGTAACATACTGCATGAAGTGCTTGGCGATGGGGCCTTTGGCGCGGAACTCGCCCATGTGGCTCACGTCGAACACGCCCACGTTGTTGCGCACATTGTTGTGCTCCTCGATGAGGGTGGTGTACTGGATGGGCATGTTGTAGCCTGCAAACTCTGCCATTTTGGCGCCGAGTTTGATGTGAAGGTCGGTGTACGGTGTTGTTTTCATTTGATGATTTATTTGTTTGTTTATTCTTTGTTTATCAAACCATTGCTGCGGAGTATGCCTGCTATCTCACGCTTTGTGATACTGTCACGCTCCGACTTGTCGTAGATAGTCACCAGCAGCACCCGTCCGTCGTCGCGCACCTGTGTGACCACGTTGTATGTGATGACTCGCGCACCGCCGCTTTTGCCTTTGCCTTTCGAGGTGATGGCCATGCGCACCTTGCGTATGCCGTCGCCCATGTCTGTGCCGAGGGTGGGGTTGGCAGCAATCTCTTTACCAAGATTCTCCACATCCTGTTTGATGGAACGGTAGCGTTTGCTCAACCGTTTCAACTCACGCAGAAAATCAAGAGAGGTTACTATTTCACAACTCATTCAGGGCCTCCTCCAACGTTGGCAGTTTCAACTTTCCCTGTTCCCACAGGCGCACCTCTTTCATCCCTTGGCAGATGCTGTTGAGGACATACTCCTTGCTGTCGGGCTCGGGCTGCGAGGTTGCCCGGGCTTTCGCGGCTTTCTTAGGCTTGACATTGTAGTCAATTCCCAGCCCCTTGAACATCGTCACCACGGTGTCGTAGTATGCATCGGGGATATTGGCTGTTATCTGGTGGGTAATCATAACAATCTATTTTTCTTTCGTAACGCTACAACCTGCGGTTTATTGTGTGTTTACGATATTATTTTTAAGCATCGCTTCTATTTTCCCCAACACCATCTCGGGGGTTATGGCCGCCATGCAGCGGCGGTCGCCGTAGCGGCAGGGCTTGCTGCCGTAGGCTGAGCAGGGCTGGCACGGCAGGTCGGCGCAGAGGGCGTTGGCGCGGTCCTGGCCGAAGCCGTAGAAGCCGAAGTCGGGGTGCGTGGCGCCCCAGATGCTGACGACGGGGACGCCTACGGCGCTGGCGAAGTGCATGTTGGCGCTGTCCATAGAGACCATCAGCGACAGCCCTCTGATCACCTCCAGCTCCTCGGCGAAAGGCAGCCGCCCGGCCATGGAGCTCACTCCACGGTAGTGGCGTGCCCAACGCTCGAGCACCGGTGCCTCGTCCTTGCTGCCGAAGAGCACCACCTCGCAGCCGCGCTCGCTGAGCATGCGCACCAGGGCCTCGGTGCGCTCCTCGGGCCATATCTTGCCCGCATGCTGCGCAAACGGAGCCACTCCGATTTTAGTGGGTAATGGGGTGTGGGTAGTGGGTAGCTGTCTTCCACTCTCCACTCTCCACGCTCCACTCTCCGCTCTCTTCAGGCCCGCGCGGCGGAAGACGTCGTCGTAGCGTTGCCACTGCGGACGGCGTGGGTCGCGGCGCCAGTGGTGCAGATAAAGCCAGCGCGACACCCTGCCCTTGCGCAGGGCGAAGATGCGGTAGTGCAGGTCGAGCAGATGGCGCAGCCGCAGCAGCACGACGGCGAAACCCACGCGGTTCACCTTGTGCAGGTCGACCACCGTGTCGGCGCCCACGGCGTCCAGCGCCTTGTATATCCTGACGAAGCTCTGCTTCTTCTTCAGCCCAAGGTAGCTCACATTGGCCATGCCCTCAAACAGCGGCTGCAGCATCGGCGGCCCGGCCACGGTGAAGCGCACCCCGGGATTGGCGTCGGCATAAGCCTTAACCACGGGCTTCATGATGGCCACGTCGCCAAGGGCCGACAGCCGTATGACCAGCACGTGCTTCACTTCTTGTAGAGCATCGGGTTCAGCGACGGGTCGTTGTACATCTTCATCTGGCGGTAGAGCTTCATCACGCGGCGCCCGGCGGCGAGGTCGTCGAGCAGCTGGTCGATGGCCGTGGTGAGGTCGGCGCGCTGCGTCAGCAGCGTGTCAAGCTTGGCCTGGCATTTGGCGCGGTGCTCAGCGTCACCCCTGCCGGCCTCGATGCCGAAGTGGTATATCTTGAGGGCGAGTATCGACAGGCGGTCCACCGCCCATGCCGGCGTCTCGGTGTTGAGCTTGGCGTCGGGCTGCGGGGCCACATCCTTGAACTGCATCATGTAGTGGTCGTCGATGCGCTCCACGAGGTCGGTGCGGTGCTGGTTGGAGGCGTCAATGCGGCGCTTGAGCTGCAGGGCGTAGACGGGGTCCACGTCAGCGGGGCGCACCAGGTCTTCGAGGTGCCACTGCACGGTGTCCACCCACGACTTCTCCCACAGCAGGGCCTCGAACGTGCCGTCGCCGTAGGGGTTGTTCTGCCCGGCATCCACCGAGTCGGTCTTGTGATATTCAACTATCTGCCTCTCAAAGAGGGCGTACATATCCATTGCTTTCATATCTCTGTAAACGCCGTTTCAATGATATTATTGTGTCATTTGCATAATTCGTAGAATGCCACGGCGGCGGCAGCGGCCACGTTGAGGGAGTCCACACCGCGCTGCATGGGTATGCGCACCACGCGGTCGCTCATGGCCAGCACCTCGGGGGACAGGCCGTCGCCCTCGGTGCCGAGCACGAGGGCCATGCGTTGCAGGCCGCGCAGCGAGGGGTCGTCGAGGGGCACGCTGCGGTCGGTGAGGGCCAGCGAGACGACGGCGAAGCCATTATCGCGCAGCTGCGAGTAGCTGTCCAGCCACGCCCACGGCAGCTGGAACACCGTGCCCATGCTCACGCGGCAGGCGCGGCGGTTGAGGGGGTCGCAGCAGGTGCGCGTCAGCAACACCGCGTCCACGCCCAGGGCCGCGGCGGCGCGGAAGATGGCGCCGGTGTTCTCGCTGTTGACAACCCCGTCGAGCACCGCCACACGGCGCGCCTTCAGCAGCACCTCGGAAGCGGTGGGCAGCACGGGTCGACGCATACAGCAGAGCACGCCGCGGCTGAGTTCGTAGCCCGTGAGCTGCGCCAGCAGGCCGCGCTCGCCGCAGAAGACGGGCACACCGCAGTCAGGCACCGCCGCGAGGAACTTCTCCTCACAGAGGAACGACTCTGGCACCATGCCTGCCGCCAACGCCACACCGATCACCTTCAGGCTCTCGCAGATGAAGAGCCCCGCCTCGGGGTGCAGGCGGTTGCGCAACTGCGCCTCGGTGAGACGGGCATAGGGCGCCAGCTCCGGCACCTCCAGATTGTCTATCTTCACGACATTCATGGCTGCAAAGATAGCGAAAAAGGGCATAACAGCGATTATTATCGCACGCGACATTATTTCACCCTCTTCTCCGGAAGTACGAAACCGGCACGGAGCCGCGACGGGCCTACAACGTTCATTCTACGACCGTTGCATCACATCTGGCCGATGAGGGGCCGTAGGGACTCCGTAGGGGCTCCGTAGGGGCTCTGTGCAAAAACCACCAGGCCAGCGTTTTAGCAAAAGCGCACAACCATGGCACCATATTTGCCATAACAAACAGGAAACTAAACGACTACGGACAAATGCAAAATAATGTTAAAAATCAGGGCGATTTTGCCAGAATTGAAAAAAGTTGTATATTTGCATCGTGAACGATATAAATTATTAACCAATTAAAATATTATTGTTATGGACTTTACAACAACATTAAAGATGTCTCAGGCCATCGTCAGCGAGCTCAGCGGGAGTTCATACGTGCACAAAATGCAGGGTCTGCTCTTCAAATCACAGGGCTTCGAGAAACTCGGGCAGAAATACCTCGACCACTACGCCTAAGAGATGGAGTGGGTGGAGAAGTACGCCAACCGCATGATGGACCTGGGCTGCACGCCGCAGGTGGAGCTCTGCGAGAAGGGCACACTCGTCGAAGACCCGAAATCCTACATTGAAGCCGACCTCAAGCTGCAGCGCGAAGGCGTGGAGAAGCTCTACCAGATGATGCCCGCCCTGGCCGCCGACCCGACTACCTACGACATCACCAAGGCCTACCTGGCCGACGAGGAGGAAGACCTCTACTGGGACGAGGAGCAACTGGACCTCATCGAGAAAATCGGCTACCAGAACTGGCTGATGAGAATGATGTAAACAATATAAAAAGGAACAACGATGAAACGCATATTAGCCTTCGTGGCACGGGTCTGATGCTGATGGGCATGAGCGCCTGCGCCCAGAAGAAGGCCGACAACAACAGCAACACAAACGACAAGACCATGAAAAAGACTTTAGTAGCATATTTTTCGGCCACCGGCACCACGCGCGCCGCAGCCCAGCGCCTGGCCAAAGAGGCTGGCGCCGACCTCTATGAGATAACCCCCGAGACGGCCTACACCGCCGCCGACATTGACTGGCGCGACAAGCAGAGCCGCTCCACCAAGGAGATGAAAGACCGCAGCTCGCGCCCGGCCGTCAAGGGCACCTGCACCAACATGGCCGAATACGACACAGTGTGGATTGGATTCCCCATCTGGTGGTACACCGCCCCCACCATCGTCAACACCTTCATCGAGGCCCACGACCTGAGCGGCAAGATGCTCAACGTCTTCGCCACCAGCGGCGGCAGCGGCGTGGAGGGCTCCTACAACGACCTCAAGAAAGCCTACCCGCAGTACAAATGGGGCGAGAGCCGCCTGATGAACTGACATGGGTCAAGGTTTAAAGTTCATGGTTTAAAGTTTAATGTTTAAGGATTTAAAATACAATCAGAGATGAAGAAAGTATCAATACTTATGGCAGCCGCCGCCATGATGATGGTCGGCTGCAAGGGCGGCAACCAGCCCGCCAACGAACAGGTGCCAGCCGAAGAAGGCGCCGCCGTCTACATGACCCGCAACATCAGCCCCGAGGCGCTGGTGAAGATATACGAAGCCCTGGGCGTGAAGGCCGAAGGGCGCGTGGCGGTGAAGATAAGCACCGGCGAGGGCAGCAACCCCAACTACCTCAAGCCGGAACTCATCAAAGACCTCGTGCAGACTGTGGACGGCACCATCGTGGAGTGCAACACCGCCTACGGCAACGCACCGGCCGACAAGCAGGACGAGCGAAACACCTCGGAGAACCACTGGAAGGTCATCGAGCGCCATGGTTTCACACCGATGTTCCGCGTGGACATCATGGACGAGGAGGGCGAGATACGCATCCCTGTGCGCGACACCACGCACATCAAGTACGACATCGTGGGCAGCCACATGGAGAACTACGACTTTATGATAGCACTCAACCACTTCAAAGGGCACCCCATGGGCGGCTACGGCGGAGCGCTGAAGAACCTCAGCATCGGCTGCGGCAGCCAGAACGGCAAGGCCTATATCCACTCCGCCGGCAAGATGGAGAAGCTCGACATCGCCAAGCTGTGGACACCCGAGTACATAGGCGACCAGGAGGGCTTCCTGGAGAGCATGGCGGCAGCGGCGCAGGCTGTGACCGACTACTTCACCGCCAAGAAGGGCATCATCTACATCAGCGTGATGAACAACATGAGCATCGACTGCGACTGTGTGGACCACCCCGCCCCCGTCAAGCTTGATGACTACGGAATCCTGGCCTCCACCGACCCCGTGGCCCTTGACCAGGCCTGCATCGACATCATCAACAGCCAGAAGGTGACGGCCACCAACGACCCCACCGACCTCCTGGCACGCATCGACAAGCAGCACGGCGTGCACACCATCGAGCATGCCGAAGCTATAGGCCTCGGCACACGCAAGTACCACATCATCAGCATCGACTAAAGCACAGCAATGGAACCTAACGGCAAGACATACGTGGGCAGCGACACCCTCTACGCCGATGTGCAGCGCACCATGCGCCTATGCGCCGAGATGAACACGGGCTGGCACAGCGAGGAAGAGGTGCGAGAGAGCCTGCGCCAGATAACGGGGCACGAGGTACCCGATACGGTGCGCGTCTTCACGCCGCTCAACATCAACTACGGCCCCGGCGTGAGCTTCGGCGACGACTGCTTCCTCAACTTCGGCTGCACGCTCCTCGCCCTCGGCGGCATCAGCATTGGCGACGGCGCCTTCATAGGGCCGCACTGCGTGCTGGCGACAGAGTACCACCCCGAAGACCCCGCCATACGCCACACACTCCTCACCAAGCCCATAACCATAGGCCGCAACGCCTGGCTCGGGGCCGACGTAAAGGTGCTGGCCGGAGTCACCATTGGCGAGAATGCCATAGTGGCAGCAGGGTCGGTCGTCAACCGCGACGTGCCGCCCAACACGGTGGTGGCAGGAACCCCGGCGAAGGTAATACGCCCCATCAAAGAAGACAAAACGATACAATAACAATAAAAAACAACACAAATGGCAACAATATATGATTACAAGGCCGTGGCAAGCAACGGCAAGGAGATTGACTTCGCAGAGTTCAAGGGCAAAGTGCTGCTCATCATCAACACCGCCAGCAAGTGCGGCTTCACGCCCCAGTTCGACGGGCTGGAGAAGCTCAACGAGAAGTACCGCGACCGCGGCTTGGTGTGCATAGGGTTCCCCTGCAACCAGTTCGCCAGCCAGGATCCCGGCAGCGACAGCGAGATAGAGGGCTTCTGCCGCATGAACTACGGCGTCACCTTCCAGATCATGAAGAAAATCGACGTCAACGGTCCCGAGGCGCACCCCATCTTCGAGTACCTCAAGAGCCAGGCCCCGACAGAGGAATACAAAGGACTTAAGGCAAAAGCCGCGGCCACGATGTTCAAGACCATCAGCAAGAGCGTGGAGAAAGACAGCGACATCAAGTGGAACTTCACCAAGTTCCTCATCTCGCGCGACGGCAAGCAGGTGAAGCGCTACGCCCCCACCACCGAACCCAAGGACTTCGAGAAAGACATTGAAGCGTTTTTGTAATGTATGAACAACTGAAGCTGGACAACCAGCTGTGTTTCCGCATCTACACCGCCTCGAGGCTCCTGACGCAGGCCTACCGCCCGCTGCTGGAGCCTCTGGGGCTCACCTATCCGCAGTATCTGGTGATGATGGTGCTGTGGGAGAAGGACAACCAGCTGGTGGGAGACATCTGCCAGCGCCTCAAACTCGACACCAACACGCTGACACCCATGCTCCAGCGCATGGAAAAAGAGGGGCTGGTGATACGCACACGCGGCATCGCCGACGGCCGGCAGACCCTGGTGAGCCTGACCCGCAAGGGGCACCACCTGGAGGAACAGGCCAAGGAGGTGCCGGCGTGTCTGACGCGCGGCATGCAGGACACCGGCATAAGTACGTGCGACATGCAACGGCTGGCAGCCACGCTCGACACCCTGACGGGAATCATGGAAACAACAAAAGAAGGGCAACACTGATGTTGCCCTTCTCCTTTCTGTGTCGTTGCTATTATTCGGCAGCAGCCTCGCCTTCGTCTTCGCCAGAGGTGGCGCTGGCACGGGTGCTGAGGACGTTGACGACCTCGGCGCTCTTGGGGTTGAGGATGCAGTAGTTCTCGGTGGCGATGTCCTGCACGCGGATGCGCTGGTTGACATCGAGGTTGGTGACATCGAGAAGGACCTCGCTGGGCATGTTGGCGGGCAGAGCCTTCACGTTGAGGCGTTTCTGCTTGTAAGCCAGCTTACCGCCCTTCATGACGCCCTTGCTGGTGCCGGTGGTGTGCACGGGGATGGACATCACAACGGGCTTGTCGTCGCTCAGCTCATAGAAGTCGGCATGGTAGACAATCTCCGTCACAGGGTGGAAGTCGATGTCTTTCAGCATGGCCATGTGGTCGACGCCGTTGATGGTGATTTTCTGGAAGCAGGGTTCGGGGTTGAACAGAATGCGCTGGAAGGCAGTCTGGTCGACGCTGAAGATGATCTGCTCGCCCTTGCCGTACATGACGCAAGGAACCTTGGCGTCGCGACGCAGAGCCTTAGCATCCTTTTTCCCTACGTTCTCGCGGAGAGAACCGCTCATTGATACTACTCTCATTGTTGTTGTTTTTTGTTGGTTAATACTTTATTCATATAGTTTGACCAGTTCTACCAGTCCAACTATCTATTCATTCATGCGATAGATGACGCCCTTGCGGTGCAGGGTGGTCTCGTAGAGGTTGTCGAGGCTCTCGTAGTTGACCACGCGGCGGATGGCCTCGGCCAGCAGCCAGTCGCAGCTGAGGACGTGGATTTTGCTGCTCTCGCGCTTCAGCGGGATGGTGTCGGTGGTGACGAGCTCCTCAAGCACAGAGTCTTCGACCTTCTCGATGGCCTGACCGCTGAGGACTGGATGGGTGATCATGGCGCGGACGCTGAGGGCGCCGCTCTCCTTGATGATGCCGGCGGCCTTGCAGATGGTGGTGCCGGTGTCGATGATGTCGTCAAGCAGGATGACATGCTTGCCCTGCACATCGCCGATGAGGCGCATCTCGCCGATCTCGTTGGGCTTGTTGCGGTGCTTGTAGCAGATGACGAAGCTGTTGTTGAGCGTCTTGGCATAGGTGGCGGCGCGCTTGCTGCCTCCCATGTCGGGGCTGGCGAACATGACGTCCTCAATGTTGAACTTCTCGCGGATGTAAGGCATGAAGAGCGAGGAGCCATAGAGGTGGTCCACGGGGATGTTGAAGAAGCCCTGTATCTGGTCGGCATGAAGGTCCATGGTTATGACGCGGTTCACTCCGGCGGTCATCAGCATGTCGGCGATGAGCTTCGAGGCGATGGGCACATGGGGCTTGTCCTTGCGGTCCTGACGCGCGAAACCATAATAAGGTATCACGGCGACAATTTTCCCGGCCGAGGCGCGCTTGGCGGCGTCGACCATCATCAGCAGCTCAAAGAGGTTGTCCGTAGGCGGGATGGTACTCTGGATGATGAACACGATGCCCCCGCGGATGGTCTCCTCGTAGGAGGGCTGGAATTCACCGTCGGCATACTGGAAAACGGTGGAATTGCCGAGCGGAATGCCGTAGATTTCCGCCACGCGGCGTGCCAGGTCCTGGGTGGCGCGGCCGGCAAAAATGAATACCTTGTCAGAACGCTTGTCGCTCATTATTGCTTTGATTTATGGGTCTTTATATCAGTTTTTCAGGGTTCTTGTCCCTTGTTTTCAGGCTGCAAAGATACACATTTTTGAGAGTCCGACAAAACTTTTTTTTGCCATGTCGGAAAAAGTGTGTACTTTTGCACCCGGTTTTGACCCACTGCCCTGGTGGTGGAATGGTAGACACGGTAGACTCAAAATCTGCTGCCGGCAACGGCGTGAGGGTTCAAGTCCCTCCCGGGGTACTGAGGGGAACCTGCCAAGAAAGGCTGGTTCCCTTTTTTTGTGCCCATAGGCGACGGAGCATGCCGCTTCCATGGAGGCAGACCCTATTATACATATTGATATTTCAACCCTTGCCTCGCGGCATCAGACACAGTTCCCCGACGGCATTGCAACGGCTGTTCTACGGTTGTTTAACGGTTGTTCTACGGTTGTTTAACGGTTTAAACCGTAGAACAACCGTTAAACAACCGTTAAACAACCGTAGAACAGCCGTAGAGGGTGAGGTGGAGAGGCGGCGCCGGAAAGTGGCGGTGGGGGCCGACTGGAACGCGGTTGAAAAATTATTTTTGGCGGGTTGTTTTTATTTTGTATATTTGCACCCTCAAACGTAATGTACAACAAATATTAATATACAAATAACATGTCAGAAAATCAGATAGTTAATAGAGAGGACCTCGTAGTCCGATTTGCTGGCGACTCGGGAGACGGCATGCAGCTCAGCGGCACGCTGTTCAGCGACGCGTCGGCACTGACCGGCAACGATATTGCCACTTTCCCCGACTACCCCGCCGAAATCCGTGCGCCGCACAACACCATAGCCGGCGTTAGCGGATACCAGGTGCACGTGGGCAACCACATCTACTCCAGCGGCGACAAGTGCGACATATTGGTGGCCATGAACCCCGCCGCCTTCAAGTCGCAGCTGAAGTGGGCCAAGAAGGGCGCCACGGTCATCGTCGACATCGACACCTTCACGGACGAAGCCATGGAGAAGGCAGGCTACAAGGACAACCCCTTCACCGACGAGCTGGAGCGTGCCTACACCATCATCAAGGCCCCCATCACCTCGTTCACCGAGAAGATCGGCGAGGAGAAGGGCGTGGACAAGAAGACCGCCGACAAGAGCCGCAA
The DNA here is from genome assembly GCA_017522105.1 of Bacteroidales bacterium. GTDB lineage: Bacteria > Bacteroidota > Bacteroidia > Bacteroidales > P3 > Colimorpha. The sequence goes on along the minus strand of JAFXAA010000010.1, from coordinate 13,425 downwards.
CATGTTCGCCCTCGGCATCATCTTCTACAGCACCCACAAGACGCTTGACCACACTTTCGCATACCTGGAGCGCAAGTTCGCCAAGAAGCCCGCTGTCATCGAGCTGAACAAGGCCGTGCTGACCGAGGGCTATGAATATGCCGACAAGCTGGAGGTGATGCACTCGCACATCTTCGAGGTGGCCCACGCCGACAAGATGGAGAAGGGCCGCTACCGCAATATCACGGGCAACGTGGCCACCGCATGGGGCCTGCTGGCCGCCAGCGAGAAGAGCGGCCGCCGCCTGTTCCTGGGCTCCTACCCCATCACCCCGGCCACGGACGTGATGGTGGAGCTTGCCAAGCACAAGAGCCTCGGCGCACGCGTGTTCCAGGCCGAGGATGAGATTGCCGGCATCTGCAGCGCCATCGGCGCCAGCTACGCCGGTGCCCTGGCATGCACCAGCACCTCCGGCCCCGGCCTGTCGCTGAAGAGCGAGGCCCTGGGTCTGGCGGTGATGACCGAGCTGCCGCTCGTCGTCGTCGACGTGCAGCGCGGCGGCCCCTCCACGGGTCTGCCCACCAAGACCGAGCAGAGCGACCTCGACCAGGCCCTCTACGGCCGCAACGGCGAGGCCCCGCTGGTGGTTGTTGCCGCCAGCAGCAGCGCCAACTGCTTCTACTGGGCCTTCAACGCCGCCAAGATAGCCCTGGAGCACATGACGCCCGTCATCCTGCTCACCGACGGCTACCTGGGCAACGGCAGCCAGCTGTTCCGCATACCGAGCATGAAAGACATGCCTGAAATCAAGCCGCGCCTGGCCAAGGAGAACGACCCGGACTATCGTCCGTTCCGCCGCGACCCGGAGACCTACGCCCGCGAGTGGGCTCTGCCCGGCATGGAAGGCCTGAGCCACCGTGTGGGAGGCCTTGAGAAGTGCCCCGACGGTCCCTTGAGCACAGACCCCGAGAACCACGCCCTGATGACTAAGAACCGCCAGGAGAAGGTGAACCGCGTGGCCAACGACATCCCCGACCAGGAGGTGACCGGCGCCAAGGACGCCGACCTGCTCGTGGTGGGCTGGGGCGGCACCGCAGGCGCGCTGACCCTCGCCGTGGAGGAGATGAACAATGAGGGCAAGAAGGTGGCCTACACCCACTTCAACTACATCTGCCCGCTGCCGAAGAACACCGGCGACATACTGCGCCGCTACAAGAAGATTGTGGTCTGCGAGCTGAACAACGGCCAGTTTGCGGGCTACCTGCGCACCAAGTACCCGGAGTGCCCCATGACCCAGTACAACAAGGTAATGGGCCTGCCCTTCGAGGTCGGCGAGCTGAAAGCAGAGTTTAACAGACTCCTCAATGCGTAAATGCGTTAATGCGCTGATGTGCGGGTGCTGAAGAGCCAGACACACTAACGCAATAACACAATAACACAATAACACAATACATAAAGATATGGAAAAGCATTTTGTTCCCAAAGCGGATAAAGAATATACCAAGGCTGATTTCCAGAGCGACCAGATGGTGAAGTGGTGCCCGGGCTGCGGCGACCACGCCATCCTCGCCGCCCTGCTTGCCACCTTCCCCAAGACGGGCTACAAGAAGGAGAACGTCTGCATGGTCTCCGGCATCGGCTGCTCCAGCCGTATCCCCTACTATGTGGACACCTACGGCTTCCACAGCATCCACGGCCGCGCCTGCGCCATAGCCACGGGCGTCAAGCTGGCCAACCCCGCGCTGAGCGTGTGGGTGAACATGGGCGACGGTGACTCCATGGCCATCGGCGGCAACCACCTGATCCACGCCGTGCGCCGCAACCAGGACCTGAACATCACCATCTTCAACAACGAGATCTACGGCCTCACGAAGGGCCAGTACAGCCCGACGACGAAGTTCGGCCAGGTGACCAAGACCTCGCCCTACGGCACTATCGACTACCCCTTCAACCCCGGCGAGCTCGTCATGGGCGCCCAGGGCACCTTCTTCGCCCGCACGCTGGACTGCGTGCCCAACCTGAGCACCGACTGCATGACCCGCGCCGCCAAGCATGACGGCTGCTCGGTGGTCGAGGTGCTGCAGAACTGCGTCATCTTCAACGACAAGACGCACGCCGCCATCACCGACCGCGCCGTGCGCGACGACCGCACCATCGTGCTGGAGCACGGCAAGCCCATGCTCTTCGGCAAGAACAAGGAGAAAGGTCTGCGCTTCAACGGCCGCCAGCTTGAGGTGGTCACCATCGGCGAGAACGGCGTCACCATGGACGACATCATGGTGCACGACGAGACCACCGAGGACACCGGCATCCACATGATGCTGGCCCACATGGGCCCCGCCTCGAACCTGCCCGTGGCCCTCGGCGTCATCCGCAACGTCAAGAAGGTGAGCTACACGCAGCTCTACGAGGAGCAGATGGAAGAGCAGATGAACGTCGGCAAATACAAATGCATGGACGACCTGCTCAACAGCGGCGACACCTGGGAGGTGTGACCCCACCCCTCGGCGATGCCGTTTCGACACAGAGAGGCTGCCATACCGGCGGCCTCTCTTTTTTATTTATTTTCGCCATGTCGAAAATAATTCGTATATTTGCATTTTGTATAGAAAACCTATTATATGAGAAAGATTGCCTTTACACTGTTAGCAATGAGCCTTTTAGCCACCGTGTCGGCACAGACCGCCAAATGTGGCATCGACACCAAAGCCCTTGTGCGCGAAGAAGTGTCGGCCGGAGCGCAAGCCATAAGTTTCCTCGTGAAGGTAAACCCATCCTTTGACCGCACCCCGTTCGAGAAGGCCGGCATTGCCATCGGCGCACAGGCCGGAGAGATAGTCACCATGCGTGTGCCCGTGGCCAGCCTCGGGTTGCTGGAGAGCAGCAAGGACGTGCTGCAGTACAGTATCTCGCACCGCATAGCGGCTCCCGACTGCGACAAAGCGCGCGCCGACACGCGCGCCGACAGCGTGCAGGGCGGCCTTGGGGTCACCGGCGGCCTCAGCATCAACGGCGAGGGCGTGTACATAGGCATCACCGACTGGGGCTTCGACTACAGCCACCCCAACTACAACGGGCAGAGCGCAAGCAACCGCCGCCTCGACCGCGCCTGGGACCACTTCAAGACCAGCGGTCCGGCACCTGCGGGTTTCAGCTACGGCACAGAGACTATAGGCACCTATGACCTGGCCGATGCCCACGGCGACACCTCCAACCTCTACGGCTACGGCACCCACGGCACCCACGTGGCGGGCATCGCCGCCGGCAAGGGCAAAGCAGGCAAGTACCGCGGCATGGCACCGGGCGCACGCCTGCTGTTCAGCTCCTTCGGGCTTGGCGAGGCTGAATGGCTGGACGCTGCGGCGTGGATGTACAACGTGGCACGCGAGAGCAACAAACGTCTCGTCATCAACAGCAGCTGGGGCATGTACACCTTCAGCGCCAACGACGGCACCTCGCTGCTCAGCCAGGCCATCAACAGCCTGTCAGACTCCGGTGTGGTCTTCGTCACCAGCGCCGGCAACAACGGCAACGCCGACTTCCACATCAGCAAGACCTTCAACATCGCCGTGGCCGACACGCTGCGCTCCATAGTCGTTGCCGCAAGCGATATATACGTCATCAACGAAAGCGGCCAGGCCCTGATCATGTGGGGCGAGCCGGGCAACGACTTCCAGGCCGCCGTGCGCTTCAAGAGCGGCAACGACCTGCAGACATCGGCGTTCTTCAGCACTGCGGCTGCCGACACCGTGATATACGACACGATTGTATGCGGCAGCGACACCGTCGCCTACCGCGCCATCATGGAGCACAGCGACCTCTTCTCCGGGCGCCCGCACATACAGATTGACATCGACAAGACGCCGCTTGAGAAGCAGCTGCTCGTCACCGCCGTGAGCGGCACCGTGCATGCATGGAACGTAGCCAACCAAGACAACCATGCCGGCAATGCCGGATGCTACTTCCGCAGCGAGGGGCGCGAAGGCTTCACCGACGGCGACAACGACTACGGCATCGGCGAGCCCGCCTGCGCAGCCAAGTGCATAAGTGTGGCTGCCCACCATGCCGACACATGGAGGCTCTCCGACCACGCATGCATCCCCGGCGACCACGCCTCATTCACCAGCTACGGCCCCCTCATCAGCGGCGCGCCGAAGCCAGAGATATCGGCCCCCGGCTATCAGGTCGTCTCGTCCATCAGCGCGTGGACAACAGATAACGACTACACCACAATGATGACCCTGTCAATCCCGCCCATCACCTACCGCTGGGCAGCCATGAGCGGCACCTCCATGTCGTGCCCGGTGGTCACCGGCGTCGCTGCCCTCATCCTGCAGGCCAACCCCAACCTCACCGTCGACCAGCTGCGCGACATCATCCACACCACCGCCCGCAACGACGAGAAGACAGGCCCCCTTGTGGCCAACGACAGCATAGACCTGCGCTGGGGCTGGGGCAAGATTGACGCCCTCCGCGCCGTCAACGCCGCCATGGCCTGCGTAGGCATAGAGCAGGCCGAAAGCCAGCGCCTGCCGCTGCATGTCTACCCCAATCCTGCCACCGGGCGCGTTGTCATCAACACCGGCTGCGGCGAGCGGCAGACCGCCACGATATACAGCATCGACGGCCATACCATAGCCCAGCTGCCCGTGACCGGGGAAGCCTCCCTCGACGTCAGCTCCTGGCCCAAGGGGGTGTACATCCTCAGCGTGGGCTCGCGCACAGAGAAAGTAATCGTTCGATAGCAGTATGCTCAAGCTCTTCAAAAGCAACATGGCCCTGCAGGCGCTGCTCATCCTTGTGGCGCTGGTGCTGCTGTGGCTGCGCCCCCTCCTGGCGCCGCCACCGATGGCATCCGCCCCGACCGATGGCATCCTCTACACCATTATCCTGCCACTGTTCAACGCCGTCCCGCGTGTGGCGGTGATTGTGGCCATGCTCCTCGTGCTTGCCGAAGGCGTGCTGCTCAACCTACTGCTGGCTGACATCAACCTTGTGCCGCAGACCACACTCCTGCCAACCCTTCTGTACATCATCTTCATGAGCGCCCCCGCCACCACCATCACCCCCATGATTCTCGTGGCCGGAGCCCTCATCGCCTGCACGCGGCAGCTGTCGCTCAAAGGCTCCCTGCTCACCATATCCACCACGCGCATCTGCAGCGCCACGGCACTCATCAGCATCTGCTCCCTCTTCTACATCCCCGCCCTGGCCATCCTCGTCAGCTACCTCATCGTGGCCGTCAGCTACCGCCTCTACGGCTGGCGCGACGTGGTCACCATGCTGCTCGGCTTCCTGGCGCCCTATGTGCTCCTTGTCACCGTGCTGTTCATGACCGACGGCCTCGCCGCCTGGTGGGCCTCCACATCAGCTGTCCTCGGCGACATCACCTTCATGGTCACCGCCACAGACACCCTGCCTCTGATTGCCAACATCATGCTGGCGCTCATCTTCCTCGTCTCGGTATTCATGCTCTGGAGCCACCTCGGCGAACACACCGTCATGTGGCAGAAAAACGCCTCCACCGTCATGCTCGTCACCGTCGGCAGCATCATCACCCTCCTCTTTTCGCGCCTGCTGCCCATCGACCTTGCTGCCTTCGCACTACCCTTCGCCCTCTGCGGCACCCACATGCTCATGCCCGCCTCCGGGCGCACCACCGTTATTGGCCGCCGCAAACAGCGTCCATGGATATACGACATTCTCCTGGCCATAATCATCATTGCCGCCTTCGTATGCTGAAGCCCTGGCTCATAGAAGGCCGCCGCGAGGCGGGGTGCGACGAAGCCGGCCGAGGCCCCCTGGCAGGACCTGTGGTGGCTGCGGCGGTGATACTGCCACAGGACTACAGCAACCCCGTCCTCAACGACTCCAAGCAGCTCAGCGAGCGGCAGCGCAACCTCCTCCGCACCGACATAGAGGCCAACGCCCTCGCTTGGGCCGTGGCCGTCGTCAGCCCCGAAGACATAGACCGTCTCAACATACTGCACGCCTCCACCCATGCCATGTGCCTCGCCGTGCAGCAGCTCAAAGGCCCCAAGCCGGACTTCCTGCTCATCGACGGCAACCGCTTCTACAACGAGACCGACATCCCCTACCAGACCTTCGTCAAAGGCGACGCCACCTACATGTCCATCGCCGCCGCCAGCATCCTCGCCAAGACACACCGCGACGAAATCATGCTGCGGCTGCACCAAGAGTACCCCGACTACGGATGGGACCGCAACAAAGGCTACCCCACAGCGGCACACTACGACGCCATCGAGCGCCACGGCATCACCCCCTACCACCGCCGCTCCTTCGCACTATACCGACAGCACACCCTGTTCGACAAACAGTAACCAGACAACCGAACGGACAAAACAATCTATAACCCATACCACAAATCATGTTCGACTTCATCAAAGACATACGCCGTCGCAGCATCATCCGCGACCTCAAGGCTGCCCCGCGCGAGAAGAAGATAGACAACATCGAGGAAGTGCGCACCATCGGCGTCATCTGCCGCCTCAGCGACGAAGCCTCGTGGAACATACTCCACCACTTTGCCAAAGTCATGGAGAACCAGGGCAAGACCGTGCATATCATGGCCCTCCTCGACAGCGGCCAGGACCTCAACTTCGTCATCACCCACCAGAACACCCACATCTGCCGCACCAAGAGCAACTTCAACGTCTGGGGGCTTCCCTCCGACGACTCCATAGAGCCCTTCGTGAGCCGCCACTACGACCTCCTCATCGACACCATCGGCGACGAGAACTTCTTTGCACAGTACGTGGCGCTGCGCACGCAGGCCAACCTCAAGGTGGCCTATGCCACCCCCTCGGAAGACCCCACCGAAGTCTTCGACCTCATCATCCGCGGCGACGGCCACGTGGAGCTCAAAGGCTTCTTCAACAACATCATCGAATACCTCAGCATGATAAAAAAATAAATGATGAATGGTGAATGATGAACGATACTACTCACTATCCCCTACCGACTACCCACTACCGACTCCAAACTCATCACTTCTCACTCACCGATTAAAACTTAACACTATATGAAAACACCCCTATTCACAGGTACCGGCGTGGCGCTCATCACGCCCTTCCGTCGCGGCCAGGAGACCGTCGACTTCACCAAGCTCGAAGCACTCATCGAGTACATCATAACCTCCGGCGTCGACTATATCGTGGCCCTCGGCACCACCTCCGAGGCAGCCACCATGACCGACAGCGAGCGCGCCGCCGTCAAGGAGTTCATCGTCGAGACCGTCGCCGGGCGCGTCCCCATTATGCTCGGCCTCGGCGGCAACAACACCCTTGCCGTCACCGACACCATCAACCGCACCAACTTCGACGGCATCGCAGGCATCCTCTCCGTCGCCCCCTACTACAACAAGCCCAACCAGCGCGGCCTCCTGGCCCACTACCGCTCCGTGGCCGAAGCCTCGCCGGTGCCCGTGGTCATGTACAACGTGCCGGGCCGCACAGGCGTCAACATCGCCGCCGAGACGGCCCTCGCCATCGCCGCCGAGTGTCCCAACGTCATAGGCATCAAAGAAGCCTCCGGCAACATCAGCCAGGTCATGGAGATACTGCGCAACCGCCCGCAGGGCTTCCGTGTCATCAGCGGCGACGACGCCCTCACCTATCCCCTCCTCGCCCTCGGCGCCGACGGCGTCATCTCCGTCATCGCCAACGCCCTGCCCAAAGAGACGTCGGACATGGTGCACCTCGCCCTCAAAGGCGACTTCAAACACGCGCTGCCCATCCACTACCGCCTCCTGCCCCTGATGCACGCCATCTTCGACGAAGGCAACCCCACAGGCATCAAAGCCCTCCTCGAAGCCCAAGGCCGCATCACCAACATACTGCGACTGCCTCTCGTCAAAGCCTCCAAACAACTCACCAACAAACTCACCACCCTCTACAATGAATTTGGAGCCTGAACTTGAACAAGTACGCCGCGAGTACCTGCGCCGCATGACGCAGGGCGACAACACGCTGCTGCGACAGGTGGAAGACTACATCTCCGCCCGCAACGGCAAGATGCTGCGCCCGCGACTCCTCCTGACGGCGGCAGCCACACGCGGCGACGAGGCCCTCCGCTCGCGGCGCACTATGCTCCTCGCCACCTGCGTCGAGATGCTCCACAACGCCTCGCTCCTGCACGACGACATCATAGACCGCGCCGACACGCGCCGCGGCCTGCCCTCCGTCAACGCCCGCTGGGGCAACGCCACAGCCGTCCTCGTCGGCGACTGGCTCCTGGCGCAGATCATGCACCTCCTCGACGAAGTCGACGACCGCCAGGCCACCCGCCTCGTCAACAACACCGTCATCGACATGGTGCAGGCCGAACTCCTGCAGCTGCAAATGAATGAAGAACGAAGAACGAAGAATGAAGAACGGGCCGACGCAGCCAACCCAAACCCCGATAATTCTTCATTCTTCACTCTCAATTCTTCATTATACATGAAAATCATCGACGGCAAGACCGCGCGCCTCTTCGCCACAGCCTGCGCCCTCGGCAACCCCCTCTACGAAGACTTCGGCCTGCACTACGGACGCCTCTTCCAGATGCGCGACGACCTGGCCGACGGCGAGGCCCCGGCCTTCGTCCACGAACTCATCCAGCGCGAAACGCAAGAAATAGACAACCTGCAATACAAACTTACGATATGAAAAAAGCAATCCTCACCATCGTCGGCCTCCTCATGGCCGCAGGCCTCATGGCGCAGAACGCCAAGATGCCGCAGAACATCACGCTCAAGACCGTCGACGGCGCCTCCGTGCAGTCCTCGGCCATCCAGAACGGCGGCAAGCCCGTCATCATCAGCTTCTGGGCCACATGGTGCAAACCCTGCAACCGCGAGCTGAACAACATCAAGGAAGTCTACGACGAGTGGCAGGAAGAGACCGGCGTCAAGCTCGTGGCCGTCAGCATCGACGACGCCCGCTCGGCGGCACGCGTCAAACCCCATGTCGACGGCAACGACTGGCCCTACGAGGTATACCTCGACCAGAACAGCGACCTCAAGCGCGCCATGAACGTCGTCAACGTGCCCCACACCTTCATCCTCAACGGCGACGGCGAGATAGTGTGGCAACACGCTGGCTACCAAGACGGTAGCGAGGAGGAGGTCATCGAACAGGTGCGCAAGCTACTCTAAATCAACAATCAATAACACGCCCCTTGTCGGCAGAGCCGACGGCACACCACGGCCCCCATACGGCACACCACGGAGTCCCTACGGCCGTGAAACGTCCGCGACGCGATGTTTCACGGCGCAAATGCAACAGGACGGCCGTAGCAATGCCGGCGAGACGCCATAGGGGCTGTGTACAGACAACAGACAATGACAACAATACTGGCAATAGAATCGAGCTGCGACGACACCTCGGCGGCGGTCCTGCGCGACCGGCGCGTGCTGAGCAACGTCATCGCCAGCCAGAAAGTGCATGAACAGTACGGCGGCGTGGTGCCCGAGCTGGCCAGCCGCGCCCACCAGCAGAACATAGTGCCCGTGGTGGACACCGCCCTGCGGCAGGCCGGCATAGGCAAGGAAGAGGTGGACGCCGTGGGCTTCACGCGCGGCCCGGGCCTGCTGGGCTCCCTGCTCGTGGGCGTGAGCTTCGCCAAGAGCTTCGCCACAGCCATCGGCAAACCCCTCGTCGAGGTCAACCACCTCCAGGCCCACGTGCTGAGCCACTTCATAGACCGCGGCGAGCCCATGCCGCAGTTCCCCTTCATCTGCCTCCTCGTCAGCGGCGGCCACACGCAGATACTGCTCCTGCGCGACTACTTCGACATCACGGTGCTCGGCACCACCATCGACGACGCCGCCGGCGAGGCCATCGACAAAGCCGCCAAGATCATGGACCTCGGCTACCCCGGAGGCCCAGTCATAGACCGCCTGGCCAAGGAGGGCAACGCCGACGCCTTCACGTTCGCCACCCCGCACATCGCGGGCTACGACTACTCCTTCTCGGGCATCAAGACCTCGTTCCTCTACTTCCTCCGGGACCGCCTGAAAGAAGACCCGGACTTCATAGAGAAGCACAAGGCCGACCTCTGCGCCTCCATCCAGAAGACCATCGTGGGCTTCCTGCTCAAGAAGGTGGAGCGCGCCGCGCTGGACAACCACGTGCGCCAGCTGGCCATCGCCGGCGGCGTCAGCGCCAACTCGCTGCTGCGCAGCGAGCTGCAGCGCATCTGCCAGAAACACCACTGGCAGGCTTTCATCCCGCCCTTCAGCTTCTGCACCGACAACGCCGCCATGGTGGGCATCGCAGCCACGCTGAAATACGAGCACGGCGAGTATGCCGACATATCGTTACCTCCGTACACCCGGTAAAATGAAGAATGAAGAACCAAGAATGAAGAATCGTTGCAGGCGCACGCTTTATTGCGTCAGCCTGTTCTTCATTCTTCATTCTTCTTTCTTCACTCCCCTGCATGCCCAGGACATCCACTTCTCGATGTTCGACCTCGACCCGCTGCTCTTCAACCCCGCCTACAGCGGCTTCTTCGACGCCACGGCGCGCTTCGGGGCCGTCTACCGCAACCAGTGGGCCTCGGTGAGCACCCCCTTCCAGACCTTCAGCGCCACCGCCGAGGTGGCCCTCGCGCGCAGCGCCCTGCACCGCAACGGCTTCAACGCAGGCCTGTGGGTCAGCAACGACCGCGCCGGCACCCTCGGCTACGGCTCCACGACGGCATCGGCCATCGTCAGCTACTTCCAGGGCATCGGCGACGGCAGCAACATCGTCTCCGTGGGGCTCGAAGGCGGCCTGGGCCAGGTGGGCTTCAGCACCGACGGCATCGTGATGACCGACGGCACCGAGAGCTTCAACCGCACCAAGGTCATCTACCCCACCCTCGGCGCCGGCGTGGCACTCTACTCGCAGCTCAGCGACGTGCTCTACACCAAGCTCGGCGCCTCGCTGCGCAACATCAACGAGCCCGACATCAGCCACACCGACATCGCCGCCGACGCGCGCCTGAGTCGCCACTTCAACATCTACGGCCGCGCCGAATGGCGGTTCCTCAGCGACTGGGGCCTGCTGCCGGTGGTGGGCTACCAGCGACAGCGCAACTTCAACGAGATGGTCTACGGCTGCGACGTGCGCTGGTATGTCGACGAAGACCCGCGCCGCTACCTGGCCTTCAGCGCAGGCATCATTGGGCGACACGCCGACGCGGCGGCGATAGACCTCGCCGTGCTCTGGCGCAGCTGGACTTTCGCCTTCTGCTACGACGTCAACCTCTCGCGCCTGGCCACGGCAAGCCACACCATAGGTGCCTTCGAGGTGGGCGTGGTGTACATGATACACAAGGACAACCGCAAACGCAGGGCCATACAATGCCCTATATTTTGAAAAATGAAAAATGAAAAATGTCGCCGACAATTCGAGTAATTCGTCCAAAATCAACCTGCGCAAGCCACTGGCCACTGACCACTATCCACTTTTCGTAAAATTCGCCGTTCAAAAAAGAAGAAATAAGGCCATAGAAAATTGAGGTTATCGAAGTTCATAACATCTAAAGTCATGCTTGCAACCTGTGCAAGCATAATTCTAAGTTTTCAACTTTCAACTTTCAATTGCGCGCAAGCGCAATACACCGTCAAGCACCTTGAGAGTCCCTACAACACCACCGGCAGCGAGACCGGCGCCATACGCGTGGGCGACACCATCATGGCCTTCAGCGCCATGCCGCCAGAGAAAAGCGGCGGCAAAATGTTCAACTTCAACAGCGCGCAGATGAAGGTCTACCAGGCACGCATAGCACGCAGCGGCAAGCTGGCACGCCCCAAGCCCAGCCGCTGGGGCCTCAACACGCGGCGCGACCACACGGGCAACCTGGCCCTCGACCCGCTGACCAACGACCTCTACTTCACACGCGCCCGCGTGGGCGACCCCGACCTGCGCTGCGAGATATGGTGGGCCAAGAAACTCAGACGCGGATGGAGCAAACCGCAGCGGCTGAGGGGCAGGGTGAACACCGACACACACACCGCCACACATCCCGCCGTCGCTCGCCTGGCCGACAGCACGGTGATACTCTACTTCGTCAGCGACCGCCCCGGCGGCATGGGCGGCATGGATATATGGTACTCGCTGGTGCGCAACGGCGCGGCCGGCGAGTGCGTCAACCTCGGGCCGCAGGTCAACAGCACAGCCGACGACATCACGCCCTTCTACGACCAGCCCAACGGCGTGCTCTACTTCAGCAGCAACCGCGCCGGCGGCCGCGGCGGCCACGACATCTACTGCGCCGTGGGCCAGCGCAACACATGGCAGCGCGCCGAAGCCGTCTGCCACTGCCTCAACAGCGAGCAGAACGACATCTACTTCACCATCAGCCAGCGCGACTCCGCCACCGCCATGCCCACGGCGGGCTACCTCAGCAGCAACCGCGCCGACAGCTACTTCCTCAACGACTCCATGTGCTGCAACGACATCTACGAGTGGTCGCTGGACAGCACCCTGCTGGCCAAGAGAGATACCGTCGTCGCCGTCGACACCACAACTCCTAACACAGAACTCACATCTCATAACTCACAACTCACAGCTCCCAACTCCTTCATGTTCCCCCTCTTCCTCTACTTCCACAACGACGAGCCCGACCCCGCGAGCCGCAAAAGCACCACCGAAGCCTCCTACACCGACTGCCAGCGGCGCTACGCACAGCTGCGCGGCGAGTACATAAGCCACCAGGACAACGCCGAAGACTCGGCCATGATGCAGCTCTTCTTCGACACCTGCGTGGTGGGCAACTACGAGCGCGTGGAGGCGCTGTTCGACTATGTGGAGGAGCAGCTCGACGAGGGGCACAGCGTGGTGCTGACCATAGCGGGCTACGCCTCGCCGGTGTTCCGCAACGAATACAACCAAGTGCTCTCCGAACGCCGCATAGCCTCCTTCGTCAACATGCTGCGCGCCTGGCGCGGCGGCATGTTCGCCGACGCCATGGACGACGGCCGTCTCATACTCACACAGCAACCCAAGGGCGTCGACCAACTCTCAACTCTCAACTCCCAGCTCTCAACTTCAAAAGACCCCGTCTACAGCCTCCCCGCCGCCATGGCCCGCCGCATCGAGATACTCTCCTGCGAGGTGAAATAAAAAGTGTATTACCTCATTATCGCCTATCGACAGGCGTCCGCTTCAGCTCCTCCACAAGCTCGCCGTTCAGGGGGCGGTTGATGGGGTCTTATGGCCGTCTTGTAGCCGTTTAGTAGCCGTTAATAAAGTGAAAAAGTGAAAATTTAGGGAGATAGAAGGAGATAAAGGGAGATAAAGGATGATAGCGTTTGAAGTGAAAGGTAAAAGGGTGAAGTTGCCATGTATGTAAGGATTAGGGGATTACGAGTGGCAGAGGCTGGTGGGGCGGGACAGTGGGACATCTGGGACAGTTAAAAAACATGGTATGCAAAAGTCAAAAAAGAAATTTTAT
>JAFXAA010000009.1 GCA_017522105.1 Bacteroidales bacterium | reverse complement strand
TGGTGGCTATGGAGTGAGTGTTCACCTCTTCCCATTCCGAACAGAGAAGTTAAGCCTCACATCGCCGATGATACTGCACTTGTTTGTGGAAAAGTAGGTCGCCGCCAATCTTTTTAAAGAGCATTCCAATCGGGATGCTCTTTTTTTTGCGCATGTTCCGCGACTTCATCATGGGCGAGGTGCGCTACAACTCGCTGATGAAGACCTTCTTCACTGGATTAGATTCAATTCAGCGGTGTTCAGTTCCCCTTACGGGGTACCCCCAGGAGGCCGAAGAACTCTTCGTCGCCACCGAACGCAACGCCAAACTGCGCTACGAGGGCTACAAGAAACTTTCCGAAATGTAAACCGAAAGTAACACCCTAAACGCGAAAAGCGGAGCCGTGTGGCTCCGCTTTTTTTTGCATTTTTGATTTACACCCTTACTTTGTGCGTTGCGCGGCTGCAATAGGGGGTTAATAATTGGCGGGAGGAGTGATATTGTATTTCTTACAAAAAGCCCAAATGGGCGGAAGGCCTATCTCGGCGCGGCGCTTGTCGACGGTGGCAGTGTCCTCAATCTCTACGCAGCGGTGCTTGCCGGTCTCCGGGTCGAAAGAAAGCTGCCTGCCATAGTAGGACTTGCCATAATTGAACCAATAGACGATGTCATAGACGCTGGCGTATACATCCGGATACAGATTACCTTTCAGCACCTCCTGCTTCAACAGTTCCATCATTTCGGTGTATAGCCTTTCTCTCGCATATTCTTTCAGTCCCAAGGCTTTCGCACAATGGACCAAAGCAATCTGTAGCAGCTGACTGTTCCACACGTCGACATGCTCTCTGTCCAGCTCCTTGTTCTTGAGCAGTTCGCAAAGGTCGGCCGCATTCTGTGCAAACAGCACATTTGTCCATCGCTCCTCACCGAACACTCCATCCCTTACTTCTTGGCAGAAGATTTCGTTCAGGACAATCCGTTCGAGATAGGCGTTCTTGGCGGGGTCAATCTGTTGCAAATAGTTTTGGCGCAACGTCGGGTAAATGTCAGTGATTTGGGCAATCCGTGCCGAGTCAAATGCCCCGATTCTGTTTTCCATAGGAGTAAAGTCCATCACGGGATAAGTCTCATGCAGTTGCCATCCGCAGGTAATCATGCGATTGACGCAATTGACCGCACTGGTGGTGTCACCCATCGCGAGGTAGCAGTCGCGCAAATTGGCGAGGTCGTCAGGAAAAGGGAGATTGTCGGCAAAGGCCTCTTCGTAGAGTTTCGCCGCCAGAGCGTAATTGCGTTCCGCCATACTGCTATAAGCGCATATGTTTTTTTCGTAGTAGGCGTTGTACGAAGTCTGTGCCGAAGCGGTAGCGACGACGGAGAGAAGAGCCACGCATACTAACATTATTTTCTTAAATAGCATAAACCATTAAAAGTTAATCACTGAAACAAACGCCGCCCTGCGGTTTTTATTGCCCGCGAGGCGGCGGAAATTTGCCGTTTCTGTGCAGTTTCGCCTCGCACCATTGCAAAACGCTTTTGCAGCATTGTTTCATGTCCTTGCAGTGGTGCGGGGCGCAATTGCACGGCTATTCCGCCGGCTCGACGGGCTGCTCGGGTTCCTCGTCGTCCGGCGCGGCGTCGCGTGTGCGGTGCGGGTCGGGCATCGCGTGGCGGCGGAAGTATTCGAGGTCTTCCTGCATCCGCTTCACGAGGACGACCAGTACATGTACAGCAGCTACCGCTACTGCGGTCTATCCGTCCGTGCCGTGCGTTCTCAGAACTAACCTTGTTCCGCCCCCCCCCCCGCAACGGGCAATGGAGAGAGGCGGCGGACGTGGGCGCTCGCCGGAGGCGAGCTACCCAGCCCACTGGCGTGGCTTCTCTAAAAATGGCGATGCTGCGCATCCACGCCGAAACACCCGCAGGGGAGCCGCTACGGCTCCCCTGCGGGTGTTCCACGGCCTCGCGACGGCCTTCCACTGAAGAACGGCCGTAGGGGGGCCGTAGGGGCTCCGTAGGGGATGGGTGCGGAAAAGGGTTCGTCGGATAATAAAAAAAGCCCCTGCAAAGGGGCTTTTTTTGTTGGGTTGCTCTGAATGTGCTTAACCCTCGACGATGGCGCCGGTGGGGCAAGCGCCAGCGCAGGTACCGCAGCTAACGCAAGCGTTCTCGTCAATCTTGTAGATGTCGCCTTCGCTGATAGCTCCGACGGGGCATTCGTCGATGCAGGTGCCGCAAGCAACGCAGATGTCAGTGATTTTGTAAGCCATTTTGTTTCTTTTTTTTAGGATTAATATTGCAATATTCTTTGCCGAAAAGGCGGTGCAAAAGTACTACTTTTTTGCGATATGGCAAAATAAAATCACCAACATTGGTGATGATGGTGTCTGTTAGTGTTGATTGTCAGCGATGTATGTCTTTGCTTTTCGTCCCTGTAAGCATGGCTGCGGCGGATGCAAGAAGGCCGTAGTACATGGGGTCGGCTGGCAGTTTGAGCATTCCGGCGGCGAGCATTGCCACGGTGCCAGCCACCATGCTTGCCGTGACGGCGCGCGGGCTGAAGCGCGCGGGCATCCAGAGCGCTGTGCTCAAAGGCAGCAGTAGCGCCGCTGCGCGGAGGCCGAGGGAGAGGAAGCCGAGGTCGTTGATGAAAGAGCCTTGTACGAAATGTGCCGCCACGACGGCCAGAGCCAGCAGGAGGAGGATGGAGAGGCGCGTCTGGGCCAGCTGGCCGAGGCGCGGGCTGCGGCGCAGGAGCGACAGCAGGTTGCCGTAGACGTCGCGCGTGAGGATGGTGGCGGCGCCGAGCACCAGGCCGCTGCCGCAGCCAAGGATGTTGACCAGCATGGCTCCGAGGGCTATGCCGCCGAGCCAGGCGGGCAGGTGGGCCAGGATGAAGGTTGGGAATGCCTGCAGCGAGTTCTCCAGCACGCCTATGCCCTCAGGCAGCTGACAGCCTGCGGCTTGGAGGGCCGAGAGTTCGTCGGCCGTCACGTAGTGGCCGCGCATGTACATGCCCACGAGGGTGCAGGCGGCGCCGATGAGCGGTATGAGGGCGGCGCAGTAGACGGCGCCGAGTTTCGCCTTGCGCGTCGTAGCTGCCGACCAGATGCCCTGCGCGTAGGTCTGCGTGCAGACGACGCCGAGTGTGAGCGAGAGGCAGCCGCCGAGGTCTTTCAGCGGGCCGCGGGCGAGGAAGGTGCCGTAGCGGCGGTGGATGTCCTCGGCACAGGTGATGTCGTTCAACGCCGCCAGCTGCGGCGACGCGTATATCTGCGTTATGCTGTCGCGTATGCCGCCGAGGCCGTGGCCTATGTGCCACACGGCGATGCCTGCCGCCAGCGAGCTGACGTAGAGCAGCACCAGTTTGACTATGCCGCCAGCCCCTGCGCTGCGTATGCCGCCGCCGAGCACCATGGCGGCTATGAGGAGGGCGCCTATGGCCAAGGCCCACCCCACGGGCAGACCGAAGAGGCTGCTGAGCATGGCCGACGAGGAGAGGAGTTGCGAGGTGATGCTGATGAATATGCCCACAAGGAAGAGGATGGAGCCCACCGTCTCGGCGCGGCGGCCATACTGCTGGCGCACCACCTCCATGAGGGTGGAGCATCCGCTGCGGCGCAAGGGGGCGGCGTAGACAAGGCCCAGCACCAGAGCGCCGAGGGCGGCGCCGATGGTGAACCACCAGGCCGAGAGGCCGAAGGAGAAGGCCAGCTGGGCTGTGCCGATGGTGCTCTGGCCACCCACGAGGGTGCCGAGGATGGCGCCGCAGACCATCCATGAGCCCGCGCGGCCACCGGTGGTGAAGCTGCGGGCATCCTTCACCTTGCGGCCCGAGAGGACGCTCACCGCCAGCAACAGACCGACGGTGAGGAGTATGCCGATGATGTGTGTGGCGGTAAGCATCAGCGTATGTATTGCCCCACGCGCTGCAGCGTGGGTTTATCATCAGGCACCTTGACGATGTTCCACGGGCCGTCGGGGTCGTCGCGGCGGTAGGGGGAGATGACATACCACACTTCGGCGCCGTAGGTCGACGAGCGGTCGTAGGTGCGGACCACGAAGGCGGGCGCCAGCGCGGTGTCCGTGATGGTGTCAAGTGTTATCTGGCCGTTGTCGGAACGGACATAGTCGGTGTTGGCGGTGCCGACGAGCTCCTGCAGGTCGCCGCCGTAGTAGAGCTCAAGTTGCGAGAGGTTGCCGTCGGAGAGCAGGCGCAGCTCGGCGCCGGCGCCCAGCAGGAAGCTGGCCTCGCAGTGCATGGTATCATCTGTGACGGCAGTGGCAGAGTCTACCTGTCGGCAACTGACAGTCAACAGAGCGATGGCAAGCATCAGAGTGAGTTTTGCAGTCATATCTTTCTTTTCATTAATATTATAATTAACGCCTGTAGAGCACAGAAATTGTGCGTCGTGGCGTTTTTTCACTCGCTGTCGTCGAAGAGGACGCTGTACCAGGGGCGTTTGGGTGGTTTGGGGGCATCGGCGGGCGCAGATACGCCGAGGCGCTGGAGGGTGTCGTCGAGGGCCTGCTGGTTGTCGCTAAGCACCATTAGGCGGTCGCCTGGATGCAGGAGGGTCTTGCCTGTGGGCACGAAGTAGCTCTCGCCGCGCTTGACCATGATGGCCAGTGTCTTCTCCGGCAGGCGGAGGTCCATCAGGTGGGCACCGTGTTCGAGCATGGCCTCGGTAATCTCGATGTCGCTCGTCGAGGACTTGATCTCCTCGGGGAAGTCGATGTCGAAGTCCTGCGAGGCAGCTTGCTGGGGCTCGGCAGGCGGTTCGGAGACGCCCAGCCAGCGTGCCATCAGGGGCAGTGTGGTACCCTGCACTACAAGGCTCACCAGCGTGCAGAGGAAGACGATGTTGAACATCACGTCGCCGTGTGGGAGACCGGCGGCACGGCAGGTGATGGCGAAGATGATGGGCACGGCGCCGCGCAGCCCCACCCACGAGACGAAGAGACGGTCGCGCAGGGTGTATTTGCGGAACGGAGCCAGCGAGAGAAATACGCTCAAGGGGCGGGTGACGAGAATCATCACGAAGCTGATCACCAGTCCCGGCACCAGTACATCCTTCAGTTCGCTGGGGTTCACTAGCAGGCCGAGGGTGAGGAACATGGAGAGCTGTGCCAGCCAGGTGATGCCGTCGAAGAAGTTGCGCGTGGAGCGCCGGTGGACGAACTTGCTGTTGCCCACCACCAGGCCGGCGATATAGACGGCCAAGTAGCTGTTGCCCCGCATGTAGTAGGTGGCGGCGAAGACGAAGAACGAGCCCGCCAGAATCAGGATAGGGTAGAGGGCGGCGTTGTCAATGTTTATCTTGTTGACCACCCACACCAGCGCTTTGCCGAAGAGCCATCCAGCCACGGCGCCCACGGCCAGCTGCACCACCAGCATGGCTATGGCGCTGCCCCACTGCGGCGTGCCGCCCTGCTGCACCAAGCTGATGAATGTAAGCACCAGGACGTAGGCCATCGGGTCGTTGGCGCCGCTCTCCAGCTCCAGCGTGGGGCGCAGGTTGTGCTTGAGGTTCAGCCCGCGTCCGCGCAGGATGGAGAAGACCGATGCCGAGTCAGTGCTGCTCATGGTGGAGGCCAGCAGCAGGGCTCCCATGATGCTGATGCCCAGACGGTGGTCGAGCAGGAAGTAGAGGATGACACCTGTGGCCACGGCGGTGATGAGCACTCCCAGCGTGGCCAGGGCGATGCCCGGCCCGAGGACGGGCTTGATGTCGGACACTTTGGTGTCCAGGCCGCCGGAGAACAGGATGGCGCTCAACGCTACGGTGCCGATAATCTGCGCCACCTTTATGTTGTCGAAGTGGATGCCGAGTCCGTCGCTGCCGAAGAGCATGCCCACGGCGAGAAACAAGAGCAAGGCGGGCACACCGAAGCGGCTGCCCGCCTTGCCGGCCAGTATGCTGGCGAAGAAGAGTATCGAGAGTGTGAGTAGTATGAATTCTATCTGCATAACGCTTCTATTGCCGCAACTTCTGTGCCAACAAGAACTTTGACAGGTGTCTCGGCCTCGAAGTGCCCTGTGTCGTATCGGCCGCCTTGCACGAGGGCTATGGAACCGTCTTTGCTGTGCAGCACCCGCAGGGCACTGTTGCTGCTGACGACGGGTTTCACCGTGGCCAGGTCGCCGGTGGCGCCTGTGGTCAGCGCGTCGTATGCCACGCGGTAGTCCTCGGGGCTGAGGTACACCTTGTACTCCTTCATTCGGCTGCCGGTGGCTATATATTTATAATGCCACATGGCACCCGAGAGGTTCATGGCGGTGAGCACCAGCCCCACCACCAGGCAAATGATGCCCGCGGTGAGCATCATGGCTTGCACACTGTCGGCCGCGTGCGTGCTGTGGAGCAGCACCAGCAGCACCACTCCGATGGCCAGCACCGCTATATGGGCCATGGGAGAATTGCGTTTGCGAACTATCTTGCCACCCATCTCGGCGGCTATATATTCATCTATTGTTTTTATGTGTTCCATTGTCTGTCTATTTTGTTTTGTTGATAATGATGTCTGTCAGCGGTATGTACCGCTTGCCCTCCACGCGTGTGAGCTGCGAGTAGTAGGTGCGCTCCTCCTTGTCGCTGTAGCGCACCAGTGCCAGCTCGGGCTTGGCCTGCCGCTTGACGGTGTCGAGGGTCTGCTCGTCGTGAGCCTCCAGCGCTGCAATCACGGCCTCTTTGGCCGAGGCGAGGTAGTAGGCGTAGGTGGGCTCCAGCACGGCGTGCAGCTCACGGCTGTAGGGGCGGCGGCTGTCGCCGAAGAGCCAGTAGCAGAGCACCGTCAGCAGGGCGCACACGCCCACGATGACGCCGCCGATCAATGCGGAAGAGCCTCCCACCGAGAGGTCGGGCAGGAGGAAATAAAGCACGCCGCACACGGCGCCGACGGCCGTCAGCGCCCACGCCGACCAGAGTGGCATCAACGTGCGGCGTATCTCCGGCAGGCTATAGATTGATTTTCTGATGTATTCCATTCGTTCTCTTTTGCATTCATGATGTAAAACAATCACGGTACAGGCAGACACGCAGAACCCCGCGGTGTTGCCTTGACCACATGTAAATACTTAACTACGAAAGGGAACAATCAGAGTCGGAGACAGCGCAGGAGGTATATGCACGAGCGATGTACGTATGGGTGCATGTCGGCCCTCAGGAGCATCCGGCTGCCGACGGGCATGTGGCGGAGCGCCACCGAGGGGGCGAAGCCTGTGGGCGTGTCGTGGACGAGGCGTACGGTAGTGGGGGGAGTGAGTGTAGATGTGGAAGTGACGGCCAGCACGTCGCACATGCCTATGTCGACCCATTCGGGGCGGTGCACACCAGTGCCCACCGACAGCTCGGCATTCCGTTCTGGAGTGTCCACGGCCTGGGCTGGCATCAGCCACAGCAGGGCAAACAGCAGTATTATCAGCTTTTTGTATCGCATCGGCATTCCTCGCTTGCGGCCGCAAAGATACGAAAAAAAACAATGCAAAAACTATTTTCTTGCACCAGCATCGGAAGATTAGGGGTTGCTTTTGGCGGCCAGCCAGCAACCGGCGGACATCACGGCGGTGGCGACGAGGAAGAGGGGCATCAGCAGCTCGCCGAGTAGCAGGAACGACAGGGCGGCGCCGATGGTGCGCTGGGCGTAGGTGTAGCAGTAGATGCTTAGGCCGTAGGCCACGAAGCCGAGCAGCAGCAGGATGGCTATGTGTTTGGCCAGCGGGAAGCCCTCGCCGAGGGCCACGGGATCGGTCGAGGCCAGGATGGTGGGGCTTGGGGTTGTGATGCTGTCGGAAATTTTTCGTAATTTTGCAGCCGATTTGCAAAAACATCGGACTTTATGAAGAACAGATTATCAACCCATAACAGATGGTCTTAGCAGAGGCCAGATCATCGGATCGAAACACTCCGGACAATATGAAGAAAGTTAAGATTACCATCCTCAAGACGATGCTGAATGAGGACTTGGCGAAAGAATATGGCATCTGCGGGCTGAAGGCCTGCCCGATGATGAAGGTGGGCGATGTGTTTTAT
>JAFXAA010000008.1 GCA_017522105.1 Bacteroidales bacterium | reverse complement strand
GCCACCGCCAGCGCCACGAAGGGGAAGACCGTCAGCAGGTAGAACGCCCGCTGCTTGGTGCTCACCATCATCGGCAGCGTGCCGCAGAGCGCAATGGCGAACACCAGGCCAAAGCGGCGCCAGCTGTCGCGCGTGGGGCGCCAGGCGGCCTCTTTGTGGAGCCATCCCCACAGCGCCAGCGCCGCCGCAGGCACCAGCACCGTGGCGCCGTGGCTCAACAGCGTGGTGACGATGTAGGTGCGCTCCGTCACCTGCGTCTGCATGCCACCCACTATCTGGTTGTCAAAGTATTTGTGCAGGAACTCCTGTGCGTCCGGCACACAGAACCACAGCAGCGCCAGCGGTGCCGCCAGGCCTGCCGCCATCGCCAGCGTGCCCAGCGTCATCTGTCCGAAGCCGCGGCGTTCGCCGAAGAGCCACAGCAACGCCGGCAGCGCCAGCGGGAAGAGCCCGGTAGGGCCTTTGGTCAGGAACGCCGCCGCGAGCATCACGCCCGCCAGCAGGTGCCACCACACCCCTTTGCCGCGCAGCACCAGCCACACAGCGGCCAGCACAAAGAGCGTCATCGTGCTCTCCAGATAGTTGTTGTGCGCCGCCAGCGCCACGTCGGGTATCAGTGTCAGCGCCAGCAGCGGCAGCCATCCGAGGCTCGTCTTGAAGCCCAGCTGCTTCCACACCCCAACCGTCAGCGCCGCCGTCAGCAGCACCACGGCCACGGAGTAGCCCTTGGCGGCCATCATACCGGTGCCGAAGAGCCTCATCCACAGGCTCAGCAGCCACATCATCAGCGGCGGGTGCTCGTAGAACTGCGGGAACTGCGTGGCCGTGTAGACGGGGTGCCAGAACGATCCCACGCCCTCGGCCATGTTGGCGGCCACCGACGTGTATATCAGGCCGTCCATGAACATGCCGCGCGTCAGCAGATTGTTGCAGGCGAAGAGCCCGAACAACCCCACGACGAACAGGTATGGCAGCGCCTTCATTATTTCAAGCGATAAGTGGTAAGTGTGAAGTGATAAGTGATAAGTGTGAAGCTTCAAGTCCACAACTCATAACTCACAACTCATAACTCATAACTCATAACTCATAACTCCTAACTATTTCACTTAATCTTCGCCCAGCTGTCCTTCAGCGTGCATGTGCGGTTGAAGACCAGGTGGTCGGGAGTGCTGTCGCGGTCGGTGCAGAAGTAGCCCATGCGCTCGAACTGGTAGCGTGCGATGCCGTCAGCAAACTGACTATTGTCCGTATCGGCGAGAGCAGGCTCGCATTTGGCCGTCACCACCTTGAGGCTGTTGGGGTTGAGGTTCTCGAGGAAGGTGTGGCCTTCTTCCACATCGTCCGGGGCCTCGACGGCGAAGAGGCGGTCGAAGAGGCGCACCTCGGCGTCCACGGCGCTGTGGGCCGCCACCCAGTGGATGGTGCCCTTCACCTTGCGGCCGTCGGGGGCGTCGCCGCCGCGCGTGGCGGGGTCGTAGGTGCAGTGGATGCAGGTGATGTTGCCCTCGGCGTCCTTCTCGACGCTCTGCGCCGTGACGAAGTAGGCATAGCGCAGACGCACCTCCTGGCCGATGGCCATGCGGAAGTACTTCTTGGGTGCCACCTCCATAAAGTCCTCGCGCTCAATCCACAGCTCGCGTCCGAAAGGCACCTGGCGCGTGCCGTCGGCCTCGCACTCGGGGTTGTTGACGGCGGTCAGCATCTCCGTCTTTGGAACGGGGTTTGCTCCATTGCAGTCGCAATCCCCCTCGGGGTAGTTGTCGATGACGACCTTCACCGGGTCGAGCACCGCCATGCGGCGCTGGGCAACCTTGTTGAGGTGCTCGCGCACCGAGAACTCCAGCAGGCTGTAGTCGATGATGTTGTCGCGCTTGGCCACGCCGATGCGGTCGCAGAAAGCCTTGATGCTCTCGGGCGTATAGCCGCGGCGGCGGAAGCCGCAGATAGTCGGCATGCGGGGGTCGTCCCAGCCGCTGACATAGCCTTCCTTGACCAGCTGCAGCAGCTTGCGCTTGCTCATCACCGTGTAGTTGATGTTCAGGCGGGCGAACTCGTACTGGTGGCTCGGCCAGATGCCCAGCTGCTCGATGAACCAGTCGTAGAGCGGACGGTGGATGTCGAACTCCAGCGTGCAGATACTGTGTGTGATATGCTCTATGCTGTCGCTCTGGCCGTGGGCGTAGTCGTACATCGGGTAGATGCACCACTTGTCGCCCGTGCGGTGGTGGTGGGCATGGAGGATGCGGTACATGATGGGGTCGCGGAACATCATGTTGGGGTGCGCCATGTCGATCTTGGCGCGCAGCACCTTGGCGCCGTCGGGGAACTCGCCGGCGCGCATGCGGCGGAACAGGTCGAGATTCTCCTCGACGCTGCGGTCGCGGTAGGGACTGTTCTTGCCCGGCGTCGTCACCGTGCCGCGGCCCTCGCGGATCTCGTCGAGGGTCTGGTCGTCGACGTAAGCCAAGCCTTTCTGTATCAAAAGTTCAGCCCACTCGTAAAGCTGTTCGAAATAGTCGGAAGCATAGTGCTTCTCGGCCCAGTCGAAGCCCAGCCAGTGGATGTCCTCCTGTATGGAGTCGACATACTCGGTGTCCTCCTTGACGGGGTTGGTGTCGTCGAAGCGCAGGTTGGTCTTGCCGCCGTACTTCTTCGCCAAACCAAAATTAATGCATATCGACTTGGCGTGGCCGATGTGCAGGTAGCCGTTGGGTTCCGGCGGGAAACGGGTCTGGATGCTAGTGTACTTGCCCTCGCTCAGGCCCTGTTCAATAATCTCTTCCAGAAAATTAAGTTGTCTTTCGGGAGCGTTGGTCTCTTCCATAACAAACTGAGTATTTTATCTTTATCTATTATATTAATGACACAATCAAAATACAAAGATACACAATTCGTCCGAAACGGCAAAATAATATTTATCAACAGCGTTTTTGCGGTCGCCGAATGAGCGTTTTCCACCGCCTCCGGTACGGAGCCGGTACGGAGTCCCTACGGCCGTTCTTCAGTAGTTCTTCAGTAGTTCTTCAGTGCGGCACTGAAGAACTACTGAAGAAATGCCGTACCGGGTCCGTAGGGGGGCCGTAGAGGGTGCGACATACCGCAATGGTTGATGGAACCCCGACGGGGTTCTTTTATATATAGCTGTAAGGTGCTGGCTATTAAAATGAAACCCCTACGGGGTATTCGGGTGGCGGGGATGGCGATTGCGAGGGAAGCACGACGTGGGGCGTTTATATTCAGTTGCAAGGTGCTGGCTATTAAAATGAAACGCCTACGGGGTATTCGGGTGGCGGGGTAGATATTGAGATGGAACAACGGCAGGGTGGCGGAGCGGGGCGAGCGGCAGGAGCTGGGGCGGGGTGTGGAAAAGATTTTTCGGCCGTGTGAATTATTTTTTGTACTTTTGCACCATGAAAAAGACAACACTTGCACTGATAGCCGCAGGGGCTATGATGTTCAGTTCGTGCGATGTATTCACCCAGTTGGCCAACGACGTTGCCAGCGTGGCGAACCTCCGTAACTGCGAATTCAACCTGAAAAACGTCAACAATGTGAGCGTGGCGGGCGTCAACGTGAAGAACCTGACGCAGGGTCAGCTGTCGGCCACCGACGTGGTGAAGCTCGTGGCCGCCTACCAGACCAAGAAGGTGCCGCTGGCGATGAACGTCAACGTGGACGTGAAGAACCCGACGACGCAGCAGGCCGCCATGACGGCGCTGGACTGGATCCTGGCCATCGAGGGCAAGGACATGGCCAGCGGCGTCAACTCGCAGCGCTACAGCATCATGCCGAGTGCGACGACGACGGTGCCGCTGGGTGTGAACACCGACCTTGGCAACCTCTTCTCCAAGGAGGGCGTGGAGAAGCTCAAGAGCTTCGCCAGCTCGTTCACCAAGGAGGGCACCTCGTCGAAGGTGGGCCTGCGCGTGAAGCCCAGCATC
Source organism: Bacteroidales bacterium (assembly GCA_017522105.1). Taxonomy (GTDB): domain Bacteria; phylum Bacteroidota; class Bacteroidia; order Bacteroidales; family P3; genus Colimorpha. The sequence goes on along the minus strand of JAFXAA010000008.1, from coordinate 66,430 downwards.
AACGTCGGCGGCACACAGGTGCCTTTCCCCAACTACATAAAGCTCGAGAAGAAGACGGGCCGCAGCTGAGGCGGGTATAGGTTATTGGTTATAGGTTATTGGTTATAGAGAGGAAGGCTGCAAACAGCCTGGCCGAAAGACTTTTATGAGCAGGATTTTCCTACCGGTATACCGTTTCTTCCACAGCCACAAGGCGCTGATGTACATCGTCATGGGGCTGTCGTTCGTGGTGTTCCTCTGTTTCGGGCTGAGGGTGCAGTATGAGGAGGACATCTTCTCGCTGATGCCGCAGCAGAGCGTGGAGAGCCAGCTGGCATTCAGCTCCATAGGGCTCAAGGACAAAGTGTACCTGCAGATGGCGCCCACCGACGGGAAGATGGAGCCCGAGGAACTTGGCGCCCTGATGGACGAGCTGGAAGAGCGGCTGCTGGCCGACGACTCGGCCACGGGCTATATAGACAACATTCTGGCGCACATCGACGCCGAGACGGGTCTGGCGGCGCTGGACTTCGTGCTGGAGCACCTGCCCACGTTCGTGGACACGGCGGCCTATGCCGCCATCGACTCGGCCTTGCGACCCGAGGCCGCCCTGGCGCAGATGGAGAAGAACCAGGAGCTGCTCCTGGCCGACGAGACCGGCGGAGCCACGCAGATGGTGGCCGCCGACCCGCTGGGGCTGCGCCGTGTCATCGCAGGCGACCTGATGGAAGGGGCTACGGCAGGCCGCACCATTGTGGGTGGCCACTTCTTCTGCCCCGACAGCAGCGTGGCGCTGGCCTGGCTGGCACCGGCCTTCGCCTCGTCAGACTCCAAGACAGCAAACCGCTTCGCCAAGCAGCTGGCCAAGACGACCGCCGCCTTCGAGGCCGAACATCCCGAGGTGCACATCCTCGCCCACGGCGCCCCATTGGCGAGCGTGGCCAACGCCGGCAGAATCAAAGCCGACCTGGTGCTCACCGTAGGCGTCTCGCTGGTGCTGATACTCATCCTGATAGGATTCTTCTTCCGCAGCGCGGGCTTCCTGCTCAAGCAGCTGCTGCCCATAGGCTACGGCATGGTCTTCGCCCTGGCCTGCATCTGGTGGATACAGGGTTCAATGTCACTCATGGCACTGGGCATCAGCGCTATAGTGCTTGGGGTAGCGTTGAGCTACTGCCTGCACGTCACCATACACCATTTCTCCACGGGCGACCCGGAGAAGATGCTGCTCGACGAGGCCACGCCGGTGACCATGGGGTGCATCACCACCGTAGGAGCCTTCTGCAGCCTGCTGTTCACCGACAGCAGCCTGCTGCGCGACTTCGGCCTCTTCGCCTCGCTGGCGCTCGTAGGCACCACCTTCTTCGCCCTGGTCTTCCTGCCCCACTTCATGCCCAAGCGGCGCGTGGAGACCGACAGCCGCCAGTTCCGCCGCGTGCTGAGGCTCAACAACATGCCCTTTGACCGCAAGCGCTGGTTCCTGATCCTGATGGCAGCAATAGTGGTGGTTGGCGTGGCCTTCGCCAACCGGGTGGGGTTCGACAGCGACCTGCGCAACCTGAACTACAAGGACGCCCCCCTCAAGGAGGCCGAGGCACTCTTCAACGCCAAGAACAACGACGGCTACAGCCACCTGTACTATGCCACCGTGGATGCCGACCTCGACGCCGCCCTTGCGGCCGACAAGGGGCTGATGCCAATCCTCGACTCGCTGCGCAAGGAGGGGCTGGTGCACAGCTACAGCGACGCCGTGCCGCGCATCTTCGTGGGCCTCGACGAGCAGCAGCGCCGCATCGACGCCTGGAACGCCTATTGGACACCGCAGCGCAGGGCCGAGACCATGGCCACGGTGCGCCGCAGCGCCAAGGCCTGCGGCATAGACCCCGAAATGTTCGGTGACTTCGTGGGGCTGATAGAGGCCGACTACGAGGCCGCCTCGCTGGTGGAGAGCGGCGTGGTGCCGAAGAACATGCTGGCCAACTTCATAGAACTCAACAACGGCGGCGACACCGCAGCGGAGGCCGAAAGCCTCTACATGGTGTTCACCGACGTGGCCATGCTGCCGGAGGACAAGGACGCCGTCACCGAGGCCGCCCTCGCCAACCCCAAGACCATGGTGCTGGAACCCTTCTACTACTGCAAGAGCCTGGTGGAGGTCATAAACGACGACTTCAACGTGGCGGTGTGGATATCGTCGCTCTTCGTGCTGGTGATACTCCTGCTGTCGTTCCACAACATAATAACCGCACTGCTGTCGTTCCTGCCGATGGTGCTGAGCTGGTTCATGGTGCAGGGCTACATGGCCTTGTTCGGGCTGGAGTTCAACCTGATCAACATAGTCATCTCCACCTTCGTCTTCGGTGTGGGCGTGGACTACAGCATCTTCATCACCGAAGGGCTGCTGGCGCAGGCACGCACAGGCAGCAACGAGATGCTGACATGGCACAAGGTGGCCATCTTCTTCTCGGCGTCGATACTGGTCATCGTGGTGGCCTCGCTGATATTCGCCGTACACCCAGCCATACGCTCCATAGGCCTCATCACCCTGATAGGGATGGCCTCGACGATAATGATCTCCTACTCGCTGCAGCCCTTCGCCTTCAGGCAGTTGATGAAGATACCGGCGTACAGGAAGAGGGTTTTGGGTTAGGAGTTAGGAGCTATGAGTTAGGAGTTGCAAGTTTTGAGTGTTTAAGAGTACAAAAGAAATATTATGAAACATTTAACCATACTGATTGCAGCTATGCTGATGGCGCTGACCGCGGCGGCACAGCAGACAACCTACGACGACGACTTCACCCACACACGCGTCATCAAGGCCTCGGGCAAGAGCATCGTCAAGAAAGGCCACATGGTCTTCGACGGCAAGGAAAGCCTCAACATGGACTACAGCGACCCCGAAGGGGAATACTTCACCGTGGAGGGCAAGACCGTGAGGATGAACCTCAACGGCAAGAAGGGCGAAGTGAACGCCGACAAGGTGAAGGCCGTGGGCCTGCAGCGCGCCACACTGCTCAACTGCCTCGCCGGCAACTGGGAGGAGGCCGCCAAAGCCAACAACGCCAAGAGCGAGACCGTGAACGGCAAAGGCACGCGCACGGTGACCCTCACGGCCACCGGCAAGGTGAAGCGCGGAGGCTATGCCTCGGTGGTGCTCACCTACCGCAGCAAAGACGGCAAACTGCTGAAGATGGTGCTCGAAGAGGCTTCGGGCATCGTGAACACCTACGAGATCAGGTTATAGGTTATTGGTTATAGCCGACTGCCAGGCGGAAGAACAGCTGGGCGGCAGGCTCAATGAGTGCGTCGGGGAAGTCGTAGGAGGGGTGGTGCAGCTCGGGCTGCCGCTCGCCGCTGCCGATGCCGAACATGGCACCGCGGAACTCCAGCAAATACTCGGCGAAGTCCTCGCTCCAGCGGTTGGGCTCCATCTGATAACGGACACGAAGCGGCACATCCTCTGCCGCTTTTTCTATTGCCTCCACGCAATCGCCGTTGTTCTCGGTGGCGCGGAAAGGTTCGACTAATGTGCGGCTGACTGTCAGTTTGTGGCGGGCGGCAATCTCGTCGACGGCGCTGTTGGCGTCATGAATCAGGCGTTCCATCTCGTCGTTGGTGAAGGCGCGGAGGGTGAACATCACCTCGCCGTGTCCGGCGGAGGTGCCGAATGCGGGCTGCCCAACATGGACGCAGATGAGTGTGCTCTGGCGGAATTCGCCTTTACTGTTGTTGAAACTTGCGAAACGCTGCATTATCTCGGCCACCGCGAGGCCTGGGTTGACGCCCAACTCGGGGGTGGAGGCGTGGGTCTCGCGACCGTCGAGGTGGTAGACGACGCCCGTGGAGGCGGCGGCAAAAGTACGCGGACAGAGGACCACGGTGCCGAGCGGATAGCCGGGGATGTTGTGCAGGCCATAGATTGCACAAATATTGTACTGCTGCAGGATGCCGCTGTCGAGGATGGCGCGCGAGCCTGTGCCGGTTTCCTCGGCGGGCTGCCAGAGGAGAAGATAATTGAATGAAGAGTGAAGAGTGAAGAATGAAGAATCAATGGCTGCGGTAGCCGATTCATCATTCTTCATTCTCAATTCTTCATTATCTATCAGCTCTGCCAGGCGGAGGAGGATGGTGTTGTGGCCGTCGTGGCCGCAGCGGTGGCCTATGGGCAGGGCGTCGATGTCGGCGCGGAAGGCGACGGTGGGCCTCTGCGGGTCTTTGCCCCAGACGGCGATGACGCCGTAGCCGCCGACATGGGTGTAGACCTTGTCGGGGTGCAGCTGCTGGAGGTGACGGATGATGGTATCGTGGGCAAACTGCTCGTTGCCGGCGGTCTGCGGATGCTCGTGCAAACGATGTCTTATATCTGTATAATCTGTCATAACGCTATAAATAAGTTACAACCGTTCGATCTGTTCGCGGAAGAAGTCGCCGCGGTGCTCGAAGTTGCGGAAAGCGTCGTAGCTGGCTGCCGCCGGCGAGAGGAGCACCACCCCACCCTGCGGCGTGTGCGCGGCGCACCAAGGCACTATCTTGGAGTAGTCGTCCTCGATTAAAGTGGCAAGTGGCAAGTGGCAAGGTCTTCGTATATCCTCCTGCCCGCCTTTCCGACAAATACGACATTCTTCAAAGGCGTCACCTTCAGGAAGGCGACCAGCGGCGAGTAGTCGATGCCACGGTCGAAGCCGCCGAGGATGAGGGTGTCGACGCGGCCGAGGGCGCGCACGGCGGCGATGGCGGCGGCAGGGATGGTGGAGATGCTGTCGTCGTACCACGTGATGCCCTGACAGGTGCCGACTTTCTCCAAGCGGTGGCGGAGGCCATGGAAAGTGGAAAGTGGAAAGTGGACAGTGGAAAGTGGCTGACGCGTCACCAGGCTTGCCACACGGCATGCCACGAGGGCGTTGCTGCGGTTGTGGTCGCCGCTGAGGGGGCAGGCGTCGAGAAGACGGCGTTCTTCGTCGGTGGCGTCGCCAAGGCTGTAGGGATGCACGGTACTCAAGACGGCGGTCTCATTGTCACGCACCAGATTGTGAAGCTCTTGATTGTCGGTGCAGTAGAAGAAATGGTCGCCGGGATGCTGACGGAGGGCAATCTGGAACTTGGCCATCTTGTAGCCGAGGTAGTCCTCGTAGTGGTCGAGATGCTCCTGGAAGAGGTTGAGCAGCACCGAGATATGTGGTGCGCGGTGTATGTTCTCCAGCTGGTGGCAAGAGAGTTCGGCCACCACGATGCTGTCTTCATTTATGTCGTCGAGGATGTCGAAGAGGGGGATGCCGATATTGCCGGCGAGGATGCTACCCGGGAGCAAATGGTGGATGAGGCTGGCGGTGGTGGACTTGCCCTTGGTGCCGGTGACGCCGACGGTAAGGTCGCCGTAGACCTGCAGGAAGATATCTGTCAGGCTGGTAAGGCTGAAGGAAGCGGATGGAAGATGAAAGGTAGGGATGCCGGGCGACTTGATGACCATATCGAACGGCCATTCGTCGTGCCACTGTTCATCCGTGCCTCTCCATCTGTTGTTCTCCACCTTTGTGGCTATGGTGTATTGCGCTTCGGGGACGAGACGCTTGACGAGGCGCTCGGCGCTCTGCCCCTCGCGGCCGTAGCCGGCGATGAGTATCGTCTTGCCGGCGAGACAGGCTCTCAGTTGGTCTTCTCTGTACATGCTGCTTGTAGTATTTGACGCTCTTCGGCTGTGAGGTTGCCTATAGCGGCGACGGAATGGAGCGTGTCGGCAGGAGGTATGGCACTGACATCATAGCCATTCAACAATGCCGGGCGAGAGACTGGATACCAGCGTTCTATCGCCATAGACAGCGCGGCATTGACCTCGCTGACGGTACCGACACACTCGAAAGGCTTTGTCTCGGCATGGCCTGTGAGCTGCAGGAATTCAGTACGCAACGACATATCGTCGAGCATAGACTTGCCGAAGATGGCGTTGAGGCGCTCGGGGGCGATGAACGGCGAGAGGATGATGTAGGCGAAGAGGCACTTGGCGCAATGGCCACACCAGATGTCCTGCTTGCTGCCGACATTGCAGGAGCGGAACACATCGTGGTAGGCCGTGAAGCGGCTGAAGAGCATGGCTATCTGCAACTCGGTAAGCGGGCGCAGGAAAGAGAAGTAGTTGAATGCGTTATTGCGTGAATGCGTTATTGCGTCAGTGGCTGGCGCGTCAGCACTAACACATTTACACGTTGCTGCATTAATGCAATAATTCCGGAAGTCGTCCTCAAACTCGAGGCTCTTGCTGTACTGATGGTTTACGCTGGTGCCGAGGACGGTGCTCTCGTTGGCGGAGCTCTCGTTGCTGAGAGCCACATTGGGGATACCGCTGAGGACGGAGGCCAGATGGGTGTAGAAAGCCAACATGGCGCTGAATGGCGTGTGACCGTTGAGGTACCCCTGCTTGTTAAGGTCAAGCAGCACAGGGTCGATGGTGCGGCGGATGACAAGGACCTCCTCCACCGGGAAACCTGCCACCCTGGCACACTCCACGGTGGCGCCGCGCGGGTTCATGATTAGCGGCCGCACCGACCTGCCCGCCCTGCGCAGCAGTTCAAGGGTGACCACGCTGTCCTTGCCGCCGCCGATAGGGACAAGGTAGTGAGTGGATAGTGGATAGTGGGTAGTGGGTAGTATTTGATGCTGTTCTCCTGCCGTCTTGTAGCCGTTTAGGTGCATAAAATCATCGAAGGACGCATCTATGCCATTCGTATAGAAGAACTCGCCGAGGCCGTGCCAGTAGAGCTTGCGCCAGAAGGCTATTTGACTGTCGGAGAGGCTGCCGCAAAGCACTTTGACGGTAGGCGGACAGGCACACTTCCAGTAGCTCACCAGTTCTACCATACCGATATTGAAGACGATGTCGTCGATGGCGGCATTGAAGTCGAGGAACGGTCGGCGTTCCACAAGGGCTGTAGGGTGGAACTCTATGTCGCCCATGCGGAAGTCGAACCACAGGCGCAACCCCTCAGGAGTCTCCTCGTGATGGTAGGCCACATACTCGAACGAAGGGTACTGCCGCCGCAGCGACTGAAACTTATCATTGTTGTGCATGTGTAATTTAACGGCAAAAGAAACCAAATATTACATCTGCACAATAAAAAAAAGGCTGCCGCGTTAATTGAAGCGATGAAAAGGATTGCCATATTGCTCATGATTCTCGGCGTTGCCCATGCTGCCATGGGGCAAGGAATGCTTGAAAAAGGCCTTGCCGCAGAAGCCAAAAACCTTGGCGACCTGGCAGAAAGCTACTACCGCAAGGCTACCGACACCAGTGCCGCAGCACGATTAAGGCTCGGCATACTGCTGATGAAGAAAGAGCACTACACCGAGGCTCGCCAATGGCTTATACAGGCCGACAGCGGAGCTGTGGCAATGGCGCACCTGGCCGAATGCCACGCCGAACTGAAAGACTGGGCCGAAGCCAAGCGCTCCGCCGAGAGAGCCATTGAAGCTGCCGGGGATGACGATGCCGAGACGCTGGCCTCGGCCATGGGCACCTTGGCATTGGTTTACTGCGAAGACAAGAACTACACCAACGCCCTAGCTTGGGCCCACAAAGCCACCAAAGCCGCCCCAAAGTCAGCACGCGCGCATAACGTCACCGGGGTGATACTCTTCCACAAAGGCAACGACATTGAAGCCCTCAACGCATTCCGCGAAGCCCTCAAACACGACCCCAACAATGTTGACGCACACTTCAATATAGGCTCAATATACTGCTACCACAACAGCTACGACAATGCCATAAACACCCTGCGCAAAGGTCTCAAGGAAAACCGGACCTCTGTGAAACTATACTACTGTCTCGGATGGGCATACATGCTCAAAGGCGACAACAACAAAGCCATCGAGTGCCTGAAAGCCGTGATAGGCCTCGATTCATGCTACATCAACGCCTACAACCGCATGGGGGACATTTATTTCGCCAGGGCAGAATACAGCAACGCCATAGAGCAATACCGCAAAGCCATCCACTTCGCGCCACGCATGACAGAAGGCTACAGGCTGACAGGGCGCACGTATGCCGAAATGGGAGACTTTGGCAAAGCCATACGCAACTATCAGAAAGCCGTGGAGATTGACAAGAACGACTCAGAGACCTACTGCCGCATAGCTGAACTATACGGGAGGCAGAAGCAGCCGACAAAAGAACGCAACAACTACCGCCGCGCCGCCAAGCTGGGCAACGTTCAGGCGCAAGCGTGGTGTACGAAAAACGGGATAACATACTAACACATTCATTGTATGAACGACCTGAAACACTATCTAAAGGAAGTTGAGGACATCTTCGCCAACGAACAATTCATCGCCGAGCCACACGAGCTCTATGACCCCATAGACTACACACTGCGCCTTGGTGGCAAACGCATACGCCCCACCCTGCTGCTGGCCGCCAACGCCCTGTTTGGCGGCGACATCGAGGCCGTGAAGGATGCAGCCCTCGGCATAGAGACATTCCACAACTTCACGTTGCTTCACGACGACCTAATGGATCGCTCACCCTTGCGGCGCGGCCAACCCACCGTATACACCAAGTGGGGCGACAACGCCGCAATACTGAGTGGCGACACCATGTTTGCGCTGGCGTGGCGCTACTTCCTGCGACAGCCATCACCACGCCTGCAAGAGATACTGCAATGCTTCAATGAAACCGCCATAGAGGTCTGCGAAGGGCAACAGAAAGACATGAACTTCGAGACCATGGCGCTGGAGACAGTCTCCATTGCAGAATATATGGAGATGATACGCCAGAAAACCGCCGTATTGCTTGCCGGAGCCCTCAAGACAGGAGCCCTGTATGCCGGAGCGCCGGAAAAAGAAGTTGAAAAGCTATATGCCTTCGGAATACACCTCGGCCTTGCATTCCAGCTGCAGGACGACCTCCTCGACGGCTATGGCGACAGTGCCGTATTCGGCAAGAAAACAGGCCAGGACATCCGCGACAACAAGAAGTCCTACCTGCCCCTCCTCGCCCTGACAGTGTCGTCACAGGGCCAGCAAAAAGAGCTCTCACAACTATTCTCCTCCAAAGACAACATGGACGAAGAAGAAAAGGTGCGCCGTGTGATGGAGATATACAACACCATCGGCCTACGTGAAAAAGTGGAGAGAAGCATAGCCGACGAGTTTGCCCTGGCGAAAAAAAGCCTTGATGACATCCACGCCGACGAGACACTCAAGACCCCATTCCGGGAGCTTATGGACACACTAAACGGCAGAAAAAAATGATTTTTTTGGCCGTATTAGAAAAAATGTGTATATTTGCAGTCTGAAACAATAATAGAAGAGTAATAACATTAAATTAATAATCAACACACTAACAACATCATGAAAAAAGTATTTGCCTTGATGTCAATAGTAGGACTGTTGACATTTGCCAACTTCAACAATGTGATGGCCCAGGATGCCACCCCCGCTGAAGGAACAGAACAAGTAGCCGCCAACGAAGAGGCTCCCGCTGCTGACGCCGCCGTAGCCGAACCCGCTGCCGAGGAAGAGACCGTTGCCGCCGCTCCTGCCGACGACACCAAGTCGTTCCACCAGATGCTGAAAGAGAAGTACATTCAGGGTGGTGCCGGCTGGATGACCCCCGTGCTCCTCTGCCTTATCTTCGGTATGGCTCTCATCATCGAGCGTATCCTCTACCTGAACATGGCCACCACCAACGTCAAGAAGCTCCTCGACGGCATTGAGGAGAACGCCAAGAAGGGCGACTGGAAAGGTGCCCGTGAGCTTTGCGCCAACACCCGCGGCCCTGTGGCCAGCATCTTCGTGCAGGGTCTCGACCGTATCGACCAGGGTCTTGACAACGTCGAGAAAGCCGTCACCAGCTATGGTGGCGTGCAGATGGCCCGCCTCGAGAACAACATGACCTGGATCGGTCTGTTCATCGCCCTTGCTCCTTCCTTCGGTTTCCTCGGCACCGTCGTCGGTATGGTCCAGGCCTTCGATGACATCGAGACCGCCGGTGATATCAGCCCGACCGTCGTGGCTGGTGGTATGAAGGTTGCTCTGTTGACGACCATCTTCGGTCTCATCACCGCTATCATCCTTCAGATATTCTACAACTACATCCTCACCAAAATCGAGAGCCTCGTCGACCAGATGGAAGACGGCAGCATCAGCTTCATGGATATCCTCGTGAAGTACCACAAATAATGGTCTACTCTTTTGGACGGTAAATAATAAGTACTAAACCTAAAAAAGAACAACCATTATGAAAGAATCAACAAGAAAACTCATCACCTGGGCGGGATTGATCATCGCGGGCATCTGCACCGTGCTGAGCATCATCTTCGCCATGCAGAACGGTGATGTCAAAGAGCTCTCGGCCGTGCAGGCCAACGGCCTCTTCGACGCCACCTTCTATATCCTCCTTTGCCTTATTGCCGTCTCCATCATCGCCATTTTGGTGTTTGTGTGCGCCGGCCTGGGCAAGAAATTCAGCGAGGACAAGGGCTACTGGAAGAAATTCCTCGGCATCGTCGCCGCCGTTGTGGTGGTCTGCGTGCTGAGCTACGTCCTTTCCAGCGGCACCGACGTAAGCCCCGCCGTCATGGAGAAATTCGACATCTCTGAAGGCACCTCCAAACTCATTGGAGCCGCCTGCTACATGGTGTACATCCTGGTCATTGCAGCCGCCGTAGCCATCATCTACACCGCCATTGCCAAATCTTTTAAAAAGTAACACACTATGGCAAGAAAGACTCCCGGACTCAACACTGGCTCAATGTCCGATATCTCGTTCCTGTTGCTGGCCTTCTTCCTGATGGTCTCCAACATCAACACAGATATGGGTATAGCCCGTAAGCTTCCCCCTCCCCTGCCGGAGGATGCGGAAGCTCCCGATGTTCGTGAGCGCAATATCTTCGTAGTGCTGGTCAACAAAGACGACCGGTTGCTCTACAACAACGAGTATGGCCGCATTGAGGACTTGAAGGACCGTGCCAAGGAATTCCTCGGCAACCCCAACAACCTCCCCAACCTGCCTGAAAAGGTGGCCACCGAGATCCCCCTGCTGGGAACGGTGGACGTCTCCAAAGGCGTCATCTCGCTGCGCAACGACCGCGGCACGTCCTACGACATGTACCTTCAGGTGCAGAACGAGTTGACTGCAGCCATCAAAGAGATGCGCGACGACCTATCGACAGCTCATTTCGGCAAGAAGTTTGCCGACATCACCGAACAACAGCGCGAAGCCATAGAGCAGGCCATCCCCGTGGCCATCTCTGAGGCAGAGCCCACAAAGATAGGAGGAAAATAATGGCACGTTTTACAGGAAAGAAAGCAAAGTCTACACCTGAGCTCAACATGGGCTCCATGAGTGACATTATCTTCATGCTGCTGTTCTTCTTCATGGTCATCACCACCATGCGCGAGAGTTCGCTCTACGTGAAAATAATCCCGCCGCAAGGCAGCGAAGTCTCCAAGCTTGAGAAGAAGAGCCTCGTCAGCTACATCAATGTGGGTGTGCCCCTGGCCGACCAGCAGCGCAAATACGGTACAGAACCCCGTATACAGCTCAACGACCAGATATCGGAGGTCTCCGACATCATCACCTTCTGCGAGCTGGAGCGCTCTGCACGCCCCGAAGCCGACCGTCCGTTCATCACCACCGCCATCAAAGCCGACAAGCAGGTGCGCATGGGCATGATTTCGGACATCAAGCAGGAGCTGCGCCAGGCCGGTGCCCTCAAGATATTCTACAACGCCAGCAAAGGCACACGCAAGAGTAACTAAGGGCAACGCTGAACCTAACAGAAAGCCCCCCGTCAACGCGACGGGGGGCTTTCTTTATATACAAAAAACCGGGGGCGCTCTGATGAAGCACCCCCGGTATATAGAGTCTATCGCATTCCGAGGTTAGGCATACAGCTCCTCGAAGATCTTGCGCAGCTTCGGGCACTCGCGGAGCTCCTGCAGGGTGAACTCGGCGTGGCCTTTGGTGTAGCCATTGCCCATAATCATGTTCACGTCGGCACCGATGCCCTCGGCACCGAGGCTGGCCTTGGTGAAGCTGGTAGCCATGCTGAAGAAGTAGACGATACCGTCGTCCTTGGTGCAGAGCACAGCGGTCATCTCCTGGTCGGGAACATTGACGCAGTTGATGGTGACGTCGGCCATCTTGCCGTTGGTGAGGCGCTCGATGAGCTCATAGACCTGAACGGGGGTCATGCCGGCGGCAGACTCCACGATGTCGCAGAAGCCGAGGTCCTTGATGCGCTGGGTGCTCTTGGGGCTGTTGGCGATGCCGATGACGCAGCCGGTGACGCCGACGCGCTTCTTGGCCTCGTAGGCGCAGAGCATGCCGCTCTTGCCGCCGGCACCGAGGATGACGACGGTCTGGCCGTACTGGCACAGCTTGGCGGTCTGGGCGGGGGCGCCGGCCACATCGAGGGCGCTCAGGGCGAGTTTCTCGGGCATGTCGGTCGGGATCTTGGCATAGATGCCGCTCTCGAAGAGGATGGCCTTACCCTTGATGTCCACCTGGTCCACATCGGGACGGATCTCCAGGATCTCGTCGATGCGCAGGGGGGTCAGTGAGAGGCTGACGAGGGTGGCGATGCGGTCGCCCTCCTTGAGGTCAATCTTGCCCTTCAGGGCGTCGCCGATCTTCTCCACCTTGCCGAGGAGCATGCCGCCCGAGCCGGTGCGACGGTTGCGGTGCTTGCCCTGGAGTTCCACGTTGAGGAGCATCTCCTTCTTCACCTCTTCCATGATCTTCTCCTGGCTGGCGCCTTCGCCGGCCTGCTGCTTGGCGTAGTTGTGAATGTCCGTGAAGCTGGCGGAGTCGATGTTCAGGGTCTGGACGTCGATGAGGATCTCGTTGTCGTAGATTTCGTCCATGTTGTTGTCAAGCTTGTTGGCGGGCTGGGGCAGCACACCTTTGGGCTCGATGACGCGGTGGGTACCGTACTTGTTGCCTTTTTTCTGCATAATACTTGTTGTTTATCTTTTTGGTTATTAATTATTTTTACCCTTCCTTGACGGAATTGAAGACTACAAAGATACACTTTTTTCCCGTATCTGCAAAATATTTTTTTCACTCCACCGCCAGCTTCTGCGCGGCGGTGCCCTGCGGCGTGGTGATGCGCACTATGTAAATGCCCTTGGCCAGGTCCGCGAGGTCCAGCACGCAGGCCTGCGCCCCGCCGCCGTCGAGGCTCAGCACCGTGGCGCCTGTGGCCGAGACCACCTCCACACCCTGCACCCCCGCCTCGCAGCGCACCGTCGCCGTGCCCCGCGCCGGGTTCGGCGTCACGCTCCATGAGACAGTCTCAACATCGTCAATGCCATAGGTAGCCAGATGGATATGCAGCGTGTCGCTCCACGGACTCCACTGTGTCTGTGCAAAATCACACCGTGCACGTACATAGACATCATAGCGCGTGTTGCGGTCAAGGTTTTGGATGAGATAGTGAGTCAACGAAGTGGTCGCCACCGTACCCTCCCCCGGAGGTGTACCCTCAGGCCCGTAACTTATTTCATAAAAATCATGGTTATCATCTTGCTGCCAATACACAATAGCCGCTGTCGCCGATGATGCCAAACCCGCAGGCTGATACCGTACCTCGGGGGCGACACAACTGTCTTCGCCAAACTCCAATATCGGATATATCAATGTAGTATGCCCATATCCGCACGGCTCGTCGTGCCAGCTGTCGCCCAACGAAGTCCTGTATTTGCGGTGTTCGTATGGGATATGGTAATAATAGGGATCTGTCGGATAAGCACCGTGCCAATGATGCGTTTCACTCATCACCTCTGTGCTGGAATAGCACATCGTATCCTTATGAAACATCTTCATACTCATATAAAATGTCCCTGCGATATCAATGGTATCATTGAAGTATATTTCCCTAAACCTGCCAATAATAGTAGACCTTTCGTGCAAAAGCCACATTGGACCACGCAGAAGATCGTCGGCTAACGATGAAGCAGTACGCAGCTCATTCATATTCGAGTCAAACAATGTTACCGTATACAAACGGTTCTCGGGCAAAAAAGGTTCATCGGCAGACCAGCCTCTCCAATAAATAGAATCCTCAATAAACGATATTCCAATGATATGCAACGTATCGTCACTATGCCTCATGCAAGCAAACTCTTTGCTATAAATATATTTGGGTTGACATACAGACGTGTTAAAATACATTGAATCACTGGCATCGAACACATATTCCGTATGGTATCGGCCAATATTATACTGAACTCCATCAATTACAGGCATGCCATTTCGGAAATCCTCGAAAGCATAAGGGTAGTAATAATAACGATACCTTCCATAAATAGTGTCGCCATCGTTTGCCGCGGCGGCTGTCAAACAATGCATCAACAAAAACGCCAATAACAATATCTTTTTCATAACAAAAGGTTTTGAAATGCAAAGATACATATAATTTCCGTTCCGGTAAAATATTTTTTCTTCGGAGTCCCTACGGAGCCGGTACGGAGTCCCTACGGCATTTCTTCAGTAGTTCTTCAGTAGTTCTTCAGTGTTTGACTGAAGAACTACTGAAGAACTACTGAAGAACGGCCGTAGGGGCTCCGGTGAGGGGCCGTAGGGGGTGCGTAGGGGGTGCGTAGGGAGCCAGGGAGTAATGGAACCCCTACAGGGTTCATTGACAAAAATACGTAAACCATTGGCTATTAAAATGAAACCCCTACGGGGTATGGCTACAGGAGGGGTTTCATGTGTTGGTTATCAATCGGGGACCCCTACGAGGTATGGATATGGTCGGGGTGTTATGGGTTGGCTATCAAACGGGGACCCCTACGGGGTATGGCTACAGGAGGGGTTTCATGTGTTGGTTATCAATCGGGGACCCCTACGGGGTATGGATATGGTCGGGGTGTTATGGGTTGGCTATCAAACAGGAACCCCTGCGGGGTATGGATTTGGTCGAGGTGTTATGGGTTGGCTATCAATCGGGGACCCCTACGAGGTATGGATATGGTCGGGGTGTTATGGGTTGGCTATAAAACGGGAACCCCTGCGGGGTATGGATATGGTCGGGGTGTTATGGGTTGGCTATCGAACTGGAGCCCTTACGGGGATGTTGCCGTGTGGCGGGACGGCGCGGGCGGAGGGGCGGTGTTGATAAAATTTGTGACGTATATGGAAAAAGTTTCGTATATTTGCACCCAGCATACAATAGTGAATAAAAATAAAATGCACTGAATATGAAACAATACATTGAACAGAACAAGGATCGTTTTCTTGAAGAACTCTTCAGCCTTATCCGCATTCCGTCTATCAGCTCGGAGCAGGAGCACAAGGGCGACATGGTACGCTGTGCCGAGCGCTGGCGCGAGCTGCTGCTGGCGTCCGGTGCCGACCGTGCGGAGGTGATGCCGACAGAGGGCAACCCCGTTGTCTATGGAGAGAAAATCATTGACCCGAAGAAGCCCACGGTGCTGGTGTACGGCCACTATGACGTGATGCCCGTGGCTCCGCTGGAGCTGTGGCGCACGGAGCCGTTCGAGCCTGTGGTGAAGGACGGCAAGATCTGGGCCCGCGGCGCCGACGACGACAAGGGTCAGAGCTTCATGCACGCCAAGGCTTTCGAGTACATGGTGCGGACTGGCAACCTGCCCTGCAACGTGAAGTTCATGCTTGAGGGCGAGGAGGAGATAGGCAGCGGCAGCCTCTACGGCTTCTGCGAGAAGAACAAGGAGCTGCTGAAGGCCGACGTCATCCTGGTGAGCGACACCTCGATGATAGCGCCCGACGTGCCGTCGATCACCAGCGGCCTGCGCGGCCTGTGCTACTGGGAGGTGGAGGTCACCGGCGCCAACCACGACCTGCACAGCGGCATCTTCGGCGGCGCCGTGGCCAACCCGATCAACGTGCTGTGCAAGATGATTGCCGACCTGCACGATGCCGACGGCCACATCACCATACCGGGCTTCTACGACGACGTGCTGGTGCTCGGCGCCGAGGAGCGCGCGCTGATGGCGCAGGCGCCCTTCGACGAGGAGGCCTACAAGCGCGAGCTCGGCGTGAAGGCGCTGAAGGGCGAGAAGGGCTACAGCACGAAGGAGCGCACGGGCATCAGGCCGTGCCTCGACGTGTGCGGCATCTGGGGCGGCCACACGGGCGAGGGCACCAAGACGGTGCTGCCGAGCAAGGCCTACGCCAAGATCAGCACGCGCCTGGTGGCCAACCAGGACTTCGAGAAGGTGAGCAAGCAGTTCCAGGAATACTTTGAGAGCGTGGCGCCGGATTATGTGACGGTAAAGGTGACGCCGTGCCACGGCGGCGCGGCCTACGTGGCACCGCTGGAGCTGAAGGCCTACAAGGCCGCCGAGCGCGCCATGCAGGAGACCTACGGCAAGCGCCCGATACCGACACGCAGCGGCGGCTCGATACCAATTGTGGCAGGCTTCGAGAAGATACTGGGCTTGAAGAGCATCCTGATGGGCTTCGGCCTGGCGAGCGACGACATCCACGCCCCTAACGAGAACTACCCCCTGGAGCAGTTCTTCAAGGGCATAGAGACCATACCGCTGTTCTACAAGTATTTCGCTGAGTAGTGGTTATTGGGTATTGATTATTGGTTATTGAGTATTGGCGAGGGTGAATAGGGATTGACCGCAAAACAAAACATTCTGGAATGAAGAAGATACGCTCGCTGTCGCTGAGGCTGAGCCTCAACATACTGCTGTTCGTCTCTGTGCTGTTCATAGGGGCGCTGGCGGTGATGGCTTTTGCCAACTACAGGGAGATTGTGGAGGCCGCCGAGGAGGCCACGAAGAGCAAGCTGCACGCCATGGTGAGGGACATCGAGGCGCCGCTGGTCGGCGTGGAGGTCTCCACCCAGAGCGCCGGCAAGTTCGCCGCCGCCATGATCGGCGACGACAAGATGCTGCAGCGCATCACCGAGCAACTGGTGATGCAGGACTCCATGGTGTGCGGCAGCACAGTGGCTTTCGCCCGCGGGCGCCACGGCGACGACCGCTGGTACGCCCCCTACAGCTACCTCGACGCCGACGGCACGCTGCACAGCATACAGCTGGGCCACGAGGGCTACGACTACTACGGCATGGAGTGGTTCCGCGTGCCCGCGGAGACGGGCCAGCCCCACTGGAGCAACCCCTACTACGACGACGGCGGCGGGCAACGGCTGATGACGACCTACAGCTACCCCATAAAGGATGCCGACGGCGAGTTGATAGCCGTGGTGACGGCCGACGTGCCCGTGGAGTGGCTCCGCGATGTGCTGGAAAAGAACAAACCCTACGAGAAGTCGTTCGTCACCATCCTGTGCACCGACACCACGCTGCTGGCCTACACCAACGAGGTGGTGGCCAAAGGCATCATCGAGAGCATGAAGAGCGACACCACGGTGGCGCGGCTGCTCGGCAACATGCTGCGCGGTATCGACAGCATGGTGCGCAACGGCAAGGGGCGCGACGCCTCGTACACGGTGTACGAGCCCATGCGCACGGGCTGGTCGGCGGCCATCTCGGTGCTGTACAGCGAGGTGGTTGAGGACACCAACCGCATATACAGCGTGCTGTTCTATGTGGGGCTCGTTGGGCTGCTGGTGCTGTTCCTGCTGTGCTACTTCATCGTGCGCCGCGTGACGAGGCCCATCGTGGACCTCAGCGCCGCGGCGCGCAACATGAGCGGCGGCAACCTCGACGTGCCGCTGCCCGAAGTGAAGAGCCGCGACGAGGTGCTGCAACTGCGCGACTCCTTCGCCTACATGCAGCGGTCGCTGACGGACTACATCAACGAGCTGAAGACCACCACGGCTGCCAACAACCGCATGGAGGGCGAGCTGAGCGTGGCGCGCGACATACAGATGGGCATGCTGCAGAGCGACTTCCCGCCGACGCTGCACGCCAAGCTGGTGCCCGCCAAGGAGGTGGGCGGCGACCTGTACGACTTCATGACACTCGACGACGGCACGCTGTATTTCGCCGTGGGCGACGTGAGCGGCAAGGGAGCCCCGGCGGCGCTGATGATGAGCATCACGCGCGCCGCCCTGCGCTTCGTGGCGGGCCTGGGGCTCGACATGGCGCAGGCCATGAGCCGCGTGAACGACAGCATAGCCGAGGCCAATTCGGGCGATATGTTCGTCACCCTCTTCATCGGACGGCTGAACCCCGCCACGGGGGTGCTGGAGTACTGCAACGGCGGCCACAACCCGATAATCGTCATGGGCCCCGACCGCCACGTGCGCTTCCTGAAGGCCAAGCCCAACCTGGCGCTGGGCGTGATGGAGGGCTTCCGCTACGAAGCCGAGCGGATGCAGCTGGAGCACGGCACGCGCCTGCTGCTGTACACCGACGGCGTCACCGAGGCCGAATGCGCCGACAAGGAGCAGTACGGCGAAGGACGCCTGCTGGCGTGGGCCGGCAACCACAGCGGAGAAACCTCGGAGGAAGCCTTCGTGGAAGGCCTCTACGAGAGCGTCAAGGAATACACAGGAGACAACCCACAGAACGACGACATAACAATCATGTCGGTAAAATACTGAAACATGAACAAAAGGAAATTCAACCCCATCAAGGACAAGAGCGCCGAGATAATAGAATACATCATGGCCTCGCCCGACATACCCGACGACGAGGGGCTGCAGTTCAAGATACGCCTGTCGGTGGAGGAGGCCGTGGAGAACGTGGTGCGCTACGCCTACCAGGGCGGCATAGGGTGGCTTGAGGCCGGCACCGAACTGAGCGACGACGGGCTGGAGCTGACCATCGTGCTGCGCGACGCCGGCACCCCCTTCAACCCGCTGGAGCGCGAGGACCCCGACGTGACGGCAGCCGCCGAAGACCGCGACATCGGCGGCCTCGGCATCTTCCTCTGCAAGCAGATGATGGACAGCATAGAGTACCGCTACGAAGAAGGGTGCAACATATTAACGATGAAAAAGAGATTGTAAGGACTATGGAAGTAAAGATAAACACCGAGGGCGCAAAGACCCTCGTGGAGCTCAACGGGCGCATAGACACAACCAACGCCGACCAGTTCCAGAAAGACATCACCCCCCTGATGCAGGGCGACGCCATGGACATCGAGATGGACTGCTCGGGAATGGACTACACGTCGAGCCAGGGACTGCGCATCTTCCTCATGTTGCAGAAGAGCGTCGGCAGCCGCAAAGGCAAGCTGGTGCTGAAGAACATGAAGGCACAGGTGCGCGAGGTTTTTGACATCACAGGATTCTCCAACATCATCACCATACAATGAACCTCGACCTGCACAGCGAGATGATTCTCGACGAGTACCGCGAGAAGAGGCCCCTCTTCGAGCGGATGCAGACCGCGGTGGACGGCGAGATCAGGCGTATAGTGTCCGACAACCACCTATACGTCACGGCCATGGAAAGCCGCATCAAGAAAGAGAAAAGCCTGGCAGGGAAGCTTGAACTCAAGGGAAACAAATACGCCACGCTGAGCGACATCACGGACATACTGGGATGCCGCATCATCACCTTCTACACCGAAGAGGTCGACAAGATAGCGGCACTGATAGAGAAGAACTTCGAGGTGGACTGGGACAACTCTGTGGACAAGCGCCGGCTGCTCGACCTGGACCGCTTCGGCTACATGTCGCTGCACTATATATGCCGCCTGCCGCTGGAACGCTGCAAAGAGCCTGAGATGCACGAATACCGCTTCGAGGTGCAGATGCGCACGGCGCTGCAGCACGTGTGGGCTACCATAAACCACGACCTGGGCTACAAGACGGACATCGAGATACCGCGCGAACACCTGCGCAACATGAACCGCATTGCCGGCATGCTGGAGCTGGCCGACGAGCAGTTCAGCCGCATACGCATGGAGATCACCGACTACAGGAGGCAGGTGCAGGCGCTGGTGGCCGACGGCGACTTTGACCGCGTGCCGCTGGACGGCGACACCTTCCGCAGCTACCTGGAGCTCGACCCGTTCCACAAGCTTGCCGACCGCATAGCCTCCATCAACCAGGCTGAGATTTACCGCGACAATCTGATGCCATACCTGCAGGTGCTGCTGCGCATGGAATTCAAGACTCTGGGCGACCTGGAACGGCTGTTGCACGACTACAGCGACGACGCCTACCAGCTGGCACTGCACCAGATCAGCGGCACCGACCTCGACATCATGGCTCTCTCGGTGACGCTACAGAACCTCTGCTGCGTCTACGCCCTCCGCAAAGGGGCAGGCGTCAACGGGCTGGAGTTCATCTTCAACTCCCTCGGCGGCAACAAGGAAGTCAACCACTCGCGTGCCGAAAGGATTTACAACCAGGCACAGAAAATAAACATTGTATAGCATGAACACCGACATAATAGACAAAGCCATAGCCGTGGCCACCGACGCCCACAAGGGACAGACGCGCAAAGGCTCCAACCTGCCGTACATCGTGCACCCGATGGAGGCGATGAGCATCGTGGCCACCGAGAGCGAAGACCAGGAGATGCTGGCCGCCGCTGCTCTGCACGACGTGGTGGAGGACACCGGCGTGACCATGGACGAGCTGCGCGCGTTGTTTGGCGACCGCGTGGCCGACCTGGTGGGCGCCGACAGCAACCCGCCACACCGCGAGGGCGACACCTGGTACTCCCGCAAGCAGGAGGCCATCGACCGCCTGGCGGCAGCAAGCCGCGACGCACAGATGGTGGCCCTGGGCGACAAGCTGTCTAACCTGCGCTCCATAGCCAACGACTACAAGAAGCACGGCGACGACCTGTGGAAACGCTTCAAGGCCCCCAAAGGCAAGGCCGACCTGGCGTGGTACTACGGCGGGCTGGCCAAGGCCCTCAGCCCCCTCGCCGCAACAGCTGCCCACAAGGAGTTCGTCGACCTCCTGGAAAAGACATTCATCAATACAAAAGCATAAAGCCACATGTACGAGATTATCAGCAAGCGGCTGCTCAACAGCCACGAGATATACAGGATGGAGATCCACGCTCCGTGGATATCGCTCAGCGGCAAGCCGGGCCAGTTCGTCATCGTCATACCGCACGAGAACGGCGAGCGCATACCGCTCACCATCAGCGACATCGTGTACCAACGCCAGTCGGTGGTCATCGTCTTCCAGGTGGTGGGCGAGACCACACGCCAGCTGGCAGCCATGAACGAGGGCGACGACCTCTACACCATCGTAGGCCCTCTGGGCAGGCCCAGCGAACTGATAGAGAAACACGAGAAAGGTGAGCTGAAACGACTGCTCTTCGTGGCCGGCGGCGTGGGCATAGCGCCCGTGTTCCCGCAGGTGAAGTGGGCCTTCCGCCAGGGCATCCCCACCGACGTCATCATCGGCGCACGCTCGAAAGACCTCCTCTTCTATGAGGACGAGCTGCGCGCCGTGTGCCACAACCTGCACATCATGACCGACGACGGCTCCTACGGTGAGCAGGGGCTGGTGACAGCCAAGGTCGACGAACTCTGCACCAAGGGCGTGGAATACAGCCACTGCGTGGCCATCGGGCCGCTGCCGATGATGAAGTTCGTCAGCCTCACCACCAAGAAATACAACCTGTCCACCATCGTCAGCCTCAACTGCATGATGGTCGACGGCACCGGCATGTGCGGCGCCTGCCGCGTGCGCGTAGGCGACGAGGTGAAGTTCTGCTGCGTGGACGGTCCGGAGTTCGACGGCCACCTGGTTGACTTCGACGAGGCAGCGCGCAAACTGAAGACTCCCGACGCACGGCGCTACCGCATAGCCACCTCGGAGAGCGGCCACCAGTGCAATCTGGCCCCTGCCGTGGAGGCCGCCATGGCCGAAGCAAAGCAGCGCCAGAAACCGCGCGAGCAAGACCCCGCCGTGCGCGCACACAACTTCGACGAGGTCTCCTTCGGCCTCACCGAGCACCAGGCCCTCGTCGAGGCAAGCCGCTGCCTGCAGTGCAAAAAGCCGCGCTGCGTCGAGGCCTGCCCCGTGGGCATCAACATACCGCAGTTCATACAGAACATCAAGGAAGAGAACTTCAACCAGGCCTATATCACCATCACCCACGACTCCGCCCTGCCGGCCGTCTGCGGACGCGTCTGCCCGCAGGAGACCCAGTGCGAGGGCAGCTGTGTGATGGGCGTGAAGAACGAGCCCATAGCCATCGGCGCTCTGGAGCGCTTCGTGGCCGACAACCACCGCGCACAGGCCAAGCCGCAGAGCCAGTGCTACCCCGCAGGCCGCAAGGTGGCGGTCATCGGCAGCGGCCCCAGCGGCCTCACCTGCGCCGGCGACCTCGCCAAGCACGGCTACCAGGTCACAGTCTTCGAGGCGCTGCACCACGCTGGCGGCGTGCTCGTCTACGGCATCCCAGAATTCCGCCTGCCCAAGCAGAAGGTGGTGGAACCCGAGATTGAGAACCTGCGCCGTCTGGGCGTCGAGATACGCACCAACGTCATCATCGGCAAGAGCATCACCATCGACCAGCTCTTTAGCGAGATGGAGTACGACGCCGTCTACATAGCCTCCGGCGCCGGCCTGCCCAAGTTCATGGGCGTCAAGGGCGAGACCCTCATCGGCGTCGTCAGCGCCAACGAGCTGCTGACGCGCACCAACCTCATGCACGGCTACGACGAACACTACGACACCCCCATCTATCTGGGCCGCAAGGTCATCGTCGTGGGCGGAGGCAACGTGGCCATGGACGCCGCCCGCACGGCGCTGCGCCTCGGCAGCGAGGTGACGGTGGTCTACCGCCGCGGCCAGGAGGACATGCCCGCCCGCCGCGAGGAAGTGCACCACGCCATGGAGGAGGGCGTGCAGTTCATGTTCCAGACAGCCCCCGTGGAGATCCTCGGCAATGAAGACGGCACCGTGCGCGCCCTGCGCTGCGTCAAGATGGAGATGGGCGAGCCCGACGCCAAGGGACGCCGCTCGTTCAAGCAGATAGAAGGCAGCGAGACCGACGTGGAGGCCGACACCATCGTGGCCGCACTCGGCACGAGCCCCAACCCCCTCATCCGCACCTCGACACCAGGTCTGGAGTGCGAGCCTTGGGGTGGCATCAAGGCCGACGAGAACGGCCAGACGAGCCGCAAGTTCATCTTCGCCGGCGGCGACGCCGTCAGCGGTGCCGCCACGGTGATCCTCGCCATGGGTGCCGGACGCAAAGCTGCGGCAGCCATCATACAGGCTCTGGAGCAATAGCACACCATGGAGAGATTCAGCATTGAGAACGCGCCGCGCTTCGAGCAGCATTACGACGAAGACGGCTTCCTGAAGAAGCTGCGCCACATAGCCTCACAGGTGGGCCGCAAGGTGCTCTACCCTGCCCTGCAACTCTACTTCCTGCTGCAGGACAAGGACGTGCCAGCGAAAGCCAAGACCCTCATCATCGGCGCCCTGGGCTACCTGATTCTGCCCACAGACTTCATGCCGGACTTCATCCCCGCCCTTGGCTTCACCGACGACCTCACCGCCCTCATGGTCGCCCTCCGCACTCTCAACAAATACCTCACCCCCGACATCAACGCCCGCGCCAAAGAACAAACCGACAAACTGCTCAAACAATGAAACACACACTCATTATCCTTTCGGCCCTGCTGCTCAGCATGGTCGCCACCGCACAGAAACCTTTGCTCGACTCAACACAGATGCCCAACGCCGTCTACTTCCTGCCAGCTCCACCCGACACAGCCAGCGCCGCCTTCATGTATGACAAGGCCCAGTACCGCTGGGGCAAGGAGCAGCGCAAAGACAGCACCAGGCTGGCCATAGCCGTGAACGACGCCATCTGGAGCATCGACAACATCTGCCACATCTTCAGCGGCGTGCTTGGCTTCGACATATCCGAGCAGAACACCCCTGCCATCTACCGCATGCTCACCATCGCCCTCCTCTCCACCGATCAGGCCGGCAAACTGCCCAAGAACCACTACATGCGCACTCGTCCCTACGTCTACTACGACGAGCCCACCATCTACCCCCAAGACGAGAAGTGGCTTCGCACCAACGGCTCATACCCCTCGGGCCACACCATCCTCGGCTGGAGTGCCGCCCTGCTGCTCACCGAGTTGGCGCCCGACCGCGCCGACACCATCCTCGCCCGCGGCTATATGTACGGCCAGAGCCGCGTCATTGCCGGCTACCACTGGCAGAGCGACGTAGACGCCGCACGTCTCGTGGCCAGCGCCGCCGTGGCACGCCTGCACGCCGACTGCCGCTTCATGAAACTCATGAAAAAAGCACGCAAAGAATACAGAAAGATGCGCAAAAATGGCTGACGCACTACTCACCGTAGAAAACCTCACCAAGAGCTTCGGCGACAAGCTCCTCTTCGAAGACATCTCCTTCGGCATCAACGCCGGACAGAAGTCCGCCCTCATCGCCCGCAACGGCTACGGCAAGTCCACCCTGCTCAACATAATAATCACGGCGACAGGACAGCATGGCTACAACACCCTGCAGGACAGCGGCAAGATAACCTTCCGCAGCGACCTCAAGCTGGCCTACCTGCCGCAGAGCCCCGAAGCCTACCCGCACCAGGTTGTGCGCGACTTCGTCTACAACGTCCAGCGCCCTGAGACCGAGGACTCCTGGACCTTCGAGCAGCGCATGGAGGAGATCCTCAGCCGCATGAAGGTGGACTCCCTTCTCGACCGACCCATGGAGACCCTCAGCGGCGGCGAGCAGAAGAAGGTGGCCCTCTGCCGCCTGCTGATGGACGACTGCAACCTGCTCATACTCGACGAGCCCACCAACCACCTCGACATCGACATGATAGAGTGGCTCGAGGAGTTCCTCTCGCGACAGCGGCTGGCACTGCTCATGGTCACCCACGACCGCTACTTCCTCGACAACGTCTGCCAGGACATCTACGAGCTCGACAACGCCCGACTCTATCATTACAAGGGGCATTACGACTACTACCTTGAGAAGAAGGCCGAGCGCGAGGCCAACGAACGCGCCGAGGTGACCAAGGCACGCAGCCTCTACCGCACCGAGCTGGAGTGGATGCGCCGCATGCCGCAGGCCCGCGGCACCAAGGCTCAGGCACGCATCGACGCCTTCTACGAGCTCGAGGCCAAAGCCCACACTCGCTTCGACGACAGCCGCCCTCAGCTCACCGTCAAGACCGAGCGCATCGGCGGCAAGATACTCGAGCTGTACAACATCTGCTACCGCGACATCATCGACGACTACTCCTACGTATTCAAACGCGGCGAGAAGATAGGCATCGTGGGCCCCAACGGCGTGGGCAAGAGCACCTTCCTCAACATCATCACAGAGCGGCTGAAGCCCACCAGCGGCCGCGTCGTCGTCGGACAGACCATCCAGTTCGGCTACTACACTCAGGCCGGCATGTCGGCACCGCCCGACCGCCGCGTCATAGACCTCGTCAAGGACATCGCCGAGGAGATAGATCTCGACAACGGCAAGAGTATGTCGGCACACCAGTTCCTCACCTACTTCGGCTTCGACGGCACCACGCAGTTCAACTACTTCGGCAACCTCAGCGGTGGCGAGAAACGCCGCCTCTACCTGCTGCAGGTTCTCATGGCCAACCCCAACTTCCTCATCCTCGACGAGCCCACCAACGACCTCGACATCTACACCCTCCAGATCCTCGAGCAGTTCCTCCAGACCTACAAGGGATGCCTCGTCATCGTAAGCCACGACCGCTCCTTCATGGACCACATCGTCTACCACCTGCTGGTCTTCGAGGGCAACGGCAAGATACGCGACTACCACTCCAACTACACCCAGTATCGCCTTGAGCGCCAGCGCCGCGAGCGCGCTGAGATGCTGGAGCAGCGCGAGCGCAAGGCCGCTGACCGACAAGTGAACACCGAACGCCCGACTCCGACCACCAAGAAGAAGGCCACCTACAAGGAACAGAAGGAATACGAGGCGCTGACGGCGGAGATAGAGACGCTCACCGCCGAAAAGGCCACGCTGGAGCAGCAGCTGAGCAGCGGCACCCTCACCGACCCTGCGGCCATCACCAACGCCAGCACCCGCATCGGCGAGGTGATAGCCATCCTCGACGAGAAGGAGATGCGCTGGCTCGAGCTCGACGAGATCATCAACTGAACCTTAAACTTTAAACTTTAAACCTTAAAACATTTTGCCATATCGGGAAAAAACAGTAATTTTGCACCGGATTTAAAACAAACATAGACCATGAAAAAATCACTCTTCTTTATCGCTGTTGCAGCGCTTCTCTGCACCGGAGTGAACGCCCAGGATCTGGCCTGCGCCTTCAACACCGACAACTCATTCCAAACAAGTCTCTCCGAGCAACCGCAGACAAACATCAGCAGCATATACTCGCTTCCCATGCCCACCACCGATTTCGCCACCGGCAACCAGTTCAACACCCAACAATACGCTTCGGCAAAGGGCTGGGGCATCGCCAGCATCGTTGCGGGCGGCGTCACCATGCTGGGCGGCGCAACCCTATGGCTGTGGGGCGCACTGTTCTCCACCGCCACCGAACAGGCAGCAACTATGGATGTCAACATGGCAGCCAACATGGATCCAACCACGGCAGCCGATATGGCAGCCAGCATGGAAAACAACTCGCAGGACCCCAATCTGCAACGGGCAAATAATATAGGCAAAGGCGTCAAGATTGCAGGCATTATTGGTACTGCTGTAGGTGCCGTTCTTGTAGGCACCGGCATCGTGTTGTTGACCTCCAACAGCGGTGGCTACTCCCGCAGCAAGAGCACCAGACCGCACCGTGTCAGACGCAAAGGCCCCGCCAGAAGCAACCCCAGACACGCAGAACTCTTGCCCGACTACGGCGACATGCAGCCCGACTGGAGTCTGTGCCTCAACGTCGGCCCGACATCGGCAGGCCTTACCTTCGCCTTCTGAGGGCCTCATCTCTCGCACCCATCAGCCAAACACACTATTCCGACACAGCAGTGTCGGCCCTTGTGCTGTCGGCCTTGACGACACGGTCGGGCACCACCTCCCATATCGGCGGCGACATGAGCAGGGTGCCGAGTTTGCCTGTCATCAGTGCATGGCGTATCTGCCACGGCATCGCCGGGTCGAACAATGGCGTGCCTACGGGTCCGTCGCCACCAACCCCACCGTCCTCACCGGCATCCGAGTTGCCATGTGCGTCGGGCGGCAGCGCCACACTAGCATTGGCGTCGCGGTAGCCGCCATTGAAGCCCCACAGACGCCGGTCATGGATTGACGTAATCTGCATGCTGCCAAGCATGTGCTTGGTAGCCACCACGGTGATCGCCTTCAGGGTGATGAGCTTGATAGTATCCACCGCCACTGTGAGGTATGCGTTCTCATGCAGGTCGAGGTCGGCCTGATGGAACAGCAGTCCCTTCAGTTTCACATGCAGCTCCACACGCCCCACAGGCAGCGCCGCCACCACGAACTCACCCACCGTGTCGGTCACGGTCTCGGCCACCGTGCGCCCCTCCTGCACAAAGCGCATGTAGCAGTTGCGGTATATACAGTGGCTGTGGTGATTAACCACCTTGCCCGCCAACATCACGCTGTCCACCTCCGCCGCCTCCTGCTGGGCACCGGCTCCCTGCACCGCGAGCAGAAAGGCCGCCGCCAAAAGAAATATCTTTGTTTTCATAGCCGCTATTGTTTTGTTTTATTCTTGATTTTCATCAGTTTCTCGCGCAGCATGCGCAGGGGCAGCATGTCCACGGGCACACTGTTGTAGCGTCCCCAGTAGTCGCCGTCGTAGTCGCTCGCGCCGAAGGCCTCCGCCAGCGTCTGCTGCCGCACGTAGATGGTGTCGCCATGCACCGAGGGCTCGGTGGTGGTGAAGTCAGTCAGCGTCCAGTCCACACACTGGCGCCACTCCTGGTCGCCGCGGAAGCGGAACCGGTCGCCGTAGCCCAGCACCACGCGCCGCTCGTTGTAGTAGTGCGTCAACGTATAGCGCCCGTCGCGCACATCGTAGCGCCACGACGAGCTGTCAGTGGTCAGTGCCATGCGGTCGTACTTGATGTTGATCCACGAGTCACTGCCAGCCTCCACGTTGGCGCTGTCCACCGCAGCCGTGATGGCCACAATGGCCAGGTCGCTCTTCCGCACCGTGTAGGTGTAGCGCACCTTGATCTTGGCCATACGTCCAGGCCCAACGCTGCGCAGCAGGTAGTATACGTCGTCGCCATCCAGAAACTCCTGTATGGGCTCGAACTTGTGCATCGCCATGGTACTGTGAGACAGCGCAAAGCTGGCCCTCGGCGTCGCCACCGGGTCGTAGAACTCCTCATTGTCGGCATACTGCAGCAGCTCGTCCTCTCCCTGAGGGTCGCCAACCTTGTCGTCGAGCAGCACGCGGTCGTGCACCACCATGCGATGGCGCAACACACTCTTGTAGTTCGACTTCAACTCGCGCCGGTCGCTGTCGAAGCGGTAGGCTTCCTTGTTGGCATTGCTCCCGTAGCTCGCGCGGCGCACACTCATCACGGCCTCGTCGAAGAGGTACATCTCGCCGTCCACGGCGCGCCAGTCGCGGTAGAAGAATGTGCTCCAAGCCGTCTGCTGACAGTAGTTCTCGGCAAAGCGCTTCTTGGCAGCCTCCAGCAGGTGTTGCGGCGTGCGGTAGCTCTCCACCTTCACCTCGCGCAGCGACACACTCTGCTCCCGCAGCCTCACATCGCCCTTGGCAAGGAGCTGTGCCACAGTGAGCTTGACTGCCACATAGCCCACCGAGCGCACCACAACCGTGTCCTCCTCATGCCCTGCCGGCACTTTCAGCCTGTACTCGCCATCGTCGTTGCAGGCTACGCCGACCGAGGTGCCCTTGAGCTGCAGCGTGGCGTAAGGCACAGCGCGGCCGCCGCAGGTCACTCGCCCCGTCAGCACCGTCACCGCCTCCTGTCCAGCGGCAGCGGTTCCGAAGGCCCAAAAAAGAGCCAAAACACTTATCTTCAGCAGCAACCTCGCCATGACAAAAACTATTGTGCAAAGATAATAGTTTTTTCAAAACAATGCAAATTAAATCATAACACGCTTATTCCCAGCATAAATCACACACAGCAGACACACTTCTACGCCACCCCGTCGGCCCCTCTTCGCCTTTTCTACGCCTCCCCTATCGCATCCGGTCCATCCATCGCCCACCCACGGCCGTAGGAAGGCCGTAGGGACTCCGTAGGGGCTCCGTAGGGACTCGCTCAAAAGTATGAAAATCAACTATTTTCTACGCACACCATTGCCTAACCCACTGTTACCGAAGAGTTTGGAAACATAGTCCGTGAGGCCTTTGCGACGGAGCGAGGCGACGATGTCGCGTTGCATCTCGGGTTTGTAGAAGAAGAAGAGGCGGCGCTGGTCGGCCTTGTCGCCAGGGGTGGTGGCCACGTAGACGGGCTTCATCGTCGTGGGGTCGATGCCGGTGTAGTACATCTCGGTGCTCAGCGTCATGGGCGTGGGCGTGAAGTCCTGTATCTGCTCCAGCCGGTAGCCCATGCGTTTCATTTCTAGCGCCAGCTCCGCCATGTCCTGCAGACGGCAGCCGGGGTGGCTGCTGATGAAGTAGGGTATCAGCTGGTAGCGCAGCCCCGCCTGCTTGCATATCTCGTCGAAGCGGCGTTTCGTCTCTTTGAAGAGGCTGAACGACGGCTTGCGCATCAGCGCCAGCACCGCGTCAGACGTATGCTCCGGCGCCACCTTCAGCCGCCCGCTGGTGTGGTTGACAACCACCTCGCGGAAGTATTGCCAGCCTCCGTTGCCTTCGGTGAAGAGGTCGCAGCGGATGCCGCTGCCGACATAGAGATGCTTTACCTTAGGATGCAAGGCCACTTTCTTTAGCAATGAGGTCATCGCGCTGTGGTCGCTGTCCAGGTTCTTGCACATCGTGGGCATTGAGCAGCTGTAGCGGCTGCACTTGCGGCAGAGTTCTTGGTTCTTGCCCTTCATCCTCCACATGTTCGCAGACGGCCCGCCGAGGTCCGTCAGCACGCCGTGGAACTCCGGGTCCTGGGCGATGAGGTTCACCTCATTGAGAATAGACTCCTCGCTGCGCGAGGCTATCTGCTTGCCCTGGTGGGCGCTGATGGTGCAGAACGAGCAGCCGCCGAAGCAGCCGCGGTGCGTGTTCACGCTCCACCGTATCATCTCGAAGGCCGGTATCGGCCCGCGTTTCTTGTATTTGGGGTGCGGCAGCCGCATGTACGGCAGGTCGAAGCTGGCGTCGATCTCCTCCGTCGTCATTGGCGGTTCCGGCGGGTTCACCACCACCAGGCGGTCGCCGTGCCGTTGCACCAGCGTCGCGCACTCAATCTTGTTGCTCTCCCGCTCAATGATTTGGTAGTTCTCCGCCTCCGCCCGCTTGCTCCGCTGGCATTCCTCAAACGAGTGAAGTTCTATGATGTCACTCTTAACTCTTAACTCATAATTCTTAACTGCAAAGGCTACCTGCGGCAGCCCCCTCACCGCCACGCTGAGTTCCCCACTCTCCGTTCTCCACTCTCCACTCTCAATCAGCTTGGCTATCTTCAACGTCGACCTCTCCCCCATCCCGTAGAGGAGCAGGTCAGCCGGCGTGTCGATGAGGATGGAGGGAAACAACTTGTCGTCCCAGTAGTCGTAGTGCGCCAGCCGCCGCATGGAGGCCTCGATGCCCGCGATGATGACCGGCACATCGGGGTATATCTCTTTCAGTATCCGCGTGTACACGTATGTCGCCCTGTCGGGCCGGAAGCCGAACTGCCCGCCGGGCGTATAGGCGTCGTCGTGGCGCAGGCGCCGCGCCGCCGTGTAGTGGTTCACCATGGAGTCCATCGCCCCGCTCGTCACCCCAAAGAACAGCCTCGGCCGCCCGAACTTGCGGAAATCCCTGAGGTCATCCCTCCAGTTCGGCTGCGGAATGATTGCCACGCGGTACCCCGCCGCCTCCAGCGTCCGCCCGATAACGGCGGTGCCAAACGACGGATGATCCACGTATGCGTCCCCCGTGACCAGCACCACATCCACCTGCTCCCACCCCAACCTCTTCACCTCCTCCAACGTAATCGGCAAAAAATGTCCCATAGTTTTTCAGCTACTCATAGAATTCACATCAGCATGGTCTACTCTTCTGTGCTGTAGTACACCTTGTAATATTTGCCGCGTTCGTCTTCGCCTTGTTCAATGTGGTCGCGGTTACCATCGATGATAATCTGGATTTTCTTGTCTAGGCGAATGATACGCTTATAGCTGTGCTGCTGCTTTTTGAAGGCGTGCTGCGAGATGGTGAAACTGTCGTCGATTTCCGTCGCGTGCTCTTCCTCGTAGCTCTTCTTGTAGCTTTTGAAACTTTCTATCACCTCTGGCTGCTCAATCACCTCGTTGGCGAATTCTTCCATATCGAAAGAGTCTTTCTCCTTGAAGAACTGCAGCGAGCGGTTCAGCAGGTCTATCTGGTCAGCCTTGGGCACCTCGAATTCCTTGGGTAGTTCTTTGGTGATGAAGTGCTTGGCCATAGCCATAACGTTCTCGGTATTAGCATACTCGTCCTTTCTCTGACGCACATGCAGGAAGTCGTCAATCCAATACTGCGCATTCACGCCACGATTGGTGTTGTCCACCACAGCGACCACATATCCATTCTCCCGGTCCTTGTTGAAGATAAGGCATCCCTTATCGAGCTTCTTGATATTAATGCCCTGCTCGCTTTCGAGATTGAAATTGCCCCCCTCTCGTAACACCTTTAAGAAAGTGTCCTTATTCTCCGACTTGAACAGACCAATGGCATCCACTGTTTCACCATCCACGATGCAGTCTTTGAAATAGACCGTATAGAACTCGCCCCCTTTGATTTTCGGGTGCGTGCTATGAACATATAGATGTTTTGCGATTTTTTGAGAAATGTCAACAATTTTTTCTGGTTTATCGAACAACTCTTTGGAATAAGTGTACATCTCATTTAACTCCAGACGAGATTCGTGGAAAAAAGAACATGTCGAACCTGGAATAAATTGTGAATACAAAGCTTTGCCGAGTATATCTTTTAATGATGACTGCAATATGCATTCTGAATAAGATAGCGTAAGATTTTCCTCATAGGCTTTGTTTCCTACAAAATGGACAACGATATAGTCTAAATTATTCATCTCAGAATTGGTTTATTTGTTATTATCACATTTCTCGCTACCGTCTTTTCTAATACAAAAATGTATCGTTTGTCCAAATGAAAAAATATTGACTATTGTATAGTACAATAGGGACAATGACAACCCTGACAGTAGTAACATTAAGGCGATTCCAATAACATTTGCTATTCGGCCAATTGTTTCGGTAATCGGTGTTATATCTAATTTAATAATGACATGGACGGAAAAAACATAGACCAGCGCAATGCATTGGCATACCAATGTGGATGCAAATACCGCACTAAGTACTTGATAATAGCTAAATCCATGTTTGTCAGAATATGGCATAGACATTTTTTTTATTATGTCTAGATTACAAGCACCAATAATAAGTGCATATCCACCGATGCAAAAACCCAGCAAATTAGGCAATAACGACAAAAGCATATTTGAAATACCATTCAACAAGTCAAAATAGTATTCATTTGTCCGGCATGGACATATAATAAAACACATGAAAATAGCAACAGCTATTATACATATGGCGGTACCGTTTGAATATAGTAGTTTTGACCATGTATATCTGTTAAAGATACCTTTAATGCCCATGATATGAGCATTTCTCAAGTCAGTCTTCTCGACTTCGTCCATGATTATTTCTGAATAGATTTATAACTGTTTGTACAATATTTTGACGTAATAATGTTTCCATACATTTAATTGGAATAATTTTGGGATGTTCCTTCGTCTCAACTTTTATTTTTTTCCCATTTTCGATTATTGTAGCCTTGACATACCCATTACTTTGGGCCACTTTCAATGCCCCATCGATTATCTTTACATCTGTTTTAATGTTTTTATTGTGATTGGGTGAGACATCCATCTTCATTCGCCCAACTTCTCCGGCTCTTAATTGGGAATCCATAAATTCATAGGGGTCATCGCCTATGTCGTTGTTGCTGTAAGTAATGTCTATCTGTAGCTTTAATATTTTTTCGGCTGTAGTAATCCGAGTGAAAACGTCCTCGGATTGTTCAATGCAAACCTCAAAATCCTCCTCACAATTGATGACATTTTTTATTGCACCCTTAAGAAATTTCTCCACAAGACTTACCGATATTCCGTCTTTGATTACTATTGCGAGCCTATGAGCCTCTGGTACAAAAACGTACTCTGATTCCTTGTAATTTGGGAAAGTATTTAAAGGTAAGTCAATATTTTCAACCTCCATGTTATCGAGATTAATCCAGTCATTGCCATCTATTAGAGTGAATCTTGATATTTTCCCATGTAATATAGTACAATCCAATCCATTGACGTTTACTACATCTTCGAATTGAGTTTTGAAAATCATATTTGCATCACCGTATACTGGTATTTTTATTTTTCTTCGGAAAATATCCTTAATGATGCTTTTATATGCTTCGTCGCCATGTCGTTCATTGGACAACAGCTTCATGTTAAGCATTTGAACTTTATAGGTCATCTCTCTTGGTACTCTTTGTGCCATATATTTTGCATTGTTTGTTGACGGTTTTTCTTATTTTTTTATTGTTTTTTGCCTGATTTCTAATGTGGAACATTTATCAAACAATTCTTCCCAAGAATGTATCTGTGAACGCTCTTTGGAATCTCAGGGTAATCATCTGGTATTTAGGCAGACTTTCAAGGTATTCCAGTTCGAAGACGAATCGAGGCGCTTTAAGGTCTTTCTCACTTTCGTGATGCACCTCGGTTTTGCTTCCCAGGCGAAGCATCTTTATCAAGTAGATGTCCCGAACGCCTTTGCCTTTTATATAAGGCATAAAGTAGTACAATTTGTTAAGCGCAATGGTCGATGGAAATTTCCTGATTGTGTCGGTGTAGTATAGTTTGGTAGGCTCTTCAGCAAGAAAATAATCTTCGTTGTCTTTTTTAACAATGCCCACAAGCAACCGCTTTGTGGAATCCAAAGTATACGTCTTCTTGGATTTGTTGTATACCAGCTCTCTGACCTCGGTATTGAACAAGTCAGGAGTCAAAGCTGGGCGTGGGTTCCGCTGCATAAATATTAGGCGGGTAGAAACGGGCGCCTCGTCGTAGATGAAGCGATACAAGCTTCTACCAATCTCTTGTACAATGCCGCACACCAATGCATTCCCCATCAAGAACGCCCTGCGTCCATCTGACACCTCTGGGTGATACGTGTGATTGTCAGGAAACATATTCAGGCGTTCCATTTCAATAGGAATCAATCGACGGTAGCGTCCGGAAGGCATCTGAACCACATGCTTGAAGCGTGAAGGAGAAGGACCGCCTTCACCTGTAATCATCGTACGCGATGGCTTATCCAAGTAGTCGGGGAAAGCCATTCCACCCTCGGAAAACACATATTCGTATCCCTCTTTTGACACTCGATTAATCTTCTTGGCACCTTTCTCATATTGCCATTTGGGTAATTCCTCTTCTGAAATAAAAAACTCATCCGGAACAAAGTCTTCATCAACAAGTATGTCTCCCAACATTTGAGCTGTGCCGTCGTATACCGGAATTGCGTCAACAGAGTAAACATGACGGTCAATCATGAGGCCTGCATTCCCGAAAGGACTATCTTTTTTCCCCTTATTAAATATGGCAGAGACCTCTTGGATGGTGCCTTTGATGTCAAATTCCGACTGAGTTCCTTCGCTTACCTTGAAAGGGAATGCCTGTGCCATAACACCATCAAATTGCACCCAATTTTCCATACCCTCAATCTTGTTGGCGACAACAGAGTTCTTCAAATAGCCAACGATGTATGTTCTACGTCTGCGTTGAGGCATTCCATAATCGGCAGCATTAATAACACGCCATTCGACAGCATATCCAAGATCAGACAGCGACGCAAGGATGATGGCAAAGTCGCGTCCCCGCTGTGCAGCAGGAGAGTTCAATAATCGGTCAACATTTTCGAAAAAAATGTATTTTGGGCGATTTTCTTCCTTTTCCTCAAGAATACGATAAATTTGCCACCAGAGCACACCTTTTTTCCCTTCTATACCTCCCGAACGACTCAGTGTTGCAGCCACTGAATAATCTTGACAAGGGAATCCACCCACAAGTAGGTCGTGGTCAGGTATTTCTTCTGTTTTTATGAGGTTGATGTCCTTGTTTACATGTCCCTTGGAGCCGAACCTCGCTCTATATACTAGAGATGCGTCTTGATGCTGCGTCGATGGTTCCCACTGGTTGTTCCATATGGTTTCGTAGGCATCCGATGCTCCCTCCAATCCGATGCGGAATCCTCCCACACCGGCAAATAATTCAACCACCCTTATACGATGTTTAGGCATTATGTTTCTCCTTTCTCCTATTATCTACTATCTCACGCACATAGTCATTATTAAACCAATAGCAGAATTTCTTGGCACCTTTGCCGTCCGGTGTTGGAGCAAGGTCAGCCGCCTTTTGTGCCTTTGGACGTACATGGAACTTCTTCTTGTCCGCACCTTTCCACCAATACTCCTCAGAGATATGACCCGCAAGGATATTGCTTTTAACGTGGTTCCAATATTCTTCAGCCCACGCCAAATCTTTTTGAGGCATCGTCCAAAAGAAGACATCATCTAACACATAATCCTCTTTACCTGCTGTTTGCTCTCTAAAAACAACAAACATGAATCTGCTGGAAAAAAGTTCATACAAACGAGACTCAATCCATTCATCACACTCTGCCACTTCGATGTAGTCAATATTCTCGAACGACATAGCTTCCTTGATAATGCCGTTGGCTTGCAGACGAATCGTCTTCATCGTAAGCCCTGCTTTGAGGAATTCCTCCGAGCGATTTACATTGGCACATTTAGCAGAAGCAGCTATGGCATTCGACACCATCGCAAACTTATTCTTTGGATTGTTTGAAATATTTACTTTCTTTCGTTTCGCAATTATCTCGAAGGACATGTTTAAGAAAGGTTTAAAACGACCTAGAAGAATATCGTCAAAAGATTGTTTCAGAAGTGCATTAGTACTGACAAGTTCTGATTTTGCACCCACAACATTCGAAACCGCATTTTTCCCACTCTTTACAACATACTCTAAAATGGTGCGCATATAAGCCATTTTGAGACTGAATGCTCTGCGCGGAGCATCGATGTCGCTGTTTGGCTGCTTCATCAGGCTATCACCCTTCTGTCCCTTACGACATGCCCCAAGGTACATTGTGTCGCCTTCGGAAAGTTCGTGGGCTTTTCCCTGCTTAATCTTGCCAATGATGACTTCATAATCGTGTTTGATGATCAAAAGGTCTTTTTTTGGTAATTTCCAAAGGACGGAATATATGAACTCAACGTCGAGGTTGTCACAATTCGATTGATGTAGATAGAAAAGCAACAACATCAATTGACACTTGAGGTAAAAATGGGAATTCTCAAAATCGTCCTTCACCACCTCACAATAGTTAATCATATTACATACCAGACGTTCTTTTATGAGGTAGTCATCTTGTTTGCTTTTCTTCAGCGGAGTGCATTTCAGTTCCATTCCGGCTTCTGAAAAGTCAGCACCAGCGTAATTGTTAGTTTCCAGCAAAAAGAATATGTTTTCCACCATTTGTCCGAGGCTTCCCTTACCTTTCTTTGGTTCATAACCTTCCCACACAAAATCACGCAAAGTTTTACCTAACAAACCTTTGCTGTATTCAAAGATGTTTGTAGCCTTTGTAATGTCGTAAGGGAGTGTGTTTTTCGTGTTTGGATTCATTGACATAGAGCCTTTTCTGGATGATTATGTTATATAGTTATTATCCTTTTTAAAAGCGGTTTTTAATTTGCAAAAATAAGCATTTTTTTTGAATCGGCAAAATCTATTTTGGGGGTTCAACAGAGGAGAGTGGGAGTGATGATGGAGGAATCATCTTGTTGCCATTGAGGGAGGTAGTTTTTTAGTAAAGTTTGAGTAAAAGGGGAGTAAAAGGTAAAGAGTATAAAGGGGGCAACAGGTAAAGAGTATAATGAGAGCAATGGGTAAAAGTAAAAAAAGTCGGGCGCACCGTTGGTGCGCCCGACTAACTCATAACTCTAAATTCTTAACTCTTAACTACTTAGTCCTGGATGGCTTTGATGCCGGGGAGGACTTTGCCTTCGAGGTACTCGAGCATGGCGCCGCCGCCGGTGGAGACGTAGCTCATCTGGTCGGCGAGGTGCATCTGCTTGACGGCAGCAACGCTGTCGCCACCGCCCACGGCGGCGAAGCAACCCTGCTTGCAGGCGTCGGCGACACTCTGGGCGATGTGGTTGGTGCCTTTGGCGAAGGTTTCGAGCTCGAAGACGCCGGCAGGACCGTTCCAGAGGATGGTCTTACTCTGCATGATGAT
The DNA here is from genome assembly GCA_017522105.1 of Bacteroidales bacterium. Classification (GTDB taxonomy): domain Bacteria; phylum Bacteroidota; class Bacteroidia; order Bacteroidales; family P3; genus Colimorpha. The sequence goes on along the minus strand of JAFXAA010000008.1, from coordinate 29,142 downwards.
GTCGCGGATGGCCTTGCAGCTCTCGGGGCCGCAGTCCATGCTCTCCCAGCCGTCGGGAACCTCGCCGCTGGGGACGATCTGCGTGTTGGCGTCGTTGCCAAACTTGTCGCCGATGACGCTGTCGACGGGCAGATAGTACTTCACGCCCTTCTCGTCCATGCGGCGCATGAGTTCGCGGGCCAGGTCGAGCTTGTCGTCCTCGCAGATAGAGTTGCCGATCTTGCCGCCGAGGGCCTTGGTGAAGGTGTAGCGCATGCCGCCGATGATGATCATGTTGTCGACCTTGTCGAGGAGGTTCTCGAGGATGCCAATCTTGCTGCTGACCTTCGAGCCGCCGATGATGGCGGTGAAGGGACGCGGAGGATTCTGCATCAGCTTTTCGAGGTTGCGCACCTCGTTCTCCATCAGGAAGCCGAAGTATTTGTCGTTGGGGAAGAACTTGGCGATGACGGCCGTGGAGGAGTGCTCGCGGTGGGCGGCACCGAAGGCGTCGTTGATGTAGCAGTCGCCGAGAGCAGCCAGCTGGCGGGCCAGCTCTTCGTCGCCCTTGGTCTCGCCGGGATAGAAGCGGATGTTCTCGAGCAGCATCACCTCACCACCTTTCAGCTCTTTGGCCATCTGCTCGGGCTTGCCGCTGCCGAGAAGTTCCTGCGTGAACTTCACGGGACGGCCCACGAGGGTCTCCAGGTACTTGGCCACCGGCTCGAGGGTCAGTTCAGGCTCGAAGCCACCCTTCTTGGGGCGGCCGAAGTGGGCCATGATGATGACGGCAGCGCCATCCTTCAGCAGCTTCTCGATGGTGGGCATCGACTCGCGCATGCGGGTGTCGTCGGTGATTTCTTTCTTATCGTTCATCGGGACGTTGAAGTCCACGCGCAGCAAGACTTTCTTGCCGGCAAAGTTGATATCTTTGATCGATTTCATGTATAGTATGGATTTATTGGGTTAATTATCCTATAACTTTAAACCTTAAACTCTAAACCTTAAACCTTATGCATGATGCGGCTCGGCGACGGCCATGCCGATGTAGAGGGCCGTGAGCATGGTGAAGACAAAGGCCTGGATGTATGCCACCAGGCATTCGAGCAGCGAGATGAAAACGCTGAAGAGCACGCTGACCACCGAGACGGCGCCGCCGACGGCCATGCCAAAGAGGTTGCTGAGGATGAAGATGATGACGATGAAGCCAAGGATGACGATATGGCCAGCAGTCATATTGGCGAAGAGTCGTATCATCAGCACGATGGGCTTGGTGAAGACACCCACCAGTTCCACCACCGGCATCAGGGGGAATATCTTGAGCCATGCCGGCACGCCGGGGGTGTTGAAGATATCGGTCCAATAGTGCTTGTTGCCGCTGATGTTGGTGATGAGGAAGGTGATGACGGCAAGCGTGGCTGTGACGGCTATATTGCCCGTGATATTTGCGCCTGCCGGGAAGAAAGGAATCAAGCCAAGGATGTTGCAGAAGAAGATGAAGAAGAAGAGCGTGAGCAGGTAAGGCAGATAACGTTCGTAGCGCTTCTCCCCTATCATGGGCTTGGCTATGCTGTCGCGCACGAAGACCACCAGCATCTCGACGAGGCTCTGCAGGCCTTTGGGAGCCTGGTTGGGACGCTTCTTGTAGCCTGCACGGGCTATGAAGACGATGACCAGCAGCAGGACGACGGCAATCATGATGGCCGCCGAGGTCTTGGTGATGCTCAGGTCGAGGGGCTTGACGCCAGTGAGGGCGCCGGCCTCGTCCACACAGACTATCTCTTCCTTCTCGGCGCCGCCGCCCACGAGACGGTAGCCCTTGTAGTCGGCGTGGCCGTGGTGGAAGCGGCTGGACATAAAGACATCCAGATGGCCGTCGTTCCAGAGGATGACGGGCAGCGGGATGGCAACTGCATGTTCGGCACCGTCGGAGGTCTTATAGTCGAACATATGCCACGAATGGGCGTCGGTGACGTGCCCGATAATCATCGAGCCGGGGTCGAAAGCCTCTTCTTCGGCATGAGTCGCCAACGGAGTCGCCAGCAGCAACGCCGTCACAAGCATATAAAACAGTCTCTTCATTTTTACTCCTTGGTATTAACCTTTGCGGTGTTGTTGAATATGTCTATCTGCACAGAGTCGAACAATCGCAGCTGCTTCTCGTCGGTATTGTCTATATGGACACCGGCGGCGGCATCCTTCAGCCCGTGGCGCACCAGCCGGGCGAGCGCCGTCGGCCTGTCCACCCCGCTCTGTGCGGCATAGACAGACAGGCGGCGCATCTCGCACTCGTTAAGCGTTACCACGTACTTCTTCAGCTTTGGCTTGTCCGGCTTCATAGTGATTAGTACATGTTGTTGAATCGTCCGAGTATGCCGTCCACTTGCTGCACGCGGACTTTGTCGCCAAGCGTACGTTCTGCCACATCGCCAAGGAGCGACAAAATCTGTAGGTCAGCCTGCAGGTCGCCGCGTACACCGGCAGCCTTGTCGGCGCGGAAGCGCGACAGATAGTCCACCTCCTGGCTGTAGTACTTGTAGGCGGCATCCCATAGCGCCACGGCCTTCTCTTCACCGTAGACTTTCTTGTAGAGGTCCACGACGTCGACACGGGTGTTGCCGGTGACGATATAGACGGCATAGACATCAATTGGGAAGTTTGGAGCGGGGAAAAACTCCTGGCCCTGGTCGAGCAGCCCCTTGGCCTTCTCCAAGTTTCCGGCATTGTTCTCGTCATAGGCTAACAATGTCAGCGACTGGCGCTGCACGGTGCCCATGTTGAGGCTTATCGGGTCGACATATATGTCGCTGTTGAGGTTGCCCCACTTCAGCGGCTCGCCGTCCACACCATTGAGGTAGTAGTCGGCGGTCTGTGCCGTATAGCGGCCACCTTTGCGCGGATACGGTATGAGTTTATGGTTCATGCCGTCCTGGATGGTGTAGCTGTAGATGGGCTGGAAGACATCGCGGATATAGCCGGGGTTCATGATGTTGATGTCGCGCATGAAGCGGTTGGTACCCAAGATGTCGAGTATCATCATCTCGTGGCGGTAGAGAGCCTGCTTGCCAATCTCCCAGCGTATGACGGGGTTCACGCTGTCCGCCATCTCGGCGGGTATGACGCCGGCCTGCACCAGTGCGGGCACGTCGAGCGTAATCTTGAAGCGCTTGGTGGGCAGATACATGAACTCCTGACCGCTGCGCTGGTCGCGTATGGTGAAGCGTTCGGGATGGTCGCGCAGCATGGCCAGCACATCGGTCACCTCAAGGTAGTCGTTGGAGCGGTCCATGATGTAGTACACATCCTTGCCCAACCCATAGTATTCCTTGGGTAGCGTGAAGGGCAGCGCTTCGCCCTCGTAGAGCTTGTTGAAGAGCTGCTCCACATACCAGTACATACCGCTGAGCGTGTAGTTCAGTATACGCACGTCGGTGCGGGTGCCCTCCACCTCCTGGGCATACCACAGGGGGAAGGTGTCGTTGTCGCCGAAGGTGATGAGGATGCCGTTCTTGTTGATGCTCTTCAGGTAGTTCTGCGCAAAGTCGCGCGCGGCGGTCTTCTGCGAGCGGTCGTGGTCGTCCCAGTTCTCAGCGGCCATCAGGCACGGCACACCGGCCATGCAGGCCACAAAGACCACCGGCAGCACCACCTTGTAGGCTTTCTCCCTGTTCTTCTTGAACAGTGCGCTTATCCACTCCGCAAGGGCCATCACGCCGAAGCCTATCCAGATGGCGTAGAAGCTGAACGAGCCCACGAAGGCATAGTCACGCTCACGCGGCTGCTTGGGCGGCATGTTGAGGTATATGGCGATGGCCAGACCCGTCATGAAGAACATGATGAAGACGATGAACGCGTCTTTCGGATGCTTGCGGATGTGGTATATCAAGCCGATGAGGCCCAGCAGCAGCGGCAGCATGTAGTATTTGTTGCGCGCCTTGTTCTGCTCCATGTGTTCCGGCAGGTTGTCCTGCGGGCCAAGACGGCTTTCGTCGATGAACTTGATGCCACTGATCCAGTTGCCGTTCAGGTAGTCGCGCGTGCCGTCGTCGTTGAAGTAGTGGCCCTGCACGTCGTTCTGGCGTCCTGCGAAGTTCCACATGAAGTAGCGCCAGTACATCCAGCCCAGCTGGTAGCGGTTGAAGAACTTGAGGTTCTGTCCGCCCGTGGGGCGCTGTCCGTTGTAGCACTTGCCAGCCCAGTACTCGTAGAAGCGCGGATGGTCGCGCTTGGTGTCGTCGCTCCACATGCGCGGGAAGAAGCCTGTGTGCTTCTCGTTGTATATATACTTCTGTGCATGGGCGGCCACGATGTAGCGGTCCTTGCCCTCGGGGCTCTTGCCGCGTATGTACTTGGTGTAGCCATCCTCCACACCGGTCGGAGCTCCGGCGGTGTAGAACTGGCCCGAGAAGAGCGGCGTGTCGCCGTACTGCTCGCGGCCCAGGTAGGCGCGCATGGCCACGGCGTCCTTCGGCGCGTTCTCGTTGAGCGGCGTGTTGGTGTTGGCGCGGATGACGAGCACGAAGAAGGTGCTGTAGCCTATCACCAGCATGGCGAAGCTGAGTATGGCGGCGTTCAGTATCGGTTTCTGCTTCCGTTGCGTATACCACAACCCCCATACCACCAGCGCTGCCATCAGCGTGAAGAACACTATCGTGCCGCTGTTGAACGGCAGACCCAGCGTGTTGACGAAGAAGACGTCGATGGCAGAATCCACGTTCACTATGCCCGGGATGATGCCCCACAGAATGACGGCCAGCGTCACCACACTGAGCACACCAGTGACTATGAAGCCTTTCCAGGTGGTCTTGGGCCATTTCTTGAAGTACACCACATAGAAGATGGCGGGCACCGTCAGCAGGTTGAGCAGGTGGACGCCAATGGCCACACCCACCAGCAGGCTGATCAGTATCAGCCAGCGCATGGCGTGCGGGTCGTCGCTCTGCTCCTCCCACTTCAGTATTGCCCAGAATACCAAGGCCGTGAAGAAAGAGCTCATGGCGTATACCTCGCCCTCGACAGCCGAGAACCAGAAGGTGTCGCTGAAGGTGTAGGCCAAGCTGCCCACCACACCGGCGGCAAAGACGCCCCACGTCCTCCAGTCCTTCAGGCTCGGGTTCTTCGGGTCGGGCAGCAAGTGCTTGCCCAGAAGGGTGATGGCCCAGAAGAGGAAGAGTATCGTCAGGCCGCTACATACAGCCGACATGACGTTCACCGCGTGTGCGGCGGTCTCTGGAGTTGCAAACAGCGAGAACAGTCGTCCGAATAGCTGGAAGGTCGGTGCTCCCGGGGGGTGACCCACTTGCAGTTTCACGGCGGTGCTTATGTACTCGCCGCAATCCCACCACGACGCCGTAGCCTCCGCCGTCATGATGTACACAGCGCACGCTATCAAGCCTATAACCCAGCCGATAACGTTGTTTGCCAAATGGTATTGCTTCATTGATTAGATAATTAGTGTTTTCTTTGACTATTTAACTCCTTACTGCGCATCACGCAGGATCGGCATGGTCATGCAGCGGGCGCCGCCGCCGGCACGTGGCAGTTCGCTGCCGCGGAAGGCTGCCACGAACTTCTCGTAGCTGTTCATGTCGACCTTGCCGCTCACGATGTCCTCGGCGTTGAGCACGGCGAAGCCGGCCTTGTCGAGCGCGTCTATGGTGTGCGCGTTGCGGCGGTAGCCGAGCACTTTGCCGTCGCCCAGCGAGAAGAAGTTGGCGCCGCTGTGCCACTGCTCGCGCAGCTGCACCCACGGGTCGCTGCCGCCGCCGATGACAGGCTCGATGTCCCAACCCAGACCCTGCAGGCCTTTGACAATGTTGGGCACCTTGGTGTAGCTGATATTGCCTTTCTCGATGGTTATCAGCGTGGTGTCCTTGCCGGCAAAGAGGCCTGTCTTCTTCAGCATCGGCTCGAAGGCCATGCACTGGTGCTTGCCGAGGAAGGTGAATACCATGTCAAGGTGTATGAAGCTCTCCGGGCTTTTCGGCAGCTCCTGCACCAGTATGTGGAAGCGCTCGCGCTCCTTGGCCATGGTTTGCGCCAGGTACTTGATACCCTTGGTGTTGGTCCTTATCCCCTGCCCTATGCACAGCAGGTCGGGGCCGGCGATCTGCACGTCGCCGCCCTCGGTTCTTGCGTCGCGGTCCCACGCCATAGCGTTCAGCGTGTCGACCTTGAAGAAGTGCTTGAAAATGGCCTCGTAGATGAGCGTCTCGCGCACGCGCACCTCGAAGCTCATCGAGTTGATGAGCACACGGTTGTAGACGGTGCTGCTCGCGTCGCGGGTGAAGAAGAGGTTGTAGAGCGGCTTGAGCAGGTAGCGGTCGTCCGATGCGCCGTCCCATTCGGGGTCTTCAAAACCCTCGACGAGCACCCTGGCCAAGTCGGCCGACGGCATGTCCATCAGCTTCTCGCTGAGGTCGTCGTCGCAGTTGTCCATGTCGCAGCTCTCCTCCACGAGGTGGCGACGTATATCACTGTCTTTCAGCAGCTCCTCAAGTACATCCTCCACATAGTAGACATCCGTCCACTTCTCCAGCACTCCGCTGAAGGCTGCATACTCCTCGTCCACTATCGGCTTGTTCAAAATATCGCTGTACAGCGCATGTGCTGCATTCAGTGGGGTCATGCGTTCAATCTCCACGCCGGGACGGTGCAGCAGCACAGCACGCAGCCTGCCTGTCTCCGACGACACATTCACCCTGCACGGTTTCAGTTCCATTGTCTTCATATAGTTCTATTAATCACTACTCTAATCACCCAACAACATTCACCCGCCACTATTTATACAAAATGCAAATATACGAACAAAAATCCAATATAGAGCAACTGTTATAAAAAAAAATATCCACAGGAGGTGTGGTGCACCCCATACGGAGCCCCTACGGCCCCCCTACGGAGTCCCTACGGCTGAGTTTCGGTCTTCCACTGAAGAACGGCCGTAGGGACTCCGTAGGGGGTCCGTAGGGGCTCCGTGCAGGATTGGGTATCAAAAGCCCTCTTTAGGCCATGTTGTGGAAGACGTTGACGACGTCGTCGTCGTTTTCGAGACGTTCGATGAGGGCGTTGACGTCTTCCTGCTCTTCGGGAGAGAGTTCGCGCATTGTGAGTGGGATGCGTTCGAACTTGAAGCTTTTTATTTCAAGGCCTTTGTCTTCGAGGAATTTGGAGATGGGGCCGTAGTTTTTGAAGTCGGCGTAGATGAGGATTTCGTCCTCGTCGCGGAAGACCTCGTCGATGTCGCAGTCGATGAGTTCGAGTTCGAGTTCGTCCATGTCGATGCCGTCCTGCCAGGCGACGACGAACGAGCACTTGCGCTCAAAGAGGAAGTCGTTCATGCCCATGGTGCCGAGTTCGCCTTTGCCGCGGACGAAGGCTGCGCGGAGGTTGGCGACGGTGCGAGTGGGGTTGTCGGTGGCAGTCTCGACGACGATGGCGGTGCCGTGAGGGCCTTTGCCGTCGTAGACGACTTCTTTGTAGGCGGACTTGTCCTTCTCGGTGGCGCGCTTGATGGCGCGTTCGACGTTGTCCTTGGGCATGGACTCGCTCTTGGCTGTCTGCATGAGGAGTCGGAGTCGGAGGTTGGAGGAGGGATCGGGGCCACCGGCAATGACTGCCAGTTCAATTTCCTTGCCGATCTTGGTGAAGGTGCGGGCCATGTGGCCCCAACGTTTCAGTTTTCGTGCTTTACGGTATTCAAATGCTCGACCCATAAGGTTTAAGGTATAAGGTTTAAGTTTTAAGTTTTAAGGTTTAAGGTTTAAGGTTTAAGGTTGTGGTGGCTGGTATCCGCCACTCTGCTACTTGCCGCCTGCTGCTCTGCCACTTGCTTTTTCAGGTATTCGGTACAGGCTTCGAAGGTGGGGAATGTGTGCTCGGCGGGGACCACTTCCGGGATGACTTTCATCGTGGTGAGCATGTACATGGGCTGCGGCTGGATGATGGTCATCAGGACCTCGATGCCGCGTGCCTGGAGGTCTTTGACGGCTTCTTCCATGGCGTAGAGGCCGCTCTGGTCCATGAAGGAGACGAGGCGCATGCGGATGATGACGGTTCTGACGTCGTCCGGCACGTCGGACATGACTTCCTTGAATTTGGTGATGGAGCCGAAGAAGATGGGGCCGTTGAGACGCTGGATGTAGATGCGCTGCCGCATCTCGTCGGTGATACCGCCTTCGTCGGACCAGGGTAGGCTCTTGTCGAAGTTGGGCTGCGGGGGTGCGGGGAGGCCGCGGTGCAGGTCGCTGTCGGTCATGACGGAGGAGCTGTAGCCGCCCTCGACGAGGTCGGAGGCGCGCTTCATGAAGAGGACGCAGGCGATGACCATGCCGATGCCGACGGCTGTGAGGAGGTCGACGAGGACGGTGACGAGGAAGACGACGATGAGGACGACGGCGTCGGCGCGGGGTATCTTGGGGAGATCCTTGAAGCCGCGGAAGTCGATGATGCCGATGCCGACGGTGATGAGGATGCCGGCGAGGACGGAGAGAGGCACGTACTGGACGATGGAGCCGAGGCCGAGCATGATGGCGAGGAGGAGGAGGGCGTGGACCATGCCGGAGAGCTGTGTGCGGCCGCCGCTCTTGACGTTGACGACGGTGCGCATGGTGGCGCCGGCACCGGGGAGGCCGCAGAAGAGGCCTGCGACGGCGTTGCCTATGCCCTGCCCTATGAGCTCGCGGTTGGAGTTGTGCTTGGTCTTGGTGATGTTGTCGGCGACGACGGAGGTGAGGAGGGTGTCGATGGAGCCGAGGCCGGCGAGGGTGAGGCCGGGGACGATGGCGGCGACGAGGACGGCGCCCCAGTCGATGCCGACGAGGGAGACGCCTTCTTTGGCGAAGAAAGGCATGGGGATGCCGGAGGGGATGCGGCCGATGGTGGCCACGCCGTCCATGTCGATGAAGAGGGGGACGACGGTCATCACGATGAGAGCGACGAGGGTTGAGGGCACCTTTTTGGTCAGCAGCGGGAAGAGGTAGATGATGGCCACGGTGGCGAGGCCGAGGAGGAGGGCGGTGATGCTGGTGGAGGCCACCGCTTCGGGGAAGCCGACGAGGAGGTCGATCATGGAGCCGCCCTTGCTGGCGCCGAGGAGCGGATAGAGCTGCTGGATGATGATGATGACGCCGATGCCGGACATGAAGCCGCTGAGGACGGGGTAAGGGATGTAGCGGACGTATTTGCCGATTTTGATGAAGCCGAAGAGGATCTGGAAGAGGCCGCAGAAGATGGCTGCGAGGGCCATGGAGAGGAGCACCTGGGAGATGCTGCCGCCGGAGGCTGTCCAGGCGCCGGTGACGAGGGTGGCGGTGACGACGGTCATGGGGCCTGTGGGGCCGGAGATCTGGCTGTGGGTGCCGCCGAAGAGGGCGGCGAAGAAGCCGAGGAGCATGGCGCCGGTGAGGCCGACATAGGCGCCGATGGAGGCTGCCGAGGGGTCGGAGACGCCGCTGAAGGCCTGTATGCCGAAGGCGAGGGCGAGGGGGAGGGCGACGATGCCGGCGGTGATGCCGCCGAAGAGGTCGCCTTTGAGGTTGCTGAAGATGTTCATCAGGGTTTAAGGTTTAAGGTTTAAGGTTTATTGGTTATCTCATTTCTCCTTTCTCATTTCTCCTTTCTCATTTCTCCTTTCTCATTTCTCATTTTTACTCGAGGGTCCAGTAGACAAGTGTGACGCTGAGGATGCCGAGTCCGGCGCCGGCACATACGTCGCCGAGCCAGTGGCGGTTGTTGTAGACGCGCATGGCGGCGACGGTGATGGCTACGGCATAGCCTGCGACGGCGAGCCAGGGATATTCCGCGCCGTATTCGCGGCGGATGATTTCGGCTCCGGTGAAGGCCGTGAAGGTGTGGCCGCTGGGGAAGCTGTTGAAGGTGGAGCCGTCGGGGCGCTGGACGGCGAGGCCGTATTTGAAGGCTGTGAGCCATCCCGCTCCGAGGAGGTAGCTGCCGCCTTCGAGCATCAAGAGTCTGCCGAAGGAGTGTTTGCCTTTGACGCCGCAGAGATTGAGCGCGAGGGGGAGGGCTGCGGGCAGGTATTGGATGTAGTCGTCGAAGTGCAGGCGCGGGTTGCGGGAGGAGACGACGGCGTTGCGGATGGAGAGTGAGACGCTGTTGGCGGTGGAGTTGTAGGTGAAGATGGTGCCTGTGGCCATGAGGGCTGTCGCCGACAGGGCTGGCGCCACACTGAAACGCTGCAGACGCAGACCTGCGGTGTCCCACTGTGCGCGGACGGTGAGGGTGGAGAACAGGAGCAGTATGGCGAGCAGCTGTTTCATAGTGTGAGGAGGCCGTCTTTGAGTGTTGGCACCACGGGGCATGTGTCTTGCCGGAAGGCGAAGAGGACGTCGTCGGAGGCACCGAGCCGACGGAGGCGGTGCACATGGGTGCAGCGCTGGCAGTATTGGTACGGGTCGTCCTTTGCCACTTGCCAAAGGTCGAAGGCCATGTTGGCGGCGTCGTTGAGCAGCGACAGTTCGCGGTTTTGGGTTTTGAGTTTCTCTATGATTGCTCCTGCGACAAGGGTGTCTTCGATGCAGAAGTCTTGCTTCCAACCGGAGCAGAGCAGGACGACGTCGAGACCAAGGGCGGAGAGGCGCGAGCACAGAGCAGAGAGGTTGGCGAAGGAGGCGACGAGGGTGACGGCGGCGTCGGCGGCGCGGAGAATGGAGACGGTGCCGTTGGTGGTGCTATAGGCGAGCTTGACGCCGGAGAGGTTGTTGCGCAGATATTCGGTGGGCGAGTTGCCGTATTCGGCGTCGCCTACTTTCTTGCCGTCGCGTTCGGCGGCGAGGAGGAAGCCCTGTTCACGGAAACGGGCAATGCCTTCAAGGGTGTCGAGCGGAAGGACGCAGGTGCATCCGGCCTGGAAGGCGGCACAGACGGCGGTGGTGGCGCGGAGGAGGTCAATGGCCACGGTGACGTGGCGCTCCTTGAGGGTGCGGAAGGGATAGAGTGCGGGCGACAGGGATACCTCTATGTTCATAGTTCGGAGTCTTTGAGCATTTCCACACTGCCGTCGCGACGGATGCGGAGGTTGAAGTATTCGGGGTGTGGCTTGGAGTACTGTTCCGCCTGCTGATGGCGAGCACGCTTGCCGGAGGGGATGTCTTTGAGGACGTATTTGTTGAGGGTTTCAACCATACGGCAGCGCTGTGCTGTCTCGAGGTCGCAGCCGTACTGCTCGGCGAAGTCGATGTCGGCCTTGAGGGGTTTGGGGTTGCCCTTATAATCTGTAGGCAGCATCTTGGTGGCGTTGACATGGACGTGGAACATCTCCGAACCGTTGTGGGTTGAACGGAGGACATACTCGACCGAGGCACTCCAGGAGTTGTTGGTGTTGGACCATGAAAGGAGGTCTATGAACAAGACGGCATCAATACCGAGATTGGTGTACAGGTCGTTGATGTTGTCGTTGCGGAGCTGTTTTCCTGTGCGGTGCTCGGTGGCGGCAAGCTGGGCGGAAGCCAGAGGGCCAAGGACATAGTAGCCGAGGTTGGTCAGTGGGTCGGAGGCAGTGAGGTAGAGCTGGCGCGAAGCGATGTTGAGGGAAGCGTTGTAGACGGAGTCGGCGGATTCCCTGACGGCGTGCCTGGCGGAGAGGTCGTTGAGCGGCGCGACATAGATGACCGAGGGTTCCTGCTGATAGAGTTCGTTGAACTTGACCATCTTCTTCTCGCCCTTGCAAGAGCAGAGAAGGAGCGGCATAATGGCGATGAGCAAAAATATGTTTCGTTTCATCCGTTGGCCTCCTTCTGTTGCTTGTTGTTCTTGCGTTCTTCGGAGCGGCGTTGTTTTTCCGCTTCACGCTGCTTGGCTTTCTCCTTGGCGATGCGTTTCTTTTCCTTCTCGGCGGCTTTCCTTGCTTTTTCCTTTTCCTTCTTGGCTTTTTTCTTGTCGAGCTTGGCCTGCTTGCGGGCGTCTATCTTGGCCTGCTTGGCGGCGGCGATGGAGTCGGCAACGGCCTTGCGCTGGAGTTCGGCCTTGTGCTGTTCCTGCACAAGCATTTCGCGCTTCTGGTTGGCAGTAAGGCGTATAGGATATTCGATGGAGTCCACAGGAGTCTGCTGCATGATGCGGACGGTGTCGGTACTGTCGATGACAGCGGCGACCCACGGCAGTGGGCGCAGGGCGGAGATACTGTCGTAGGCCCATGACTGGAGGCGCAGAATGTCGGCGGTGTCGCGCGAGCCTACAAGAGTGTCACTTACCATTCCCGGCAGAAGGCGTTCTTTGATACGGCGCACCATGAGGCGACTCTCCGGAAAAGCTTTGGCTTCAGCGTTGAGCATCCGGCAGGCCTCACCGTCATGCCCCATAAGGGCCAGCGCCACTCCGTATTCGGCGTACATGCCGGGATGGAGAGTATCTGCCTTCACGGCATCATTGAGGCTCTGCGCGTTGGCAAGGGCGAGGGAATAGAGTGAGCCGTAGGTGCTGTTGGTCTGATAGTCGAGCATGGCAGCCCGCGGAGTGCCAACGAAACGGCCCGAACAGCCAGCAAGAAAAATCGTGGTCAGAAAACAAAGAATCACGGTCAGGAAGCCTACATTTGGCTTCTGTCTCCTCTTTGGTTTATAGTTTCCTGTATTTGTTTCTTCGTTCTTCATCTTTGCCGTTGTTGCGTAAAAAAGGCAGGGATCTGTAAGCCGGGTTCTGTCGCGTTCTATCATCAATCTACTGCCGCCGTTGCCGACGGCCTCTATCAACCTACCCCCCGGCAATGCAGGCGAGCCAGCCTGCTGTCAGTAGACCTGCCGGTATATTTGGTCTTTCAGCCCATGGGGCTTGCCATCGTGTCCGTCACCGAAGCACGTCGTGGGCTCTTACCCCGCGTTTTCACCCTTACCCTTAGCGGAGGATGTTTCACCTCACAAAAGGCGGTATTTTCTCTGTGGCGCTTTCCTTGACCCAGCCCTTACGGACAAGGCCACTTCCCGTTAGGAAGCATGGTGGCTCGTGCTGCCCGGACTTTCCTCTCGGCGTTTCCGCCCAGCGATAGAACAATCCCTGCCTATACCTTTTCAGGGTGCAAAGGTACGACTTTTTTTCAATATGGCAAAAAAGAGATTATAAAACGACTATCTTCAACTATCTGACCACGGTGACAGTGCCAGCTTCGCGATGGGAAGCGCCGTCGGCAGAGCGGAATGTGGCGACCCAAACGTAGGCACCCTGCGGCATTTCAATACCCTTGCTTGTGGCATCCCACGGCTGGTCGATATCATTGCTGCGGAAGAGGAGCCTGCCGCCACGATTATAGATATGGATGCGAAAGTCGCTGACAGGAGTGGTGGCGACAACTTTGAAGACACGGTTTGCTTCATTGTCGGAGGCAGGGGTTATGATGTTGGGGGCCCAAAGTATTGCATCATGGAGGTCTGCGCCCGATGGGTCTGCATCAATCTTGGCTTGTATGGTGCCGTCGGACACCGTATGAGAGAATGTACCGACAGAGGTATCGGCTTCTCCAAGGGATTTTACACCATCCGTCGCTCTGGACGGCACAGACAGCAAGATGAATAGCGAAGTATCGAACGACGGTTCCTCTATGGGTACGCTGACGGCGACAAGCTGCATGCGAGGCTGAGGGAGGAGCGTGTCTGTTGCAACGGAAGAACTGTTGACAGTTGACGGTCGAGAGTTTAGAGCTCCACTGTTTACGGTTTCCGCTCCGCGCTCTCCACTCCCCGCTTCCTGCTGCCTACTATCGCTAAGACCTGTTGTTGTTTGTTCCGGAAACACAGATACGGTTTCAGCCACTGCAACCTGTTCTTCAGGCACATCATGACCGCGCGAGACAGCGGCGAAGAGCACAGCTATCACAACAATGGCCACAACGGCGGAGGCAATGCCTCTCAAAAGCCTGCGACGCCTGAGGCGGCGCTGCACAGATGCAAAGATGCCATCAGCCGGCTTTTCTTCATATTCTTTCCAGTCCATATTTCAGTCTTTATATTTGTTCGTTAAATACGCGCGCATTCTTTTTCGTGCTTTGCATAGAAGTGCTCTGACATTGACTTCGCTGCACCTCATTATGCCGGCAGCTTTGTCCATGGGGAGTTCTTCTACACAGCATAGATTGAAGGCCATCCGCTGCGCTGCAGTGACGGTCTGCATGGCTTCCACGATATCCTCCATCGTGTAAGGCAGCTCCTCGTCTTCCTCGTCGACAAACGTATCCATCTCCTGCAGCACGGTGTTGCGGGAACGGCGGAAGTGCTGTATGCAGACGTTGACCATGATATTGTAAACCCAGGAACGGAGCTTCTGTGGGTCGCGCAAAGTGCCTATCTTCTCAAAGACACGCACAAAACCATCCTGCAGCATATCATTGGCGTCGTCGCGATTGGAGGTGTACCTACGGCATACGCCCATGGCCATAGGAGACAGCTCGTCATAGAGCGCACGTTGAGCCGTGGGTTTACGGTGGCGACAGCCTTCTACAATCTGTGCATAAGTCATGCTCATCGAGACATAGACGCTATTTTACGTCGTTTGTTGCCGCCTTAACACTATTTAACACCACATCCTCTACTGTCGCCACGTCGTCATTGACCCTGAAATACACCTCATACTGGTCGAAGCTCATAGCATAAGTGCGCTGCGGATCGGCATGATAATGCGGACGAGGGTCGAGAGCGATTGTATCGATGAGTGACGATTGCAAAGGTTTAGGTATCCGGCTAAGCAAAGACTCGGAGATAACAACCTTGAGGGTTTGTGTCGGCGATACAGTGGCAAAACCTGCACGTGCTTCAGGGTGACTGTCGGCATAAGGCAGGTACGGTTTTATGTCATATATAGGTGTACCGTCCACGAGGTCGGCACCGGCAACGACGAGTACCATACCGAGGCTTTCATCTCGCTCAATGCGGAGCAGCCGGACAGACGACAGACCGATGGGGTTTGGGCGGAAGGGGCTGCGTGTGGCGAAGACCCCTACCCTTTTATTTCCCCCGAGGCGCGGAGGGCGCACTGTAGGACGCCAATCTTCCTGCTTGGCAAGATGGAATCCCCACAGGAGCCAAATATACTCAAAGTCCTCCAGCCCACGCAAGGCCTCTGCCACACGGTATTCAGGCTCAAAGACGACACGTGCTGACGTATCGACAAGGCCTGCCTGACGTGGCACGCCGAACTTGCTTTTGTACACAGTCTCTATATGAGCAATCTGCTTCATCTACGGTTTTGTGTTGTTATCATTCACGACAGGTGACTGCCGCCCGTCGGCCTATGCCCCCATAAGAGACTTTAACGTTGCCACAAAGTCGTCGATATCCTGTTCTGTGGTGTCAAAAGAACACATCCACCTGACGATGTCCTGCGATTCGTCCCAGTCGTAGAAGAAGTATTCCTTTTGCAATGCATGCCATACGTCTGACGGGAGTTGGGCGAACACGCTGTTGGCCTGCACCCGGTAGACTATTCTTACACCTTCAACCGTTTTGACCTTCTCTGCCAAGAGACGTGCCATGCGGTTACTGTGTTCGGCATTGCGCTGCCACAGGCTGGTTGTAAGGTAGGCTTCCATCTGCGCAGCCATGAAACGCATCTTGCTACCAAGCTGAGTCATCTGCTTGCGACGGTATTTGATGTCCACATCGAGCACCGGGTTGAGCAGGACGCAGGACTCTCCCATGAGGAGGCCGTTTTTTGTGCCGCCAAAACTGAGGGCGTCTACGCCTGTATCTGTTGTCATCTCCTTGAATGAACAGCCGAGCGCCACAGCTGCATTGGCAAGGCGTGCACCGTCCATGTGGAGGTACATCCCGTGCTCATGGGCCAAGTCGGCGAGGGCTTTTATCTCGCCGATGGTGTACAGTGTACCCAACTCCGTAGGCTGGCTGATGCTTATGGCTTTGGGTTGAGAGTGATGTTCGAAGCCGAAGCCATGCAGGCGGGTCTTGACGAGTGCCGGTGTAAGTTTGCCGTCGGGAGTGTCCACGGTCAAGAGGCGGCAGCCGACGATGCGCTGCGGAGCGCCACATTCGTCAACGTTGATGTGCGCCGTCTCGGCACAGATGACGGCCTCGTGGGAACGACACATGGCATCTATGGACAGAACATTGGCTCCCGTGCCGTTGAAGACAAGGTATGGGCGCGCCTGCAGTCCGAAGGTGTCACGATAGAGCTGCTCCAGGCGTGCGGTGATTTCGTCGTCGCCGTAGGCAAGCGCGTGTTCGTTGTTTGCTTTTTCTATTGCTGTGATTATCTCAGGGCTGATGCCCGAGTGGTTGTCGCTCCCGAAGCCTCTTTTCATATTTCTTTCTGTTCTATAGAAAGCCCCCCGACGTGGAGCCGGGGGGCTTTGATTGATTGATGTGATTAAATCTCGTTACTGCATGACCATGACACGGCGTGCACGGCTGTTGCCGATCTGCACCATGTATATGCCTGTGGCTTCCATTGGCATACGGAGGATGTCGGAGTCGGCAACGGTGGATACCACCTGGCGGCCAACAGCGTCGAACACCCTGACGGTCTGCTTGGCAGCGCCCTTGACGATGATGGCGCGCTGTGCAGCATAGACGCTGACATTGCTGAAGTCAATGTCGTCAATACCTATATGGTAGAAGATGGCATGGAAACTAAGGTCCTCGTAGACGTAGACCTCACGGGTAGCGTTGGTGTCGCCGTCACTCCAGCGGATGAAGTAATATCCGCTGTCGGGAACAGCAACGATGGTAGCCATGGCGCCATACTCGTAGTAGCCACCACCGGTGACGGAGCCGCCTTCGGAGCAAGTGACGGTGAGGTGCATGAGGTCAAGAGCCGTTAGAGCCACGAGGGTCGTGTCACTGGTAACCACGAAGGTGTAGGGGTTGTCCGTACTGATGGTGTCACCATCAAGGTTGACCCAAGCCACGAAGTGGTGGAAGTCGGTACCTGTAGCAGTAATTGTTACAGAGTCGCCATGGTTGACAACACCGGCGCCGACAAGTTCCACATACTCACCCATAAGGGTCACAGTGTATGTGTTGAGCTCACACACTGCCTGAATGTCGGTGTGGTCGGTTATGCGCATACCCATGGGGTTGGCGTAGTCGCGACCCACCTCGGTACGTATCTGGTTAACGGTGACAACCTCCTCAATGTGGTAGGTGGAATCCCAAACCTCGTGTTCAACACCATCGTCGTCAATGTAGGTGGAGTCGAGCCACGTTGAATCAACGACAACCACATTGCTGATCTGGGTGTCGAAGTCAATGCTGGTAATCACCCAATAGGCAAATCTGTAGTTGCTGTCGGCCTGTGCGGTGAGGACGATGCTGTCGTTGTAGACGGCCTGCATGGGCTGCACTTCAACGTTGGCGGGGTTGCCCTCAATGAGCACAGAGACGGTACCGTTCTGGGCCGAGGTGTAGAGGTTGAGGAAGCTGTGTCCGAAGGTGGCGGTGACGGTGACGTCGCCAGTGACGACGAAGACAAGGCTGTCTATCTGGTCGGCACTGCCGTTGAAGCCTTCAAACTGGCAATGGTCGGCGGCATAGGCGTAGAGACGCGCCGTGTCGCCATAGTTATACTCGCCTGCACCGGTGACGTAACCCATGTTGGTGTCGTTCACCTCGACAACCACATTGTAGGTGTTGATGGCGAAGTAGGCCACAACAGTGGTGTCGCTGGTGACATATATCTGGCGCTCGGCGGTGGTCACGCCGTCGCTCCAGCCGGTGAAGTGGTAGCCCTCGCTGGCAACGGCCGAGACCATAGCAAGGCTCTGCCAGCCATAGAAGCCGCTACCGAGGGTGTAACCCATGGTGCTGTCGGCATTCTCTACCGGGTCAACAACAGCGGCAACCTCGTACATGTGGGGCTCGAAGATTGCAGTGATGTTGGTGTCCTGTGTGAGGATGAAGGCGAGGGTGTCGTTGGTGCTCAAGGTGTCACCACCGTTGGCGTTGACCCATGCAACAAAGTCGTTGTGGCCGCGCTTGCGGGCAACCATCTCTATGGCGGTACCGTTGTTGTAGGTGCCACCCATGGTGTACATGCCGTCGGCGGTAGCCATGACGTCGCCAAGGTCGTTGTCGTTGACGCTGAAGGCGAAGCTATAGCCGTCGATGCCGTAGACGGCGACAACGTTGTAGTCGCCCTCAACGCTGGCTATCACCAGGGTATCGCTCTCGGCGTCGGCAACAGAGACACCGTCAATCTGCCATCCAAGGAGGTGGTAGTTCTCGTCAGCCTGAGCCACGATGGTGTCGGTGCTGAAGGCCACCAGGGCGCCGCCACCGCGGACGATGGAGCCGTTGATGGCGCTGGCAGTGACATTATAGGTGTGGAGGCCAAACTCGGCACCCACGGTGATGTTGCTGTCGGGCATGTTGAAGCTCAGCTCCTCGGCGGTGCCAAGGGTATTGCCATCCTCGTCAACCCAGCGCACCAGGTCGTAGTGCTGGTCGGGCGTGGCGGTGAGGGTCACGGGGCTGTTCCAGGCATAGGAGCCTTCGCCGCTGAGGGTGCCGTTCTCCACCTCGCTGAAGGTCACCTCGAAGGTGTCAATGGCGAAGTAGGCGGTCATTGTGATGATGCCGTTGTCGGCCATCTCCTCGCTCACCGCGAAGGTATAGGTGCTTTCGGTGCTCACCACAGCGCCCATGTTCATCCAGTAGGCGAAGTGGTAGTGCTCGGCCGGCGTGGCGGTCACGGTGGCCATGTTGCCAACGTGGTAGCTGCCGTTGCCGTTCACAGTGCCTTCACTGATGTTGGCGCTCTGCACATAGACTGTGTAGGCGGCGTTCTCGGTGCTGACGGCCACATACTCGGCGCTCTCCTCAACCACAAAGGTGGTGTCGGCTTCGGCGGTGAAGTAGGCGCCATTCTTGGTCCAGTGGCTGAAGGTGTAGTCGTCGTCGGCCACAGCGGTCAGGGTGGCGCTGGTCAGGGCGGTATAGTCGCCGCCACCGGTCACCTGGGTGTGCTCGCCGCTGACGGTGAGGGTGTAGGTCTTCAGCTCAAAGACTGCGCTGAGGGTCATGTCGCTCTCCACGGTGACCACATAGGGGTTGGCGTTGCTCAGGCTGTCGCCGTCGACGTTGGTCCACATGCGCAGCTGGTAGTGCTCCTCGGGCGTGGCGGTCAGCGTGGCCTGCGTGCCGTAGTCGTACCAGCCTGCCCCGCCGAGGGTGCCGTGCTGGGTGGCGAAGAGGGTCACCTTGTGGGTGTCAACCTCGAAGTAGGCGATGAGGCTGGTGTCGCTGGTGACGGTGATGTCATAGACGCTGTCGGTGGCGCCGTTGCTCCAGCCAAGGAAGTGGTAGTGGGCGGCACTGTGGGCCACGAGGTGGGCGGTCTCGTTGTTGTTGTACGAGCCACTGCCTTCCACCGTACCCTTGCTCATGTTCTCGCTCTGCACAAAGACGTTCCACTTGTCGCGGTTCGAGAAGCGGGCCGTGATGTCGAGGTCGCCGGTGATGGTCTCAGTGCGCATGGTGTCGGTGCTGCCGTTGTCGCTCCAGCCAACAAACTTGTAGAGGTTGGTGTCGCGGTTGTGGGCCACGAAGGTGACGACGTCGCCGTAGTGGTACACCGGCTGGGCGCCCTCAATCCAAGCCATGGTCGGGTCGCTGACGTTCACGCGCACGTCATAGTTAATATAGTCGAACTGAGCGGTGAGGCTGATGGAGCTCTCACCGATGGTGATGTTGCGGACGGGGTTGATGTCGTTGTCGCTCCACTTCACGAAGCGGAAGCCAGTGGCGGGAGTGGCCTCGATGGTCACCACCTCGCCGTAGTCATACTCGCCGTTCACGTCGTCGTTCACCGTGCCCCAAGTCTCCTGACCGCCGGCCACGGCGATGGTGATGCTGGCGCTGTTGATGGCGAAGTAGGCCGTCATGTCGACATTGCTGTTCAGTATGGTGTCGATGCTGACGTCATCCATCTCGTCGTCGCCGTTCCAGTTGACGAAGTGGTGGTGCGCTGCGGGCACTGCCGTGAGGGTCACTGCGGTGCCGTAGGTGTACTTGCCCGTCGTGGCGCCGTTCACAGAACCCATGGCCACGTCGTTGGTGTTCACCGTGAGGTTCACAGTGTCTATGGCGAAGGTCGCCACATAGGCGGCGTTGGCCGTAGCCACATCCTCAAGAGTCTCGTCGGTGCCCACCAGCACGCCGTTGCGCGTCCAGCCCTTGAAGTTGCTGTAGTGCTCGTCGGCGGTGGCGGTGATGCTGAAGGTGCTGTCGACGTATACGTCAAGGCTGTAGTTGTCCAGGGTGCCGTTCACTGCCGAGGCGGTGATGGTCACCATGTCACGCTCGAAGAGCGCCGTGAAGGCCACGTCGCCGTTCATGACCACCTGGCGGGGGTTGACGCTGGCGCTCTCGCCGTCGCTCCAACCAACGAAGTGGCACTTGCTGTCAGCCTGGGCAAAGACGGTGGCCGTAGCGCCGTAGCTGTACCAGCCCGCGCCGGTCACGGTGCCGTAGTCAGAAGCCGTGACATCGAGGTAGTGGGTGTCGAGGGCGTAACGGGCCGTGAGCAGGGTGTCACTGGTTACGGTGATGACGTTCTGCGTGGCGGTGAAGACAAGTTCTCCGGCGGCGTTGTACCAACCCACGAAGTGGTAGTGCTCCTGCACGTCGGCGGTGTCTATGGTGACGTCGGTGTTGTTGTACACGCTGGTCTGGCTGGCCTGGGCTCCGCCGCCTTCCGTGCCAAGCACGTTGACGCTAAGCATATTGGCCATGCCGAAGAAGGCCGTGTACACGGCGTCGCCGGTGATGGTGATGGTGCGTATGGAGTCGGTGACGCCGTCCTGCCACTGGTTGAACTTATAGGTGTCGCTGTTCAGCGTGCGGGCGTGCAGCTTCACCATGTCGCCGTAGCGGTAGGTGGCGGCGTTGTTGGAGTCAATGACCACCGTACCCTTGCTCATGTCGTTGCTGGCCAGGGTCAGCATGTAGTCGGCAGGCACGAAGACGGCGTTGAAGGCCATGTCGCCCGTCACCTGCAGTGTGCGCGGGTTGGTGTTGCTGTAGTCGTCGCTCCAATGGCTGAAGGCCATGCCTGTGCCGGGAGTGGCTTCCACGGTCACCATGGTGCCGTAGTCGTAGGTGCCGCTGACGGCGCTCACCTGACCGTCACCCTCGGTGCCGACGGCGAGGTCATAGCTGCGCACGCTGAAGTAGGCCTCCAGGGTGACGTCGCCTGCCGTGAAGTTGCTGTCCACGGTGGCCTCGTTCATGCTGGCGTCGTTGTTCCAGTTGTCGAACTGGTACTGTGCCGCATTGGTAGGCACGGCGGTGACGCTGAAGGTCTGGTCGAAGTCATAGCTGCCGTTGGCGCTGCCGGTGATGTAGCCCATGGCGTTGGAGTGGCTGCTGGCGGCCAGCTGGTACTGGTGCTTGCCCACCGTGGCCACCACATGGGCGTTCTCCGTGGCGGTGAAGGTGAGGGTGAGGCTGGTGCCGGGCTGTGCCACACCGTTGATGCTCCAGCCGAGGAAGTCGTAGTTGGCGGGCAGGGTGGCGGTGAGGGTCACCGGCGTGCCGTGCTCGTAGGTGCCGTCGCCGTCGATGGTGCCGACGGCGATGTAGGCGCTGATCTCATACCGGTCTTTGGCAAAGAGGGGCTCATAGGTGGCGTCGGCCGTCATGGTGACGGTCAGGGGGTTCTCCACTGCCACGCTGTCGCCGTTCTCGTCCATCCAGTAGACGAAGTGGTAGTTCTGGTCAGCCTGCGCAAAGAAGGTCACGCTGCTGCCATGGTCCACCAGGCCGCTCGTGGCACCGCTGACGTGGCCGTTGGTGCCGTTGTTGAGGGTCAACGTGTACTGGTTGATGGCGAAGGTGGCGGTGAGCACCACATTGTTGTGCACGGTGAGGGTGCGCACAGCCTCGCTGTTGCCGTCGCTCCACTGCACGAAGTGGTAGTTGGCGTTGGCGGCGGCCGTGATGGTCACCTCGTCGCCGTCGTGCGCCGTATAGGCCGTGGCCGTGGCGCTGCCCATGGTGTTGTCGTTGCACAGCAGGGCTATCGTGTAGGCGTCGCGCTCGCCGAAGATGGCGGTGAGGTTGACGTCATTCTCTATGGTGATGGCGCTGTGGGTGGCGTTGCTCTCGCCGTCGCCCCAGCTGATGAACTGGTAGAGGCTCTCGTTGTTCACGGTGGCCGTGGGGGTCACCACGTCATGCCATCCGTAGGTGCCGGTGCCGGTGGTGACACCGTACAGCGGGTTGTTGCTGAGCACGGTGACGTTGTACACCTCGTCCTCCACCACGGCCTCGAGGGTCGTGTTGCCACGCACCACGAGGGTGCGGGGGTTCTGCGTGTTGCCGTCGGCCCAGCGCACGAACTTCTTGCCGGGCTGCAGGCTGACGCTGTAGGTGAGCTCGGTGCCGTAGACTGCCGTGGCGCTGTCGCCTGCGGCGAGCACTATGGTGCCGTCAGCGGCGGCGGGCTGCACAAGGGTGACGCTGTAGTGCACCGGGGCGAAGGTGGCCGTGCGGGTCACATCGCCGTCCACGGTGACGCTCAGCGGGTTGGCGGTGGAGGCGTTGTCCCAGCTCACGAAGCGGTAGTGGTCGTTGGCCACGGCGGTGAGGTTCACCACCTGGCCCACATGAGCCGTCGTGCTGCCGCTGACGCTGCCCATGGCGGCATCGGCGCTCTGGCCGCTGACGGTGTAGTCATGCTGGCCGGTGATGGCCGTGAGGGTCACGTCTTCGCTGATGCGGAAGCTGTAGCTCTGGCGCAGGTCGCCGTTGCTCCAGCGCAGGAAGTCGTAGTGCTCCGCCGGGGTGGCCGTGAGGGTAACCTCTGCGTTGTAGTCGTAGGTGCCGGCACCGTCAAGGCTGACGTTGTCGCCGCTCAGGCTGACGGTGTAGGTGTTGATGGCAAAGTTGGGGGTGATGCTCATGTCGGCGTTCACGGCGGCTATGTTGAGCACGTTGCCGTCGCCCGTGGTGGGCACTCCGTCCACCGTCCAGTTCACCAGGTGGTAGCCCGCGTTGGGGTAGGCCGTCAGGGTGGCCCCGGTGCCGTGGGTGTAGTTGCCGGCGCCTGTGGCGTGGCCGTTGGCGGCGGCGGCAATGCTCACGCGGTGCTCCACGAGCTCAAAGTGAGCCGTCATGTTGAGGTTGGCGCCGAGGTTGGTGCGGTACTCCTGCGAGGTGCTGCTGCCGCCGGCCCAGGTCCAGTTGACGAAGCGATAGTTGGCGTTGGGTATAGCCCTGATGATGGCCACCTCGGCGGGCAGGTAGCTGCCCGTGCCGTTGCCGTATTCAATGACGCCGCCCTCCGTGGGGTCGGCCACACCGCTGATGGTGTAGGCACCGGCGGTGACAAACTGCGCCACGACGGCTATGTTGCCCTCGACGGTGAAGGTGCGGGGGTTGTCGCTGATGCCGTCGCTCCACTGCGAGAAGGTGTAGAGGCCTGCGTTGGTGCTGAGGGCTTCCACCACGATGTTCTCGCCGTGGGTGGCCGTGCGGGCTATGGAGCCGCCCACTATCAGGCCGCCCTCGCTGGCGCTGATGCTTACATTATATATATTCTGTGCAAAATAGGCTTTGTAGGTGACGTTGCCTTCCACCACCGGGGTGATGGTGGCGCCGCCGTTGATGCGCACGCCGTCCTTCTCCCAGTAGTCGAAGTGGTAGCCTGTGGAGGGCGTGGCCGTGAGGTCGGCGTTCTCGCCGTAGGCCACGCTGGTGCTGGCAGCCGCGGCGTCGCCGTGGCCGTCGGTCTCCACCGTGACGGTGTACACTCTCGGCGTGTACACGGCGGTGTAGGTCTTGGCGCTGCTCACGGTCACCGTCAGCGGGTTGGCGGTGCCCAGGTTGTTGGCGCCTTCCTCCCAGTGGTCGAAGGTGTAGTGCTCGCCCTCGGCGGCGGTGAACTGCACGGTGCTGCTCCAGTTGGCCTGCAGCGTGGCGGGGCTCACGGTGCCGTCGGCCGGGGCCTTCACGGCACCCGTCAGGCTCACTTGCTCGTAGCCGTACATGGCCGTCCAGGTCTGGTTGCTGTACACGCGGAAGTAGGGCGCGCGGTTGTTGTGGCTCACGTTGCCATTGGTCCAGCGGCTGAAGGTGTAGTGGTCGTTGGTGCCCGCCACGGGGAAGGCGTAGTCGCCATAGCCGAAGTTGAGCGTCGTGGTGTTGCTGCGCGTGTCGCCGTCGGTGATCTCCACGCTGCCGGCGGCGTCGATGTTGCGGGCCACGGTGACGGCGAAGCTGTCTTTCTCAAAGACGGCCTCCAGGCTCACCGGACCGTCCATGGTGACGGTGCGCAGTGGCGTGGTGTTGCTGTGGTCGTCGGCCCACCACTTGAAGGCGCAGTGCTCGCCGGCCACGGCCATGACGTTGACGCTGCGGCCGTAGAGGTAGGTGCCGGCGCCGCTGGCGCTGCCCAGGCGGTCGTCGTTGACGCTGACGCTGAGGGCGTAGCTCAGGGGGCGCACCTCGACGCCGAGCACCACGGAGGTGCTGGCCACGAAGGTGGCTTCATAGGTGCCCGTGCTCACCTCGCTGAAGGAGCTGCCGCCGGGCATGCCCGTGACGGTGCCTATGTTGTAGTGCGCCGGGTCGTTGACGGACACGCGCACCACTATGCTGCTGCCTGCTGCCACCTGGCCGTTGGCGGGCAGGGGGCTGCCGCCGCTGGTGATGTTCACCACGCCCAGCGTCGGGTCGCTGAGCACGGCGCGCACCACGGCGTAGCCCGCCGGGCAGAAGACACCCTCAAGGTTGATGTTGCCGTTCACCACGACGTTGTGCTGCAGGTCGGTGCTGCCGTCGCTCCATCCCACCCAGCTGCCGGCGCCGGGCGTGGCGCTGAAGGTCACCGTGCTGCCGTAGGCCGCGCTGCTCACGGGGCTGCCGCCCTGCGTGGCGCTCACAGTGCCCTGCGTGCCGTCGTTGGTGGCCACGCTGACGCTGTACACGTCGGGCTCGAAGTAAGCCACAAGGGCAGGGTTCTCGGGGTTGTATCTCGCTATACCAACCAGCGGGTTGGCGGTGTAGTTGCTGCCACGGTATGTCCAGTGGTCGAAGTGGTAGTGCTCGTTGGCGTTGGCCGTGAAGGTGCCATAGTCACCGTAGCGTCCGGTGGTGGAGCCTATCACGGTGCCGTAGCTGGCGTTGTTGGCATAGGCATTCACCTGGCCGAGGGTGCTGTAGCTGAGCTTCACGGTGTCTGTGGCGCTGCCGCCGCAAATCTTGCAGAGGTAGAAGTCGTAGTAGGTGCCCATGGCGAGGCTCGCCACGGTGTACTCCTGGGCGGTGATGCCGTCGGCGGAGCCCACCTGGGCGCCGTCCTTGCCGGCGTTGTAGGCCGTCCAGTAGAGGCGGTAGGTGTCGCCGGCGTTCTGCACGCCGCCCCAGGTGAGCTTGATGCTCCCCGTGGTGGTGGCCGCGGCGTCGGCGGCGAAGCCCGTGGGCAGCTTGCAGGCAGGTGCAGCCTCAATGGTGATGTCGCTGATGGAGCAATCATGGTTGTCGGTGCTGCGTATGGCTATGCGCGTGGCGCCGGGGATGGCCACGCCGAGCTCCTCAAAGTCCACATAGCGGATGTCGGCGCTGGTCTCGAAGCTGCCGAGGCTGACGAATGAGGAGGCGTCGGAGGCGTCGGTGACGTAGCCGAACTCATGCACGTTGTTGGCCTTGTAGCTGAAACGAACGTGGTTGAGGTCGGCGTCCACCTCAGGCATCACGGCCACGGCGGGCACCGTGCCGTTGGAGCGGATAATTAGGGCTGGACTATCGCCGCTGACACGTGTGTAGGCTCTTGGGTAGCCAGCCTGCGTGGTGCTGAGACCGGGGAAGTCGAAGCAGAGGGGCAGGTTGTTGTTGATGTTCCACGAGAGGTAGCTGTCGATGGAGGCCAGCTCGTCGGCCCATCGCCAAGGCAGTGCCTTGCGGGAGCAGGGGGTGACGACCTGCACATAGCGGCTCACCGAGGTGTTGCTGCCGCTGACAGCACTGACATAGACGTCATAGCGTCTGGCAGCCTCGAGGCCGGCGATGGTATAGCTGGTTTCGTTCACGTTGACCTGCGTGCCTGTACCTTCGGCGAAACCTGCCAGGCCATACTCGACAACGAAGTGGTCGGGAGTGATGGCGTCGGGGCTGACGCTCCAAGTGAGCGTGGCGCTGGTGGCGCCGACGGCAGCAACAGCGAGGTTCTCCACCGGACGGTTGGAGCGCGCGGCACGCACCGAGAGGCGCACGTCGGGCACCTGGGCACGTGTTGTGCCGTTGCGCGTCGGACCCCACATGGTGGTGGAGTTGCCGTAGCGCAGCGACAGACGGCCAGAGCCGCTATTGTCGGTGGCATAGGTCTGCCCTTCTACCTCGTTGCCCTCGCGGTCGATGGCTATGACCAGGTTCTGGGTGCCGTTGTATTCAAACGAGGCCACGTTGAGCGGTATTGCGAACCACCCCGTAGCGGTGGGCTGCATGGTGGTGTTGTAGTTGGCCACCTCGGTCAGCGCCAGCCAGTCCTTGGCCGACGCGGCGATAGACTTGTCGGTGTGGCCCATATAGACGACGAACTTGCTGTCGGTGGCCGGAGAGGAGGCGACGCTGGTGCAGTTGAACCACAGCGTGTCTATGGTCGCCGACCCGCTGAGGCCGAAAAGCGATGCGTCGTAGATGGTCTGCACATACGAGTAGGTCTTCGACGCCATCACAGGCACGTCGTTCGACGTCGTGCCTGCCGTGGCCCCGGCAGTGGTCTCTATGCGCATCTTCACTGTCTGCGCCGACGCCATGGGCATCATAAGCGCAAAAGCTGCAATAACGGTTAGAAGCTTTTTCATATAATTATTGTATTTTTTTCTCTATTATATATTCTGGTGTCTTGTCGCCGTTTATTCTGCCAGCATGTCAATCTCGTACAGGCAGCCCTTCTGTATCGTCACCTCGTCAGGGGTCTCCTTGCTGTTGCCGTCGCCGTCCTCAATAGAGATGGTTGTGCTTATGGAGCCTCTTTCCATCGGCAGCACGAAGTACACAGTGCCGTCGCTGCCCTGCACCTCCTCGAAGGCGTCGGTGTAGTAGTCAGGGCCCTGCACCTGCACCGTGGCAGAGGCAATGTCGATGGTGCCAGCGCTAGGCACTGGCTGACTGAGGAAGAGCGTTGCCACGTCGCGGCCGGCATTGACCACCTTCAGCACCGCGCAGCAGGGGTATAGGGTGAGCTTGTTGGTCTTGCCCTTGCAGGCCAGGGGGATGCCGCCGTCGAAGTTCACGGGGCCGTAGCTACGCCCTTCGTTGATCTTATAGTCCGGATTTGCCTCACCGTTGTAGGAGGCCACGTAGAAGAAGCCGTTGTCGATGGAGTACACCTGGACGCCCTCGGTGGACCATGGGCCGTTGCCACTGCCATGGACGGTGTGCTCTATGCCGTTGATGAGCACCTTGTCGCCATCTTCCCAGTAGAAGCCGTTGGGGTTTTCGCTGCCCCATTGGGCCTTGGCATTGCCGGCGCCGCCGAGGTCGGCCACGCTGATCACGAAGCTGTCGTAGCCCTGCTCGGCCACGCCGTCGTTCTCCTTGCCGCAGGCGACCAGCATCAGCGCCGCCGCCATAGCTATGTATATCTTTTTCATCGTTGTGTGTGTTTATTTTCTTTTCTCAAAATGTTCATTATCATTGCTTTTCCAGCATATCCAGAAACTCCTGTCTTGTCATGCCGAGATTGCCTATGATGTTCTTCACCACGAACTCCGGCACAGGCTCCACATGCGTCTGGAATATCACGGGGCGCAGCATGCCTTTTCTCGCCCATGCCTCGTGGCCTCCGTTTGTACGTATGCACTCAAGCCCGTTGGAGGCAAGGATTTCACGCAAATCCCTGACAGATATGTTGGACAGTTTTCTCATGCTATCGCGGGCATCTGCATCGGTGTCACTATGCGCTCAAACGAACTTCCTCCGTCCACGAGGTCAGCCATCTGCGGCTTGTCAAGGAGTGTACGGAAAGCCGGCGGCACAATGGTGTCGCCTTTCAGCTGCCATCCGTGGGCGCGCAGGTCGTCGGCCAGGGTGCCCATGGCTGTGCAGCTGTCCACATAGAGCTGCAGGCACTCGTAGAAGTTCTTGACGGCATCAATATAGTCGGTGCCTGACGTCGACAGGTCGAGCGCCGGACAGTAGGCAACGTAGTAGTCCGCCTCGCGGAACACATAGATTGATATGTCGAATTGAGTCTTTTCCATTGTCTTGATTTTTGTCTCCACTCTTGAAACTCAACCTAACTCTTAACTCTTAACTGTTCAAAACCACCCCTCGGTGCTGCCTGTGCCGAAGTAGCCGGCCTGGAGGCCGTCGGTCCCATTGCCGATGCCGGCAACCTGCTGTTCAGCTGCCCAAAGGCCATCTTCTGTGGCTGTACCTATCTGCTCCTGCCCGGTCTGACCGGCCCATTGTTCGAGTTGTCCGTTGACGCGGCTGGCGGCCTCGTCGATGGCGGAGGAGGCGGCATAGCCGCGTTCGGTGCGGAAAGCCACGACGGTGAGCTCCGGACGGATGTATTGTTGCTTTTTCATGCGTGTGTATTTTGTTTTTCTGTTATTTCTGCTTATATTTATACTCTATACCATATACCTGTGCCACAACAACATAGAGCGTTTTTCACCCCATGTCGGCACGGTATATCATGATGCAAAGATAACAAATTTTCCCGACATAAAGGTTAAATATTTATAAATAAGGGGGGGGGGAAAGGGTTAAGGGTTAAGCTGTGAGTTTTAAGTTGTGAGCGGTGAGCGGCGTGCGGTGAGCGGCGAGCGGTGAGTTTTAAGCTGCGAGTTTTAAGTTGTGAGCGGTGAGCGGTGAGTTTTTAGTTTAAGCTTTGCAGCGGAGGCGTACAGCAAGCTTATGGTCGGCCAGCAGGGCGAACTGCAGCGCCACGCCCTGCAGTACCACATCGACTACGTCCCCGTCGACGTCGCACAGGGTTTCCACCAGGTCATACCCCCCTTCCTACTCAAGCGCAGCAGGCAATAGCCCCCACCCCACCTTCTCTCGGCTCCACCGACCAGCACCCCAGCCAGAGTGGATAGTGACTAGTGGATAGTGGTCAGTGGATAGTGGTCAGTGGATAGTGGTCAGTGGATAGTGGTCAGTGGATAGTGGTCAGTGGATAGTGGTCAGTGGATAGTGGTCAGTGGATAGTGGTCAGTGGATAGTGGTCAGTGGATAGTGGTCAGTGGATAGT
>JAFXAA010000007.1 GCA_017522105.1 Bacteroidales bacterium | reverse complement strand
GACAGAAGAGGAACAGAAACAAGCGTTCGGTGCGTTTGAACGTCTATCAAATGCCGCCGCAAAGGAGGGTTTCGGGCTTGGGCTTGCCATAATGCGTAATATTGTGTCGATGCTTGGCGGAACAATCCGTTTAGACAGCATAAACGCCAACAAGCAGACTTTGCTTGTTAGTTGCGAATTCGACTATTAAATTTATATTCTATGAAAAGAATAACATTGACGACACTTCGGAATATGACTCCCACGGAGTTCACAAAAGGGAAGACCTCTCATTTGATGGATAGAAACGAGACGGAAGATTACCAGAAGCGAGGCATCCGCTTTACAGATATGATGTTTGAGGATGGTGGTCGTCCAAGGTATGTTATAGAGACCGTCATGGGAGTTACCGCGGAATGGATCACCATCCATGAAATAAACCACATGCTTGGAATCAATAAAACGTACAAACCGCGCAAAGGGGTATCGCAAGTCCAGCATGACCGCGAGTTGCAGCAAAGACTACGGGATTATATTGTGAAATATCCAGTCTTCTGCAAATATATCAAGAAGTATGATTCGAAATGGAATTATTAATTTAAAACCATAAATATTATGTTCAAAAGGATTTTATCTGTTGTACTGCTTGCTTTTGTGTTTGCAACCAGTACAAATGCACAAAGCTGGAAACACTTTGTCACTGAAGCTGATGAACTCACAGGTGAGAAAGGCCATGAATCTGATACGTACACCGACGAGACGGGGAACGCTTTTGTCATATGGTCTGACGAAGGCGAGAACTTTCGTGTAATTAGTAGCTCGTCCATCTTCGATTTTGTCGGAGAGTACCGTACCGTAACAGCAATTATAGGATACTATGATATGAACAACAAGTTGATTGAGAAGAACGAGATACAACTCATCGCCACCGAGGGACAAGCCTCACAGGCCGAACCGAATATGGTGCCGATGATACGACCATTATCAAACAAGAAGAGAGTGAAGATGCTGCTGGACTTTGTGCGAAATAAACATGGATATGTCAGAATACTTGCTCCCCTATATGGTACCAATGGCAAGTTCGACATCAAAATCCCTTGCCTGAAGAATCCTAAACCAACGGAATAATACGAATAACAGACCATTTAATGGCAACAGGAAACAGAAATCCTTGTTGCCGTTTTTTTTTAGAAAGCAGACACAAAAGAAGTCATGTAAAAGGGAGAATGAAGGGGGCACCGCCGAAACATCGCCGACGGATTATCGAGAGGTCGTTGTATTTTGGGAGGTGGTAAATATATGGTTGTTGCAATATGAATCGGAGATTCTTCTCGGAAGATTTGAAGATTTTCTGTTGGAGAATTGAAGATTTTTTTTGATAGATTTGAAGATTTTTTTTGATAGAATTGAAGATTTTTTGTATCTTTGCAATCGGAAATACAGATGGTTATGATAGTAAGAGGACAAATAAACGAGTTGATTTCCAGGTTGCAAGAGCCGAGGAAGACAATCCAAGTGGTTGCAGGTCCCCGTCAAATTGGAAAGACGACAGTGGTAAAGCAACTCATAGAGAAGGTCTCGATGCCGTCACTTTACTTCAACGCCGATGCTGTCACTCCTGATGATAACGAGTGGATTGCCGCTCGGTGGGAGGAAGCTCGGTCGAGTATGCGGTTCTCTGGTAGCAAAGAGTTTCTACTCGCTATCGACGAGGTGCATAAGATTGACAACTGGAGCGAGCAAGTAAAGAAAGAATGGGATGCGGATACCTTTAACGATGTGAATTTGAAAGTGATCTTGCTTGGCTCATCAAGGCTGCTGCTGAAAAAAGGTCTGACAGAGTCATTGGCAGGACGCTTCGAGTTGATACCGATGGGACATTGGTCGTTTAAGGAGATGCAAGATGCTTTTGGCTGGGACATCAACCAGTATGTCTATTTCGGTGGTTATCCTGGGAGTGCTGGCTACCTGCCCAACGAGAGCCGTTGGCGGAGGTATATGCGAGAAGCCATTGTGGCACCGGCCATCGAGAAAGATGTGTTACAGACAACTTATATCTATAAACCTGCGTTGATGCACCAACTGTTTAGGCTGGGTTGTGGCTATTCGGGAGAGTTGCTTGCGTATAACAAGATGTTGGGTATGCTTCAGGATGCCGGAAATGCAACTACACTGGCGAGTTATATGGAGGTGCTTGGTGAAAGCAAACTGCTCACAGGGTTGCAAAAATATACGGTTGGCATGTCGCGTAAATACAAGTCTATTCCCAAATTGCAGGTGTACAACAATGCATTGTTGACGGTGATGAGTGATGGTATGACATTTGAGAAAGCATACACCAATCCGCAATTATGGGGGAGATGGGTGGAGTCGGCAGTGGGATGTCACCTGCTCGACAAGGCAGATGAACTGGAATACCAATTGTACTATTGGCGTGAGAACAACGAGGAAGTGGACTTTGTGATTACTCGTGGAGACAAGACAGTGGCTATCGAAGTGAAGAGCGGTAACCGCCAGATGAATAGTGGCCTGGCTACCTTCAGAGAACGCTTTCATCCGACACATTCCCTTGTTGTGGGAGGTCCTGCTATGCCTTTGGAGGTGTTCTTCAACGGTGATTTGGAAAACCTATTGTGATTTATCTTTGCTGGTTACAGAAAAAGTTGTATCTTTGCAGTTTGAATACAAAAACAATATATTATTGATAATAAACTGATACATATATGAATATTTCTTTCGATTGGCTTAAAGAGTATGTGGATTTGGGCGACATGACGCCCGAGCAGTTGGACGACCTGCTGACTTTCTCCGGTCTGGAGGTGGACAGCATGGAGAAGGTGGAGACCATCAAGGGCGGTCTGGAGCATGTGGTGATAGCGCAGGTGCTGACCTGCGAGCCGCACCCCGACAGCGACCACCTGCACCTGACCACCGTCGACGTGGGCGACGAGCGTCCGCTGAACATCGTCTGCGGCGCCCCCAACGTAGCCGCTGGCCAGAAGGTGGTGTGCGCCCAGATTGGCACAAAGATCTACACCTCGGACACCGAGTACTACGAGATTAAGAAAGGCAAGCTGCGCGGTGCCGTCAGCGAGGGTATGCTCTGCGCTGCCGACGAGCTGCAGCTGGGCACCGACCATGCCGGCATCATGGTGCTGCCCGACGACGCCCCCGTGGGAATGCCCGCCAAGGAGTACTTCCACGTGAAGGACGACTGCCTGCTGGAGGTGGCCATCACGGCCAACCGCATGGACGCCATCTCGCACATCGGCGTGGCCCGCGACGTGGTGGCTGTCCGCAATACCCGCGAAGGGAAGCAACTTAGCATAAAGTGGCCGGAGGCTCCGGAATTTCCAGAACTTCCGGATAGCCCGGAGGCCATCAAGGTCACCGTGGATGAGCCGGAGCTCTGCCCGCGCTACACGGGCATCACGCTGCGCAATGTGAAGGTAGGGGAGAGCCCCGAGTGGCTGCAGAACCGTCTGCGCACCGTGGGTCTGCGTCCCATCAACAATATCGTCGACGTCACCAACTTCGTCATGATGGAGGTGGGCCAGCCGCTGCACGCCTTTGACGCCGACAAGATCGGCGGCGGCCACGTCGTCGTGAAGCGCCTGCCGCAGGGCACCAAGTTCGTCACCCTCGACGGCGTGGAGCGCACGCTCGACGCCCGCGACCTGATGATATGCGACGAGAACGAGGGTATGTGCATCGCCGGTGTCTTCGGCGGACAGAAGAGCGGCGTGAGCATGGAGACCACGAACGTCTTCCTCGAGAGCGCGTTCTTCAACCCCGTGAGCATCCGCAAGACCAGCCAGCGCCACACGCTGAAGACCGACGCCAGCTACCGCTACGAGCGCACCTGCGACCCCAACATCACCGAGTGGGCCCTGCGCCGCGCTGTGAAGCTCATCCGCGAGCTGGCCGGCGGCGACATCTGCGGCCAGATGGTGGATCTCTACCCCAACAAGATTGAGCGTCCTACGGTGGAGGTGAACTTCCGCCGCATGTTCGACCTCGTGGGACAGGACATCCCGATGGAGGCCGTGCGTACGGCCCTCACTTCGCTCGACATCGAGATTGTGCGCGAGGACGCCGAGGGCATGACCCTCCGTGTGCCCACCTGCAAGGCCGACGTCTACCGCGAGTGCGACATCGTTGAGGAAATCATGCGCATCTACGGCTACAACAATATCCACATCGGCACCACGGTCAACAGCTGCCTGAGCTACGGCAAGAAGCCTGACCCGCGCAAGCTGAAGAACGCCGTGAGCGACTACCTCACCGACAACGGCTTCAGCGAGATAATGAACAACTCGCTCACCAAGAGCGAATACTACGAGGAAAACCCCGACTTCCCGGCCGACCGCTGCATCCCCATCATCAACCCCCTGTCGAAGGAACTCAACGTCATGCGCCAGACGCTGCTCTACAGCGGCCTGGAGTGCATCGCGCGTAACATTAATTATAAGATCCACGACCAGAAGCTCTACGAGTTCGGCCGCAGCTACGTGAAGACCGACGAGGCCGCCAACCAGGAGCTGCCCGTCACCAAGCGCTTCAACGAGACCGAGCATGTCAGCATCTTCCTCACCGGCAACATGACGCCCGAGAGCTGGAAGATGAAGCCCGCCGAGGCCGACTTCTTCTACCTCAAAGCCTACGTCATGGACATTTTGCACCGTATGCGCGTCAACATGGGCAGGGTGGAGATGGTTCCGACGCAGTACAAATTCTTCGCCGAAGGCCTCGACATCGTGCAGAAGGACAGCAAGAAGCTGCTGGGCACCATCGGCCGCATCGGCCGCGAGACGCTGAAGCGGATGGATATCAAGCAGCCCGTCTACTACGCCGACCTCAACTGGACGCTCCTCCTCAAGGGCTATCCGACCAAGGAGGTGCTCTATCAGGAGGTGGCCAAGTTCCCCGAGGTGCGCCGCGACCTGGCCTTCATCCTGAAGAAGGATGTCACCTTCGCCGCCATCGAGCAGGCCGCCATGCAGTGCGAGAAGAAACTCCTCAAGCGCGTCAGCCTCTTCGACGTCTACGAGGGCAAGGGCATCGCCGACGGCTTCAAGTCCTACGCCGTCAGCTTCATCCTGCAGGACAAGGACAAGACCCTTAACGACAAACAGATTGAGACCACCATGGCCAAGATCCAGAAGACCCTCGAGACCCAGCTGGGCGCTAAGACCCGCGGCTAACAGGCCGACACAAAGTGAATGAGGCCCGCGACGGAACGTCGCGGGCCCCATTTTGTTTTTATTGCCCCTGTCGCAAGCCGCGAAAACATGTTTTCAATTTAAAAATGGCTGTCGACACTCTCGACAGCCATTTTCAAAATTGATTGGGGCTTGCGACACTCATTTTAGCCGTTTTTAAAATCATTTGGGCCTGGCGACATCCATTTTGGCCATTTTCAAAATCATTTGGGACTTGTGACACTCATTTTACCCATTTTCAAAATCATTTGGGCGTAGCGGCATATGCTTTTGGCCGTTTTAAAAATCATTTGGAACTTTTTTATAAAAATAGGCCCATCAATCCCAGACCGAATAAAGCATCCCGAGCATTTCTGTCACGTCTGTCTCTTTCAGCCCTCTCTTTTGCAGCAATACTTGACACCGTATTTTTGTATTCTGTGTAGAGTGCCTCAAGTGTTTCTGCATGTTGTTTAATGTATAGGTTATAACACATTGCAGCCCCATCCTCTGTTACTTTTACAGCAATGGTTCCTTTTTCATCCCTTGTCGCAATAAAATCCACTCCACTATTCATCTCGGTATAAGTCCATATTTTTGTCTTGCCAGTTGTTTCAACTGGTACTAATTTGCTTAAAACCACATTGGTGTTTTTTCTTTCCGATTCGTAATGTTTCTGAAATTCATCCTCTAAATTAATAACTGGCTTTTGAGAGAGTACATTTGGAAAATCGGTAGTATATTGTAACTTATAGTTCAATGCGTATAGCTGTCCTTCAACATAATCTTTTATTTCCGATGGGTCCATACCTGCTCCCACATATCCGTTAGATGTTATTTGGCCGCTTTGGAGTATTTGTTGTATCATGTTTCCTCCTTCTTGATAAATGTAGCCATTGCATTTATATTGCGCCAAAAGCTCTTTTGTCATTTCTTCGATGAGAGCAGTTTCTAATTTATGCTGCTTGTATTGGAAAAAAGCAAATGCTGAAATGATAAAAATAATTAGAAGTGATATGGGAATTAGAATTCTCCATTTCTTTTTGGAATATTCTTTCCTCTTTCCATTATAAAATGACGTTATCTCTTCGTGCTGATTCTGTTCGCTATTTTCCATTTCTTTTATTGTTTGTTCCGCTCTCCCGCGCCCCGTTGAGCATTAATAATAAAAAGAAGCGTGGCGCCGTATGCCGCTTCCTGTAAAGAGGTCCTGAGAATTACCTTGTGCTGAGAAGATGCAATAAGCCCACGCTATATAGCGAAGACCATTACACTAATTCTGTTGCACTATGGAGTTTCTCAGGTTCCTTTACACAGAACGCGTATAACGCTTCACGATTTCCTTTGAAATCGACTGCAAAGATACGACAATTCTGTGAGGTGGCAAAATTTATTTTCCGCAGAGGGTGATAAAAAAGAAAGCGGCTCTTGTGGGCGTCGCTTGGTATCTTTTGTTATTATGGGATTTTCAGTTGACAATCATTTTCGAGGCGAGAATTTTATCCACAATGACAGTGTCGCCTTCGATGTGGAAGTTGATGTTCAGCTGTTTGTTGTGTGTGCGCAATTGCTTGGCGTGGGGATGATAATGGCGGACGGAACGATAACGGCTTTCGGGAATGAAGTCGGCAAGATAGCGTAGGGTCATAATTTCCGCACCCAGTTCGCGGGCATACTTGGCAGCATGTTCAAGGGTGCTGACGCTGACGATAAAGTCGGCAATTTCGTCTATGTCGGCAAAAACAGTGTCAAGGATTCTTACCTCGTATTCTTTCATAATCTTTCAAGCACAGCCTGTTCCAACTTCTCGGCAAACTCCTCTACGGTATGCAGCCGCTCCTTTGGGGTGGGGGCAACCTCCTTGTTGGTTTCGTGACGATTGCCTTTAGGCAAAGGTCTTGTGTGTGCGCGTGATGGTGCGTGAACGGTTTCCATAATGGCCATTATTTTCGACTGCAAAGATACGACAATTCTGCGAGGTGGCAAAATTTATTTGTCATTTGTTATAATGGAACACGAATTATCGTGAATAATCCATAAATTAATTCATGGCCAATTTGCGATAATTCGTGTTAAAAATAATCTGCTGTGAACATGCAATAATACGGAGGCCTTTGCGTTAATATATGTGCATGAAAGGCTTGGAGCAATATGATGTGAAGCACCTGCTGGCGCTGGTGAAGTGCGTGGAGGGGCGGACGGATTTCTTTCGCGTGTTGGTGGAGGGGCCGCACCCCGAACTGGCGGCTTTCAGCAACGCCATCCGTGGCGACGACGACGCCATGGTGTGGCTATTCAAGCACAACTTCGCCTGGCTGGCCATCCTCAGCAACGCCTGCGACGGCGACGAGAAGGCCATAGCGTGGGTGCAGCGCAACCTCACCAAGGTGAACATGATGTACGCCCTCGCCGCGCGGCGCAACATACCGGCCGTCAAATGGCTCCTCTCGCACCGCCTTGAGATATTCCTCATGCTGGCGCGCGAGACGGAGAAGTTCATCGACTACCAGGACAAGGAGTATGCCTGGCCTTACGTGATGCACTTCGGCGGACACGTGCGCGCCGCCGAGGAATTGACAGAGTGGAAAAAACAGCAAGAACATGATAAAGAAAGACAACAGCAAGACGCCGCGGAGTGCTAAGGCTCCCGCCTCCGGCGCAATCCAGAAATCCAGGAAGCCTGCGACTACAGAATCCCGCGAACCTGCAAGAAAGAAGGCTCCCGCCTCCGGCGAATTCCGTAAAGCCTCAAAGCCCGGCACCGCGGACTCGCGCAGGGCAGGGGAGAAGAGAAGCGGCTCCATGGATTTCCGCGCAGCGGGAAGGAAGAGGGCTGCCGCTCCGCAAAAGCCCAAGCAGGAGCACCCCGAGGGCGCCATGCGCCTCAACAAGTACATCGCCCATGCCGGCATCTGCTCGCGCCGCGAGGCCGACGAACTCATCGCCGCCGGCAGCGTGAAGGTCAACGGCAAGGTGGTCACCGAGATGGGCTACATGGTCATGCCCGGCGACGAGGTGCAGTACGGCGGCGAGAAACTCCGCAGCGAGCGCCACCGCTACTTCCTGCTCAACAAGCCCAAGGGCTTCATCACCACCACCGACGACCCGCAGGAGCGCCGCACGGTGATGATGCTCATGGACGGCTGCTGCGCCGAGCGCATCTACCCCGTGGGTCGCCTCGACCGCGCCACCACCGGCCTGCTGCTCTTCACCAATGACGGCGAGCTGGCCAAGAAGCTCACTCACCCCAGCACGCAGGTGTACAAGATCTACCAGGTGGAGCTCAACAAGCCCGTCACCAAGGAGGACATGAAGAAACTCCTCGATGGCATCGAGCTGGAGGACGGCCCCATGCATGTGGACGACATACAGTATGCCGCCACCGGAGGCACCATCGACAAACGCGTGGTGGGCGTCGAGCTGCACAGCGGCCGCAACCGCATCGTGCGCCGCCTGTTCGAGGCCCTCGGCTACGAGGTGCACAAGCTCGACCGCACCGTCTTCGCCGGCCTCACCAAGAAAGACCTCCCCCGCGGCCGCTGGCGCGAACTGACAGAGAAGGAAGTCGGCTTTCTCAAGATGATCTGAGAAAGCCAGCTGCCTGCCAGGTGGGCTTCCTGAAGATGATATGAGGATTAAGCGGATACTGCTGATTACATTGGTATCGTTGCTACTGTCTGGAGCGGCAGTCTCTATCGTCGCCAATGTTCTGGTGAACCGTTCCGCGGAAGGACTTTGTTACAGCAGTACCGACGATATGCCATACCGCCGAGTGGCCTTGCTGCTTGGCACCACGAGGCTTGGCCGTACGGGCAACCCTAATCCCTATTTCTACAACCGTATCGCCGCCTGTGCCGAGCTGTACCGTGCCGGCAAGGTGGGCAAGGTGCTGGTGAGCGGCGACAACAGCCGCAAGGGCTACAACGAGCCGGAAGACATGCGGCAGGCGCTGGTTGAGGCTGGCATCCCCGACAGCTGCATTGTGCTTGACTTCGCAGGCTTCCGCACGTATGACTCCATGGTGCGCGCCAAACGGGTCTTCGGGCAGGACAGCCTCACCGTCATATCGCAGCAGTGGCACAACGAACGTGCACTCTACATCGCCAACCGTATTGGTGTCGACGCTGTGGCCTACAATGCCGCCGACATTGACATCCGTGCCACCAAACTGAGGCTGGCAGTCCGCGAATGGCTGGCACGCACCAAGATGGTCTTCGACTTGCTCTTTATGCATGACCCACATTTCCTCGGAGAACAGATAACGATATGACTACACGCGAACGATTATCGTACAAAAAGCCTACTTTGCTCACAAGCGCAATGAAAATGACAATACGAAGCAACACCATAAATATGAACAGGACAAAGTTATTCATCGCCATGGTCGTTTGTGCCGTGAATGCGAACGCCCAATTGGGCATCCCGGTCAACTCACAAAAGGACACATTCTTCATCCAGCGGGTTTTGTATAACGGCACGGAACTCAACGTGGCGGACTGGCCCTCGCCGTTCATTGTGGAAGATGCCGTTAATATCTATGTTGCACAGTTTACATACGAGAAAGGGCGCATGGTTTATTCTGCATTCGATGGCTATGGTGATTGCAATGGGCACACTCCGCATCTTGTCAGGTATGACTATCGGGCACGGTGCAATGGTACCATGCATAATGTGAGTGTTGTAAAATCCGAGGATGGCAAGTATGACTGTAGCCGTAAGTACACCATCGGCGACTATGTGTTCGATGTGTATGGCAGCAGCGCAGAAATGAAGAAGTCGCCATCGGTAGAAATAGAAGAAGTATATCAGGTGGTGGAGATAGACCCGATGTTTCCGGGGGGAATCGAGGCTATGTATGAGTTTTTGGCCCAAAATATTAGATATCCGCAGTCAGCACGCGAAAACAAGATATCAGGAAGGGTGTTTTTGACGTTTGTTGTCATGGCTGACGGCTCGCTTGCCAATGTGAGGGTGATTCGCGGCATTGGTGGAGGTTGCGATGAAGAAGCTGTGCGTGTAGTGAAGTCCATGCCCAGGTGGATCCCAGGAAAAAGCAGAGGAAAAGCCGTTAACGTGCAGTACAATTTACCGGTAAACTTCTCATTACGGTGAGTCGTCCCATTGATTTTTGTGTACTTGCCTTCGCTGGCCTCACCAAGAAAGACTCCCCCGCGGCCGCTGGCGCGAACTGACGGAGAATGAGGTGGGCTTCCTGAAGATGATATAACCTACCACCCAATAATTATGAAAAAACTGTTTGTCATCATGGCCTTTGTGGTCGCTTTCGCTGCGGTCAGGGGGCAGGGCGTCTCGTGGGGCGGCGACGTCGTGCGTCGGGTCTCCTGCGTCGACAACGACACCCTCCGCATAGAGCTGGTGTCGGTGGAAAATCCCTCGGAGCCGCAACCGCGCTATGTGCAGGATTGGGTCAATATCGTCAACAAAACAGACGACACGCTTCGTGTAACCTACCATGTGGAAGCGCTCTTGGCTCGCTACGACAAGCCGTTTTCCTACGACTACACCATGTCCGTGGGACCGCGAAACAATTTGGGTGACAATGTCTATTCTCATTTTCACAAAGGACATTACATCTTTGGCGGACAATACCGTGACACAGACTGCAAGGTCAAGAAGATATATCTAATACATGTGAAATGACCCTTGATTTTCACACCCTCACCATCGCCGACCGCGAGGCCTACCAGTCCGTCAGCCTCCGCAGCGGGCGGCGCAACTGCAACTTCACCTTCGCCAACCTCGTCGGCTGGCAGTTCTGGTTCCGTACCGAGGTCTGCATCCTGCCAGATGCCGTGGTGCTGCGTTTCACGCTCGACGGCGAGCGGACCTACATGCTTTGCATGGCCGGGACGCCGTGTTGCGACCTGCTGCAGGCCATCTTCGACGACTGCGGCGGACGCATGACGCTGCTCGGCCTTGAGGACGACCAGATGGATTGCGTTAATGCGTTAATGCGTGAATGTGGGAGTGCTGACGCGTCAGCCACTAACGCAATAACGCAATCACACATTAACACAATAAAACAGCGCAACCAGTACGACTACATCTACCGCCGTGCCGACTTGGCCTCCCTCGCCGGTGGCAAGCTCAAGGCCAAGCGCAACCACGTCAACAAGTTCCTCTCCGAGCACCCCGACTTCGAGTACCGTCCCTTGGAGCCATCCATGTTCGACGAGTGCCGTCGGCTGGAGATACTCTGGCGAGAGGAGAGGGGAGATGTGAACCCAGTCTATGATGCTGGGAACACGACCGAAGGGAGTGAACCTTGCATCATAGACACCATTCTGGCCGAACAGCGCGTCATGGAGACCGTCTTCGCCCATTGGGACGCGCTGGGCATGATGGGCGGCAGCATCTGGCTCGACGGCCGCATGGTGGCCTTCACCTACGGCGCCGCCGTCACCGACGACACCATCGACGTCTGCGTGGAGAAGGCCGACCGCACCATCGACGGCCTCTTCTCGGTCATCAACCAGCAGTTCTGCGCCCACCTGCCCGAACAATATGTCTACGTGAACCGCGAGGAGGACATGGGCCTCGAAGGCCTCCGCAAAGCCAAGCTTTCATATCATCCTGAAATACTTCTGACCTACAATGACGTACACATTGCATAGGATGACCGCCGCCGATGCGCCGCTGACCGTCGACTGGATGGTGCGGCAATACGGCTTCGACCGCCGCGAGGTGGAGGGGTGGGTGAGGGACCTGCACTTCAACTGGCCGCTCAGCGTCAAAGCCCTCGCCCCCGACGGCCACGTCATCGGACTGCTCAACATGAGCGACTACCGCATCGAGGAGGAGACGCCCCTCATCGCCCGCGAGAAGCCCGACCTGCTGGCTGCCATGAACGCCCGCCGCTACACTGCCGTCTTCTCCTTCATCGTCGCCCCCGAATACCGCGGCACGCGCCTCAACTACGACATGATTATGAGCATCATGCCGGAGCTGAAGGCCAACTATGACTTTGTTTTCATACCCGTGCTGCACCGCCTGAAGACCCACCAATACTGGCAGCGCTGGGGCGCCCGCGAGTTCTACCGCGACGCCGACTGCGTCTACTACCAGCTGCCGCTGCACGCCTGACGCTCATTCCCCAATCAGGAACACCGTGTTGCGCTTGTGGAGGTCCGTCTTTTCCCGTTCTTTCTTCCATTTGGCAGCCGGCATGGTGCGGATGTACTGCGTCGGCAGCGTGAGGTCGCAAGCCACGCACACCAGCGTATCAGCCTGCAGCACAGTGCTCAGGGCTTCGAGCATCTGGTTGTTGCGATAGGGAGCCTCGATGAACAGCTGCGTCTCGTGGCTGCGGTGCACATGCTCTTCGAGGCGGCGCAGCGTGGCGGCGCGCGCCGAGCGGTCCACCGGCAGGTAGCCCTTGAAGGCGAAGCGCTGGCCGTTCAACCCGCTGGCCATCAGCGCCAACATCAGCGACGACGGCCCCACCAGCGGCACCACCTCGATGCCGCGTCGCTGTGCCATCTTCGTAATTATCGCCCCCGGGTCGGCCACACAGGGCAGCCCCGCCTCGCTCAGCAGGCCGATGTTCTCGCCACGCTCAATAGCATCAAGGTAGTGGCCCACGGCGTCGTGGGTGGTGTGTTCGTTAAGTTCCAGAAACACAGTGTCGTCGATAGGGTAGGGATAGCCTGCCCGTTTCAGGAAGCGTCGCGCCGAGCGCAACTCCTCGACGATGAAAGTACGGCACGTGGCCAGCAGCTCCATATTGTTGGCGGGCAGCGAGATGCCGATGTCGTCGGCCCCGATGGGCACGGGGAATAGTATCAGTCGTCCGTTCATGATTATTATTAACGAGCGCATTCTGGTTTTATTGTGCGGCGCCGCCCTCCTTCCTGCCGAATTGCACCGGCTCCTCTACGGCTGTTCTACGGTTGTTTAACGGTTGTTCTACGGTTGTTCTACGGTTTTGACCGTTAAACAACCGTAGAACAACCGTTAAACAACCGTAGAACAGCCGTAGGAATACCGTACCGGGTGCGCTCCGGCGGTGGCATAAAAACGGTGTGGCATGTTTTTTGATAATCATAAATGGCGTTGCCGGACAATAAAAATATGAAAACGCAGTTATTGAAATGAAATATAAAGATATGAGAAAGACATTTGTATTTGCCATGGCAGGGCTTTGCCTTGCTTTCCAAGCCTGCGGGCAGCAGCAGGAAGAGCCTGTCAAGGCTGTTGAAGTGATGCCTCAACAGCAGGCTGTCAACAGACTTAAGATTAGTGATTTCACCGATGTTGCCGCTGCAACGATTGACGGCGTGGTGCACATCAAGACCGAGATGACGCAGATGACGCCGCTCTACCAGTCGTTCTTCGGCTTCATCATCCCGCAGGGGGTGCAGAAGCAGGTGTACAGCGCCTACGGTTCGGGTGTGATTATCACCAGCGACGGCTACATACTGACCAACAACCATGTGGTGCAGGATGCCGAGCGTATCAGTGTGACTCTCAACGACCGGCGCGAGTTGCCCGCCAAGCTTGTAGGCAACGATCCCGCCACCGACCTGGCAGTCATCAAGGTGGAGGCCGAGGGGCTGACCTACATCCCCTTTGGCAACAGCGACCTGGTGAAGGTCGGCGAGCCTGTGCTTGCCATCGGCAACCCCTTCAACCTCACCTCCACCGTCACCAGCGGCATCATCAGCGCCAAGGCGCGCAACATGCACATCATAGACAATCCGCACAGCAATGAAACGCCGTTAGAGTCTTTCTTGCAGACAGATGCGGCTGTCAATTCAGGTAACAGTGGAGGTGCGCTGGTCAACTCGCAGGCCGAACTTGTGGGTGTTGTGACGGCTATAGCTTCCGGCAACGGCAACTACATCGGCTACTCCTTCGCCATACCCAGCAATCTGGCTGTCAAGGTGGCAGGCGACCTGCAGCGCTACGGCTATGTGCAGCGGGGCTATCTGGGGTTGCAAGTCACTGAGATGGACGCCAATATAGCCCGTCAGACCGGTGCGCGCGACATCAAGGGACTTTATGTGGCCAAGGTCGTGAAAGACTGTGCCGCCGACCGTGTCGGCATACGTCAGGGCGACATAGTGTTGCGCGTGGCAGGCAAGGAGGTGAACACTTTTGCCGAGATGATGGAGGAACTGGGTCTCTTCAGCCCCGGCGACGAGGTGGAGGTGGACTACGAGCGCAACGGACACACGGAGACCGTGAAAGCGAAACTGCTTAATTCCAAAGGTACTACCGATGTTATCCGCAAGTGACACTTGAGGATAAATACGAAGAAATGACGCAGCGGCCCATAAGGCTGCTGGTGTGCAAGATGGCTGTGCCCACCATCATTGCCATGGTGACCACGGCGCTGTATAATGTCGTCGATGCCGCCTTTGTCGGTCGCCTCAGCACCGAGGGCACTGCGGGCATTGGCATCTCGTTTGCCTACATGACGTTCATCCAGGCGCTTGGCTTCTTCTTCGGCCACGGCAGCGGCAACTTCATGTCGCGAGCTCTCGGCGCCAAAGACACGTCGTCGGCCTCGGTGGTTGCCTCGGTGGGGTTCGTCACGCCGTTCCTCATAGGTCTTGTGGCGGCAGTTGTCTGTCTGCCAAATCTCTCGGCCTTGAGCCGACTGCTTGGTTCCCCCGAGGCCGTGGTGCCCTTCGCCAACGATTATCTGCGCTATATTGTCATGGCCACGCCGTTCATGATGTCGGCCCTGACGTTGAACAACCAGCTGCGTCTGCAGGGCAATGCCGCCTTCGGCATGGTGGGCATCGTCAGTGGAGCGGTGCTCAACATAGCCCTCGACCCGCTGTTAATCTTCACCCTTGGCATGGGCGTCAGCGGTGCGTCTTTGGCCACCGCCGTCAGCCAGCTTTTCGC
This sequence comes from Bacteroidales bacterium, assembly GCA_017522105.1. Lineage (GTDB taxonomy): Bacteria > Bacteroidota > Bacteroidia > Bacteroidales > P3 > Colimorpha. Next base: position 70,111 of record JAFXAA010000007.1, on the reverse strand, counting down.
CTGGGGGCTGCTGCTCGTCGGCACCTTCCGTCCGCAGTGCGTCCACATACGGCTGCGCGACTTCAGGCCCTCGTGGCGAGTCTATTACGAGATTTTCCGGGGTGGGCTGCCATCGCTTTTCCGCCAGGTGTTCAACTGCGCCGCCGCCGTGAGCCTCAACTATTGCGCCGCCCTCTATGCCCCTGAGGGACAGGAGGCCAGCGCCGTGGCGGCCTTTGCTGTGGTGACGCGCATCATGATGTTCGCCTTCAGCGTGGTGCTTGGCTTCTGCCAGGGCTTCCAGCCTGTCTGCGGCTACAACTACGGGGCGCGGCTCTACGGTCGTGTGCGCGAGGCGTGGCTCTTCACCGTCAGTGTGGGCACGGCATTTCTGCTGCTCATCTCGGCGGCGGGGTTTGTCTTTGCGCCACAGATAGTTGCATTGTTTCGCGCCGAGGATACGGCACTCATCGAGATAGGTGCTGTCACTCTGCGTTGGCAGTGTGTGGCATTCCCGTTGGTGGGTCTTTTTACAGCCACGGGTATGCTTTTCCAGAACATACGCATGACCTTTCCGGCCACGCTGCTGAGCGTCTGCCGCAACGGGCTCTTCTTCTTGCCGGCCATCCTGTTGTTGCCCCTGTGGCTGGGCATGCAGGGGGTGCAGATGGCGCAGGCCGTGGCCGATGTGCTGACCTTCATCCTTGCGGTGCCCTATGCCTTCTGGATTAACGACAGGCTGAAATGTCAGGAAATGCAGCAGACGTCGGTGCGGTAGGTGGCGGCGATGCCGTTTGTGTGTGGTTGCCCACCAGACGGAAGGGTGCTGGCAGGTGGCAGCAGACGGCAAAAATGCATGTTGTAAACATTTTTCTGTGCACATTGAATTTTTTTTCATACCTTTGCACTTTCCCTCGCATGTGATGGAGGGTGCTATGGAATTGACAATTAATAAAGTATAATAAAATGAGAAAACTTGCAGTGGTGGCTTTCGGAGGCAATGCGCTGTTGCGCAGCGGCCAAAAAGGCACCTACCAGGAGCAGTTGCAGAACGTGGAGGACACCTGTGAGAGCCTCTACGCACTGCTGAAACGCAACTATAATATCGTGATTGGCCACGGCAACGGCCCTCAGGTGGGCAACGTGATGCTGCAACACGAGGCCGGCAAGAGTGTCGGCGTGCAGGCCATGCCGATGGACTATTGTGTCGCCGAGACGCAGGGCTCCATCGCCTACCTCATCGAGATGGGGCTGCGCAATGTCATGGCGCGCCATGACATACAGCGCGACGTGGTGACGCTGGTGACCCAGGTGGCCGTCAACAAACTGGACCCCATGTTCCAGAATCCCACCAAGCCCGTGGGACCTTACTACACCAAGGAGCAGGCCGACAAGCTGGCCGAAGAGACCGGTGCCAAGTACAAGGAAGACCCCAAAGGCAACGGCTGGCGCAAGGTTGTGGCATCGCCCAAGCCCGTGCGTATCAATAATATCAAAATCGTCAAGCAGCTGGCCACGGCGGGCAACATAGTAGTCACTGTCGGCGGTGGCGGCATTCCCGTGGTGGAAGAGAGCGATTATGTGCGCGGTGTTGAGGCCGTCATTGACAAGGATTTGGCCAGCGCCCTCTGCGCCGTGGAGATTGGTGCCGACGAGTTCTACATCCTCACCGACGTGCCGAAGGTGTACATCAACTTCCGCAAGGAGAACGAGCAGGCTCTGGACACCATCACCATCGCCCAAGCCAAGAAGTACCTCGAAGAGGGCCAGTTTGCCGAAGGGTCTATGGCCCCGAAGGTGCGGGCGGCCATCATGTTCGTGGAGCACGGCGGCAAAGAGTGCATCATCACCGAGGCCGGCCAGCTGAACAACCCCAACTGCGGCACACGCATAGTGAGATAGCCGCAAAGTGAATGCAACAAACAAATTAACAACAAACAAATAAAACATCAAACAACATGGCTTATAATCTTAGAAACCGCAATTTCCTGAAGATTCTCGACTTCAGCCCGAAAGAACTCAACTACCTGCTCGACCTGGCTCGCGACCTGAAACGCGCCAAATATGCAGGCACCGAGCAGCCCCACCTCAAGGGCAAGAACATTGCCCTGATTTTCGAGAAGACTTCGACCCGTACGCGCTGCGCCTTCGAGGTCGGCGCCAAGGACCAGGGTGCCCATGTCACCTATCTCGGCCCCACTGGTAGCCAGATCGGCATCAAGGAGAGCATGAAGGACACCGCCCGCGTGCTGGGCCGTATGTTCGACGGTATCGAATACCGCGGCTTCGACCAGGCCACCGTCGAGGAACTGGCTGAATATGCCGGTGTTCCCGTTTGGAACGGCCTTACCGCCGAGGCTCACCCCACACAGATTCTGGCCGACTTCCTCACCATCCAGGAGCATACCGACAAGCCCCTGAACCAGGTGAAGTTCGCTTACATCGGCGATGCCCGCTACAACATGGGTAACAGCCTGATGGTCGGTGGCGTGAAGATGGGCATGGACATCCGCATCATTGCCCCCAAGAAGCTTCAGCCCGCCAAGGATCTCGTTAAGAAGTGCCAGGAGATCGCCAAGGAGACCGGTGCCAAGCTCACCGTCACCGACGACGTCGAGAAGGGCGTGAAGGGCCTCGACTTCATCTACACCGACATCTGGGTGTCCATGGGCGAGCCCGACAGCGTGTGGAAAGAGCGCATCAACATGCTGATGCCCTACCAGGTCAACGCCGAGCTGATGAAGAAGACCGGCAACCCGAAGTGCAAGTTCATGCACTGCCTGCCCGCCTACCACAACCTGGAGACCAAGGCCGGCCGCGACGTCCATGAGAAGTTCGGCCTGAACGGTATTGAGGTGACCGAAGAGGTCTTCGAAAGCGAGAACAGCATTGTCTTCGACGAGGCCGAGAATCGCATGCACACCATCAAGGCCGTCATGGTTGCCACCCTCGGCGACTGATGCTGATTGATTAAATGCGTTAATGTGTTAGTGCTGGTGCACCAATCATTAGCACATTAACGTTTTTACATATTAACGCATTAAACAATAACGAACTAACGCATTAACTATGTGGTTTACTAACTTACTTACCAGTGGGGGTGTCGGCACCACGGTGCTGATGCTCTCCGTCTCTATCTTTGCTGGCTTGCTGCTGGGCAAGTTCAAGATTAAGGGCGTCACCCTTGGCATCACTTGGGTGCTCTTTGTGGGCATCCTCATCAGCGCCCTCGGCGTGCAGTGCAACGGCGAGATGCTGCACATCATTAAGGAGTTCGGTCTCATCCTCTTCGTCACGGCAGTTGGCCTGCAGGTGGGTCCCGGCTTTTTCAAGAGCTTTAAGAAGGGCGGCCTTGCCATGAACGGCATGGCCCTTGTCAATGTAGCCCTCGGTGTGCTCATCACCTACATCATTGCCAAGACGGCCGGTCAGAGCCTGACCGACATGGCGGGTGTCTACACCGGTGCCGTCACCAACACCCCCGGTCTCTCGGCTGCACAGCAGACGGTGCGCGACCTCGGCATGGGCGATGCCGCCGACCAGCTGGCCGCCGGCTACGCCGTGGCCTATCCGCTGGCTGTGGTGGGCATGATAGCAGTGTGCCTGCTGCTTCGCCCGCTGTGCCGCATCGACCTGAAGCGTGAGCCCGTGGCCGACGACACGACCGTGGAGCCTGCCGAGAAGAAGGCCACTCCCGTCTCGCAGCGCCACAAAGTCAACATCGTCCCCATCTTCGTCATCATTGCTATCGGTATCATCGTGGGCTCCATCCCCATACCCGTCGGTATGTCGGCCCCCGTCAAGCTTGGCCTCGCTGGCGGCCCGCTGGTGGTGAGCCTCATCGGTGCCTGGCTGGGAGTGAAGAAGGGCTGGTTCACAACTGAATTCACAGAAAGCCATGGTGTCTGGATGCTGCGCGAAGTGGGCATCGCCCTCTTCCTTGCAGGTGTCGGCCTCAGCGCTGGCGGCAGCTTCCTGGCCACCATCCAGGCCGGTGGCTACATGTGGGTTCTCTACGGCGTCATCATCACCATGGTGCCGCCGTTGCTCGTGGGCCTCTTCGGACGTCTGGTGCTGAAGATTAACTACTATACGCTGATGGGCTTCATCGGCGGCAGCCACACCGACCCGCCCACGCTTGCTTTCGCCAACAACATGGCCCCCGAGGGCTGCAAGCTGCCCAACACCGGCTATGCCACCGTCTACCCCCTCACCATGTTCCTCCGCATTTTCACAGCTCAACTGCTTGTTTTGATGGCATGAAGAAGACTCTGCTCACGGCAGCGTTGCTTGTTGCAACGCTGCCTCTCTCGTTGGCACAGGATAGCCTGAAGGTAAAAATCAGGCCTTACGGCTTTGTGCGCAACTACCTGACTTTCGACAGCCGCAAGACCTATTGCGTCACCGGCGGCGAATACAACATGCAGCCCTACGACATCGACACGGTGGACGGCGTGGACCTCAACGATGTACCATCGATGCAGCTTCAGGCTTTAACCTCTCGTTTCGGCCTGGAAGTCAGTGGCCCCAGGTTCCGCGGGTGGTCTTTCGGCGGCAGGTTGGAGGGAGACTTCGGCGGCTTCGGAGACCACAACACCGTGTTACGCTTGCGTCTGGCATATATGCGTATGGCACGCAGTGGCGACAGGGTGGCGCAGGAACTCGTGGTCGGTCAGGACTGGCATCCCATGAGCGGCAGCATTATGCCCGACGTGCTTGGCATGGCCAGCGGCGCCCCTTTCCGCCCGCACAGCCGCGCGCCGCAGGTGCGAGCCACCATGTATTGGGGCTCTGTTGGTTACACGGCGGCGCTCCTTTGGCAGCTGCAGTACATGAACAACGGTCCCAAGGGCGCCACCGATTCGTCGAGCACAGCAAGCGTCAGCTTTGCCCACAACGCTTTGTGGCCCGAGGCTTTCCTCGGCCTCAACTTCAAGCAAGGGGGCTGGTATGCGCAGGTGGGCGTTGACGCGCAGCTGCTGCGTCCCAGGATGCATGCGCAAGTGGGTGGCATCATGCGGCGTGTCGACGAGACGGTGGCATCTATAAGCCCTACGCTTTACGCGCAGTACGTTGCCGATGCGTGGAGCGTCAAGTTCCGCACCTTGCTGGCGCAGAACACCAGCCACCTCAACCAGTTGGTGGGCTACGCTGTGACCGCTGTTGGACAGGACGGCACATGGAGCTACAAGCCCATGAACGCCACCATCAGCTATCTCAATGTTGCATGGCGTGTTGCGGGTACGGCCGACAATGGCCTGAAGGCCAATCTTTTCCTTGGCTACATGAAGAACCTTGGTGCGGGAACGTCCCTGTATGACTTCGGTGGTGGCAGATATCGCATCTATATGAAAGGTGGAGAGGAGTTTGTGCACCTCAACTCGTTGTGGCGAGTGGCGCCCTCGTTGTGCTACAGCCTCAAGGCCGTTACCTTCGGCGTTGAATATGAGCTGACGGCAGCCACATACGGCGATATTGCCTCCGATGGTAGCGTGGCTCTCAACGAAAACCTCCGCAACGTGATGAACCACCGCGTCTGCGCTATGGTCAGGTATTCTTTCTGACCGCCTCTCTCGTTGCGTTCCCCACCATGTCGTCGGTATGTGCGTCTCAGCATTCCCGGATGTTGTCCTTGAAATAGAGCGTGGCTTTTGCCACGCTTTTTTTTAACATTTCAAGAGGCAAAGCAGTATGTGTTGTGTAATTAGACAATATGCTGTAGAACAGACTGTTGGGTGTTTTGTGATGGAGTGTATGCAACTCGCTGTTTGTCAGTGTTCTGTCCTGACCATGTCTTTACCAACTCCTTACCAACTCCTTACCATCGCTTTACCAACACTTTCTTTAAAAAGAGTTGATTATATTTTAACATTTTGATGTATGGTTTTTGGTTCATCCAGTATGCACGTTCGGGAATGGGTTGAGGGACGTTGGATGGTACAAAAAAAGGAACCTCTGCGGAGGTTCCTTGGACGATGATGGCAGCGTTGTGCCAGTCGAGGTGGTTCAGACCATCTGCTCGATGTTCCAGACGAAGGCGCGGATTCCAACTTCCTCGTTGCACTTGTCGAGTTTGCGGACGGCGGTGAGGAGATCTTCGACTTTGTCGTCGGGAATGACGGTCATTATGGCGTTGTTCATCTCTGGCCATGTGTGTGTGCCGCGGTGTGGGTCGCCGTTTTCGTTGCCGCGCCCCTGGACGTTTTCCCAAAAGGAGAAGCCTCGGATGTGCAGCATGTCGAGCATGTATTCCACGCGTGCGGTGTTGGCCTGGTTGAATACAATCATTACACTTTTCATGGTAAGGTTTAGGGTTTGGGGGTTAAGGTTTAAGGTTTAAGGTTGTCTGTGTGGCCACCTTAAACTTATTGTTCATTAAGGTTGATGTTCATGAATATGAATTTCTTGCGTTCGCGCTCGATTTTCTCCTGGTCGCCGTGGCGGTTGAAGACGCCATAGAGGACTGGGACGACGATGAGTGTGACGAAGGTGGATACAGTGAGGCCACCGATGACGACGAGGCCCATGGTGGTCCACAGCTCGGAGCCTTCGGAGGTGGAGGTGGCCATAGGTATCATGCCGAGGATGGTGGTGAAGGCGGTCATTAGGACCGGGCGGAGACGGCTTTGTCCGCTGACGGCGATGGCTTCGGCTAGTGGCAGTCCGCGCTCGCGCATGAGGTTGATGTAGTCGACGAGGACAATGCCGTTTTTGACGACGATGCCGATGAGGAGGACGAGTCCGAGGAGGCCAATCATGTCTATGTTGTTGCCGGTGAAGTACATCATGAGGCTGACGCCGCTGATGGCGAAGGGAATGGAGAACATGATGATGAAGGGCTTGGCGAAGGATTCGAACTGTGATGCCATGACGATATAGACGAGCATGAGTATGAGTGCGGCGAGCAGCATCATGTCTCGCGTTGAGTCTTGCTGGTCTTTATAGTTGCCAGCGAGGGCGACATGGATTTCGGCTGGTATGTTCATTTGGTCGAGTTCGTGCTGCACGTTCTGTGCAAGCTCCTGGAGGGAGGTGTTGTAGGGCATGACGGTGAGAGTGAGGTAGCGCTGGCGGTTTTTACGCTCAATGGTGGGCGGGCACCAGTACTCCTCGATTTTTGCGAGTTCTTCGAGTTTGACTATTTTGCCGGTGGCTGTGGGGATGGATAGTTGCTCGATGTCGGATATGGCGTCGCGGTACTCTTCGCGGAGGCGGACAACAATGTTGTACTCTTCGCCGTCTTCTTTGAGGAAGCCGGCGGTCATGCCGTTGACGCGGTTGCGGACGTAGAGTGCCACAGTGCTTTCGTTGAGTCCGTGGAGCGCGAGTTTCTGTTTGTCGAGCTCTATCTTTAGTTCTGCACGGTCTTCGTCGCGCGAGATCTTGGTGTCGCGGGCTCCGGGCACGTTCTGTTCGACGCGGCGGCGCAGTTCGTTGGTGAAGGCTGTGGTCTGGTCGAAGTTGTAGCCGTAGATTTCCACGGAGAGGGAGTTGTTGGAGCCGCCCATGCCGCCGCCCTGGTTGACTTGGAAGGTCACGAGCTCGGGGTATTCGGCAAAGCAGCGCCGGAGGTCTTCCTGCATGTCGAAGATGGTACGCTCTCGCTCGTACTTTTTGGTGGTGCGGATGGTCATGGAAATCTTGTTGTTGGTGGTGGAGTTGAAGAGAGCCCCGAAGCCGGCATCGTCGTTGGAACCGGCGGTGGTGGAGACGACGATGACGTCGTCGCCAAGGAGGCGGTACACGTCTTCTTCCATGTGGCGGGCGGTCTTGAGCGTTTCCTCGATGCGGGTGCCGCGCTGCAGTTCGGCGCTGATGCTCATGCGGCCGTTGTCCTGCTCTTTCATGAAGTCCATGCCTATCTTGCCGGTGATGAAGGGGAGTATGGAGACGACGAAGAAGGCGAAGGCGATGAGTAGGGCAATGCGTTTGTGGCGTAGGCACCAGCGGAGTACGTTGGCGTACCATGCCTCTATGGCATTGAAGACGCGGCCCACGGTCTTGTCGAAGGTTATCTTCTTGGCAGCCTGCTTGCGTTCGGCCTCTTCGCGAGCCTCACGTGTGAGGAAGAATGGCTTCTCCTTGAGCATCTTGCTGCTGAGCATTGGTATGAGTGTGATGGCCGCGGTGGTGGAGACGCATACGACGATAGTGACAATCCAGCCGAGCTCTTTCATGAAGATACCCATCATGCCGGGCAGCATGGTGAGTGGCACGAAGACGGCTACAAGGACAAGGGTGGTCGCTATGACTGATGTCCACACCTCGTTGGTGGCGCAGATGGCTGCTTCGCGTGGCGACTCGCCGCGCTCTATGTGTTTTGTGATGTTCTCCAGGACAACGATAGCGTCATCGACAACCATACCTATGGCGACGGTGAGCGATGCCAGGGAGATGATGTTGAGCGAGCTGTCGGCCATCAGGAGGTAGATGAAGGAGGTGACGAGGGAGATGGGGATGGTGAGGGCGATGATTAATGTGGAACGCCAGTTGCCGAGGAAGACGAGAACGACGAGGACAACGAAGAGAAGGGCATAGAAGATGCTCTCCGAGAGGCCGTTGATGGCGTTGGTGATGTTGTCTGAACCGTCGTTGATGAGCGTCATCTCTATGTCGGGCGGCATGGTCTTCATTATCTGTGCCATCTGGGCTTTCACTTCGCGTGCAATCTGTACGGTGTTGGCGCCGGTCTGCTTGGAGATGATGATGCGGGCGCCGTCCTTGCCGTTGATTTTCTCGTCGAGGGAGAGGTCTTTGATGGTGTCGCGCACGGTGGCGAGGTCGCGCACGAAGACCTGTTTGCCGGTCATGGTTGTGGTGACCACTATGTCGCCAATCTCGGAGCTTTCAATGTATTCGCCCTTGACGCGCATCTGGTACTGCTCCTTGCCCATCTTGACGGTGCCCGAAGCAAGGTCGAGGTTGTTGGAGCTGATGGCCTGTCCCACGAGTTCCAGCGGTATGCCGTAGGAGTCGAGCTGCTTGGGGTCGAGGTCAATGTACACGTAGCGCTCCGGCGCACCGCTGACGGTGATGTTGCCTATGCCGTCGATGCGGTTGAGCTCGTTGACGACGTTGTCCTCCAGTATCCGGTCAAGCCCCGAATAGCTCTCCTTGGCGGTGAAGCCGTAGGTCATGACGGGCATGGCGCTGGAGTTGAGCTTCAGAATCATGGGGCGGCTGACGCCGTCGGGCAGGTTGTCGTAGAGGAGGTCCACGTAGGAGCGTATGTCGTTCAGGGCTTCGTCGATGTTGGAGCCCCACTCGAATTCAAGTGATACGACTGAAATGTTGTCGCGCGAGCTGGAGGTTATGTTCTTCAGTCCGTCTACACTGTTGAGCGAGTTCTCCACCAGCTTGGTGATGTTTGTCTCAATGTCGCTGGCGTTGGCGCCGGCGTAGGTGGTCATCACGGTGACGTATGGCGGGTCCATCTCCGGCATCTGGTCTATGGGCAGACGCGTCAGCGAGAAGAGGCCCAGCACGATGACGGCCACGAATATCAAGCCCGTGGTGATGGGCTTGTTGATTGCTGTCTTGTATATGGCCATGTTGTGATTGGTGATTGGTTGTTAGTAAAGGGTTGTTTAGTCAACGATGTCCAGCACCGAGCCGTCTACAAGGCGTGCCTGCCCGGTGACGACGAGGCGGTCGCCAGCTTTTATGGCGTCGGCTTCGATGGGGATGATCTCTATGCGGTCGTCAAAACGCTGGCCGAGGGTGACGGCCACGCGGCGGGCCTGCGTGCCGTCGGCCACGAAGACGTAGCGGTCGTTCGAGCCTGTGAGCTTCAGCACGCTCTGGTATGGCACCACGATGGCGTCCACCTCGCCCACGGCGAGGCGCGTGCGCACGTACATGCCGGGACGTATCTTCTCGCCGCTGTTGGGTATGTTGAGCTTGGCCTGGAAGGTGTGGCTCTGCGGGTCAACAGTGGGGTAGACAATCTCTATGGTGGCGGGGAACACCTCGCCGGGGTAGATGTCACTCTCCACGTCCACCTTCATGCCTTGCTTCACCAGCGGGAAGTAGCTCTCGGGGATGTTGATGATGGCCTTCAGGCGTGATATCTGCGTCAGCGTCAGGATGGGCTGGCCGGCATACATCTCGCCGTCCTCATAGTATTTGGCGCTGATGACGCCGGCGAACTGGGCTTTCACGAAGGTGTTCTGTTCAAGGAAGCGTTCATTTTCGGCCAGCTGGTCGTACCCGGCCTTGGTCTGGTCGTACACCTGCTGGCTCACCGAGCCGCTCTCCTTCAGGGCTTTCACGCGCTCGAACTCGGTCTTCGTGCTGGCCAGGTTGATACGCGTGGTGTTGAGCTGCGTCTGGTCCATGCGCACCAGCATGGAGCCTTTCTGCACGCGGCTGCCCACCTCCACATATATGTGCTCTATGTGGCCCGTGAGGCTGGGGGCTATGTTCATCGTCTCGTAGCCTTCGAGTGTGGCATTCAACTCAAGGCTCTTGGCTATGCGCTCGCTTTCGAGGGTCATTACCTTCACCTTCTCGGCTTCTTTCTGGGTCGTGGTGGCCTGCTTGCTGCCACCCTGGTTGCCGCAGGCTGCCAGAGTGATGGCGGCCAGGGCCACTGCTGCAATTCTTGTCGCTTTGTTCATATTCTTTGTGTGTCTTTTATTCAATTAAAACAGTCAGGGGCATTCAATAACCTGTAACCATTACTCTATGTTGAGCAGGTTCTCCAGCGATATCTGTGCCGCCACCACGTTCATCACCGCCTGTATGTAGTTGCTCTGGGCTGTGATGATGTCGGTCGAGGCGGTGGTCACCTCCAGGCTGCTGGCGCGGCCGTAGTTGTACTTCTCCGTGATGTTGGCAAACACGCGCTGCGTCACCTCCAGGTTGCGGCTCTGTATGTCATAGGTCTCCAGGGCCGTGGCCAGGTCGTAGCACAGCTGGTTGTACTGCACGCGCAGCCCGTCCTCGGCCTGCCGTTTGTTGTTGGCGGCCTCCTGCAGGTCTATCTTGGCGCTCTTGATGTTCACCGTGCGCGTGCCGCTGGTGAAGAGGGGCAGGCTCACGTTGGCACCCACCATGTTCGGCGGCGTCATGTTGAAGCCCTCGTCCTTGCCGAAGTAGGTCTTGGCGCTGTACTGGTAGTAGGCCGAGAGGGTGGGGGTGAGGTCCATGTAGGCCATGGCCACGTTGCGCTTTGCCAGCTTCTCGTTCTGCTCCAGCAGTTGGTAGCTGTAGTTCTTCTCTATGTCGAACCCGCGCCCGAGGAGGTGCGTGGCGTTGTCCAGGCTCAGTATGTCGTCCAGCTCCGTGGTCAGCTCAAGGCTCTTGCTGACGTCGGCGCCCAGCTGCAGCAGCATGGTGTTGCGCAGGGCCTGCAGCGAGCGGCGCGTGCTGTTGATGCTGCTGCGCAGCTGCGCCACCTGCACCTGCAGCTTGTCGGCGTCCACCTGCTCGGCGGCGCCCACGTCAACGCTGGCCTGGCTCGTGGCGGCAAGGCGCTGCAGGTTGGCCAGGCTGCTGTCAAGCAGCCCCACGGTCTGCTCCATCACCAGGATGCTCACGTACACGTTCTTCACGTTGGCGCGCGTCTCCTGCTCCGTCTGCTGGCGGCTGATGTCGGTCATCTTCATGGCAATGTTCTGCAGCATGGTGCCAACAATCTGCGCCCCCGTCACTGCCACCGAAGCCGTGATGCTGAACGTCCCGCTGGGGTTCATGGCTATGCCGCCGCTCTCCGTGCCCTCGGTGTTGCTGCCGGGAATGGAGATGGGCAGCGTCATTGTGCCTATGGTGATCGAGTCGGGTATCATGCTGCTCATGCCGCGACCGCCGCCGATGTTCATCGTGTAGCCGCACATGTTCTGGTAGTCAAAACCCGCCTTCACCTGCGGCAGCATGGTGCTCAGCGTCTTCCATCGGCTGTACTCAGCCTTCTTCACTTCGAGGTTGGCGTTCAGCATCGCCGCGTTGTGCTCCACGGCATACTGCTGCGCCTCCTCCAGGCTCAGGCTCAGCGTGCCGCCGTCCTGCGCCTTGGCGCCGAGGGCGACGGCCAGCAGGGCTGCGGCCAGGGTCACTCTTTTCAGTTTCATCGTTCTATCTTTTATTGTTTATTATCTATTTAAGCACTTCAAGCTCCTGCATCACCTTCTTGAAGTGCGGCTCCGAACGCTCGTAGCGCTCTATGGTCTCCGTGGTCATCAGGCCACGCAGGTAGGTGAAACACACCTCGTTGAGGCGTCGCACGTAGGCCTTCGGGTCGTCCACGGACGAGAGGCGGTGCTGCTGCATCAGGTCGCACAGAAAGTCCACAGCCACCTCCACGTCGGCGTCGGGTCGCAGGTAGCCGTGCTCGCGGACGTACTCCATGCCGTGTTCCATCATCGTGTGCAGCGTCTCAGTGTGCAGGCGGAAGAAGCGGTCGTGTATCTCCGGGTAGTAGCGTTCGGCCTCCTCTATCAGCCTCTGGTAGCGGTGGTTGGTGTCGGCGCCCACGCGCAGCATGTACATCGCCACCAGCATCGGCTCGTCCACCTTGCTGTGGGCCTTGCGGTGCAGGTCGTTGATCTGGTCGTGCACCCGCATCAGGCACTCCGCCAGCAGCTCCTCCTTGTTCGCAAAAGTCTCGTAGAGGGTGCGCTTCGACATGTGAAGGGCCTGGGCTATGTCGTCCATGGTCACGCCACGCCAGCCGCGTGTGTTGAACATCTGCAGCGCCGTCTCGACGATTTTATCCCTGTTCTCCTCGTTTGCCATCAGGCTCTATCTATTTGTTTTCTAAATTATAATACGCTTTCAGCCACTCCTGCCGGGGCTCGAAAAGCGGTGCAAAGATACAAAAAACTCCGAAAACGCTCAAAGTTTTCGGAGTTTCTGTTGTTAATTAATCTTAAAATCTCTATTTCCTCGTGGGGACAGGCTGCAGAGTGGCTATCTGCACCTTCATCTTCACCCCCGGGGCGGCCTCCACCACGGCGTAGGCACCGTCGCGGCTCACGAACTTCACGTGTATGCCGCCGGCGGTCATCAGTTCGTCGCCGGCCTTCAGATTGTCGCGGTAGGCGGCCTCCTTCTTGGACTTGTCGCTCTGCGGCTTGATGAGGAAAAAGTAGAACACGGCAATCATCGCCGCAATCATTATGGCGGTCTTCCAGCCATTCGCAATGTCGAGTAGTATCATGTCTTTCTGTTGTTTATGCTATTTATATGTTTGCCGCGCACCCTGCACGACAACAACATCATAACGACCTTTGCCGCTTTATATTGTGCCTTGGCCAAAATAATCTTTCCTCCCCCCGTCCGGCACCGCATCCCTACGGCCTTGCTGCGGACCCGGTACGACCGTTCTTCCGCCAAGGGGCGTAGTTCCGTCGGCTCCGCGACGGCATTTCTTCCGCCGAGGGGCGTAGTTCCGTCGGCTCCGCGACGGCATTTCTTCCGCCGAGGGGCGTAGTTCCGTCGGCTCCGCGACGGCATTTCTTCCGCCGAGGGGCGTAGTTCCGTCGCCTCCGCGACGGCATTTCTTCCGCCGAGAGGCGTAGTTCCGTCGCCTCCGCGACGGCATTTCTTCAGTAGTTCTTCAGTAGTTCTTCAGTGTTTGACTGAAGAACTACTGAAGAACTACTGAAGAACGGCCGTAGGGGCTCCGTACCGGCTCCGGTGGGGAGAGGTGGAAAAATGGTGGGAGAGAGAGAAAGTTTTTGGCCATGTCAGCTTTTTTTTATATTTTTGCATTTTCAAACCTACGGAGCAAATGAACAAAGTGAAGGTGGGCATCGCCCAGATGAGCTGTGTCGAGGACAAGGCTCAAAACATTGAACGCTATACGGATAAGGTGCGCGAACTGGCCGCCGGAGGCGCACAGATAATATGCTTGCAGGAGCTTTTCGCGTCGCTCTATTTCTGCGACGAGGAGCGCTACGAGAACTTCCGCCTGGCCGAGGCCATCCCCGACGGGCCCACGACGCAGCATTTCATGGCCCTGGCCAAGGAGCTCGGCGTGGTGCTGATATGCTCGATGTTCGAGAAGCGCGCCGAGGGCCTCTACCACAACACCACGGCGGTCATCGACGCCGACGGCTCGTACCTCGGCAAGTACCGCAAGATGCACATCCCCGACGATCCGGGCTACTACGAGAAGTTCTACTTCACCCCCGGCGACCTGGGCTACAAGGTGTTCAAGACCAAGTACGCCACTGTGGGCGTGCTCATCTGCTGGGACCAGTGGTACCCCGAAGCTGCGCGCATCACGGCCCTCAAGGGTGCGCAGATTCTCTTCTTCCCCACGGCCATAGGCTGGGACGTGCGCCAGAAGGAGAAGGACAACCGCGAGCAGTATGCCGCCTGGCAGACCATACAGCGCAGCCATGCCGTGGCCAACGGCGTGCCCGTGGTCAGCGTCAACCGCACGGGCCTCGAGGGCGGCATGCAGTTTTGGGGGGGCTCGTTCGTCACCAACGCCTTCGGGCGTGTGCTCTGGCAGGCGCCGCACTACGACGAGGCCCTGCACGTGCAGACCCTCGACCTCGACGAGACCGACCACTACCGCCGCCACTGGCCTTACCTGCGCGACCGCCGCATCGACAGCTATGGCGACATAACCAAGAGATTCATTGACTGATGACCCCGAAAGAACAAGGATACTACATGCCTGCGGAGTGGGCGCGGCACGAGGCTACGTGGCTCACCTATCCGAAGAACCCCGACTCATGGCCGGGCAAGATTGAGACCATATACCCGTCGTACCACCTCTTCGTCAAGACCCTGGCGGAGGGCGAGACGGTGCACATCAACGTTGACGACGAGCGGATGCTGCTGCATGTGCAGCGCGAGCTGGAGGCTATTGGCACCGACATGGGCAACATACGCCTCCACATCATACCGAGCAACGACGCCTGGTGCCGCGACCACGGCCCGGCGTTCCTGCTCCACCGCTCCGACCCTGCGAAGCGCGCCATCGTCAACTGGAACCACAACGCGTGGGGCGGCAAGTACCCCTACGAGCTCGACACCGAGGTGCCTGTGCGCATCCACGACCTGATGCCTGAGGTGCCGCTCTTCGAGCCCGGCATCGTCATGGAGGGAGGCTCCATAGACGTCAACGGTTGCGGCGACCTGCTGACCACCACGTCGTGCCTGCTCAACGCCAACCGCAACCCGCACCTCGACCAGGACCAGATTGAGGGTTACCTGCGCGACTACTACGGGGTGGACAATATCATCTGGCTTGGCGACGGAATTGTGGGCGACGACACCGACGGCCATGTGGACGACCTGACCCGCTTCGTGGCGGAGGACACCATAGTCACCGCCGTGGAGGAGGATGTGTGGGACGAGAACTACGAGCCGCTGCAGAAGAACCTCAAGATGCTGCAGCGCTGCCGCTTGGCCAACGGCAAGCAGCCCACAATCGTGGAGCTGCCGATGCCGGACGTGGTGTTCTACGACGGCCAGCGTCTGCCGGCTTCCTATGCCAACTTCTACATTGCCAACGGCAAGGTCATATTCCCCACCTACCGCTGCCTGACGGACAACGAGGCGGCCTACATCCTTGAGGCCTGCTTCCCCGACCGCGAGGTGGTGGGCATAGACAGCACCGACATCATCTGGGGCCTTGGCTCCTTCCATTGTCTAAGCCAGCAGATGCCAGCGGTATGAAGAGGGGTGTTGCATT
This sequence comes from Bacteroidales bacterium, assembly GCA_017522105.1. GTDB lineage: Bacteria > Bacteroidota > Bacteroidia > Bacteroidales > P3 > Colimorpha. The sequence goes on along the minus strand of JAFXAA010000007.1, from coordinate 54,480 downwards.
GCTTGTGGCCGTGGCGGCCACGGTGGCGGCGCTGGCCCAGCCGCCGATAATACCCGACAGTGTGACCGCCGGGCAGGCGAGGGTGGACGAGGTGATGAAACTCATCGACGGCAACTATGTGGAGGGTCCCGACATGGACAGGATGAGCTCCGAGGCCATCAACGCCATGCTCAAGGCCCTCGACCCACACAGCATATATATAGCCGCCAAGGATGTGCAGCGCGCCAACGAGGGCCTGCAGGGCAACTTCGAGGGCGTGGGCATCTCGTTCCAGATTGTCAACGACACCATAGTGGTGCAGAGCGTCATAGAGGGCGGCCCCAGCGAGAAGGTGGGGGTGCAGGTTGGCGACAAGATTATAACCATCAACGGCGAGAAAGCCACTGGCGACAGCGTGAGCAACGACTTCGTCTTCAAGCGGCTGCGCGGCAAGAAGGGCACCGAGGTGGTGATGGAGATGCTGCGCGGCGGCGCGGTGTACCCCTTCCATATCATCCGCGACAAGGTGCCCATCTACAGCATAGACACCTACTTCATGGCGGACGACACGGTGGGCTACATACGCTTGACACGCTTTGCTCGCACGTCGGTGGATGAGTTCCGCAAGGCCCTCAAGGCCCTCAAGAAGCAGGGCATGACGGCATTGATGCTCGACTTGCGTGGCAACAGCGGTGGCTACCTCGACATCGCCAATGCCATGGCCAACGAGTTTCTGGACCGTGGACAGCTCATCGTGTACACCAAAGGGCGCACGTCGCCGCGCCACAACTACAGTGCCAACGGACGCGGCAACTGGCGGGCTGAGCGCAGCAAGGACGGTACTGTCAAGGGCGGACGCCTGGTGGTGCTCATCGACGAGGGATCGGCCAGCGCCAGCGAGATCGTCAGCGGGGCTGTGCAGGATTGGGACCGTGGCATCCTCGTGGGGCGGCGCTCCTATGGCAAAGGGCTGGTGCAGCGCATGTTCCCCCTCAAGGACGGAGGGCAGGTGCGCCTCACCACGGCACGCTACTATACGCCAAGCGGGCGCTGTATTCAGCGTCCTTATGACGAGGGTACCGACGCCTACCGTCAGGACGTGAACAACCGCTACCGTCATGGCGAGCTTGTCAGCGCTGACTCCATACACTTCGACGACAGCCTGAAATACACCACGGCGCATGGCCGCACGGTCTACGGTGGCGGCGGCGTGATGCCAGACGTGTTTGTGCCGCTCGACACGATGCGTCTGTCGGACTACTACATCTCGCTGCGCGGCAAGGGCTTGCTCAACAGCTTCCCCATGCAGTGGGCCGACCAGCACCGCAGCGATGCGCGGGTGAAGGATTTTGACACATTCCTGGCCAACTACGACTCCTTCGGGCTTGACAGCCTGCTGGCAGCGGTGGCGTTGGAAAAGGGGGTGGTTCGCGATACGGCCAGGGATGCGGCGGAACCCGAACGCATTGCGCACAGCGACCGCTACATGCGCCTGATGCTCAAGGCGCAGGTGGCACGCAACCTCTTCGGCATAGACCACTACTACCTCGTCATGAAAGAGGCCGACGACGGCTATCGCAAGGCCCTTGAGGTGATAAGGAGATAGTCTGCGCCGGGGCTGTTTGCGCCAGGTTGCAAAATAAATTTGGCCAGTTGTGGAAAAATGTATATTTTTGCACATTGTTTTGTCGGGCCGTAAACCATGGAAAAGCCATGCAACACAGCGCGCACAAAACAACGGATATGCAGAGAAACATAAAGAGTAAACAAAGAATATGAAAGTAAACCGCAGAAAAGAAATGTTCCCCAACGTCAGCGACGCCGAGTGGAACGACTGGAAATGGCAGGTGAAGAACCGCATTGAGACCTACGAGGAGTTGAGCAAGTATTTCACCTTTGCGCCCGAAGAGGCCGAGGGCATCAAGAAGGCTCTGGCCAAGTTCCGTATGGCCATCACGCCCTACTACCTGAGCCTCATTGACCCCAACGACCCCTTCGATCCCATCCGCCGTCAGGCCATACCGCAGGGCGCCGAGTGCAACATCGCCCCCGCCGACCTCAACGACCCGCTGCATGAGGACGAAGACTCGCCGGCTCCCGGCCTTACGCACCGTTATCCGGACCGTGTGCTGTTCCTCATCACCGACATGTGCTCCATGTACTGCCGCCACTGCACCCGCCGCCGTTTTGCCGGTCAGAAGGACGACGAGAGCCCCAGCGAGCGCATTGAGAAGTGCCTGGCTTACATCGAGAAGACCCCGCAGGTGCGCGACGTACTGCTCAGCGGTGGCGACGCCCTGATGGTCAGCGACAAAAAGCTTGAGTACATAATCCAGCGCCTGCGTGCCATCCAGCATGTGGAGATCGTCCGCATCGGCAGCCGCACCCCCGTGGTCTGCCCGCAGCGCATCACCCCCGAGCTGTGCGAGATGCTGAAGAAGTATCACCCCATCTGGCTCAACACCCACTTCAACCACCCCAACGAGTTCACCCCCGAGGCTGAGCAGGCTCTGGCCCGCCTGGCCAATGTCGGCATCCCGCTGGGCAACCAGACGGTGCTGCTGCGCGGCGTGAACGACTGCGTGCACGTGATGAAGAAACTGATGCACGAGCTGGTGCGCAACCGCGTGCGTCCGTACTACATCTACCAGTGCGACTTGAGCATGGGTCTGGAGCACTTCCGCACCCCCGTCAGCAAGGGCATCGAGATCATCGAGAACCTCCGCGGCCACACGAGCGGCTATGCCGTGCCCACCTTTGTGGTCGACGCCCCCGGTGGCGGCGGCAAGACGCCCGTCATGCCCCAGTACGTCATCTCACAGAGCCCCGACAAGGTCATCCTGCGCAACTTCGAGGGTGTCATCACCACCTACACCGAGCCGCGCGAGTACCACGAGGATTGCCACTGCGAGGCCTGTGAAGCCAAGCGCCGTGTGGACGAAGGTGTCGCCTCCCTGCTGGAGACCGACCGCATGGCCCTCGAACCCAGCCACCTCATGCGTCACGAGAGAAACAAGAAACACTAAACATTGAAAACGGGACGTGGAAAGTGGAAAGCATTGATGCTGATTTGTGTCAGCATAGCTATCCACTTTCCTCTTTTTTCCCTTCACCCGTTGAAGGCTCAGGTTGCAGGCCTCAATAGCCTGCCGCTGCTGCAGCGCAGCAGTGTCGCCCGCACCAACGCGTTGAGTCTCCGCTACCTGCCGTTGTATTCATCCGACATTACGGTTGGCCTTGACAACCCGTCGCTGCTTACGCGTGGCATGGGCGGTTCGGCAATGTTGAGCTACTACAACATGTTTGTTGGCGGCAACATGGGGTCGCTGGCCTATGCACACAATTTCAATCGTGTCGGCACCGTCCTTTTCGGCTTTCATTTCAATAGCTTTGGTCGGTTTGAGGAATACGACGAGTATGATAATTACATTGGCGATTTCTATGCCGCCGACTATGCTTTGAGCGTCGGGTGGGGTATGTGGATAGACAGTAACTTCAGTATTGGCACCACATTCAAGCCTGTACTGTCGCAGTATGCCGAGTACAAGGCTTTGGCTTTTGCCATCGACCTTGCCGGAAGCTACGTGTCCGACAGCCGCAACTTCGCCGCCACGGTCATGGCCAGCAATATTGGCGCACAGATTGTTACTTTTGACAATAAGGTGGAGCGGCTGCCGTTCGAGTTGTCGGCGGCCCTCTCGTATAAGCTCAGCAAGGCGCCATTCCGTCTTTTCTTTGCCGCCACGGAGTTGCAACGCTGGAACCTGCGCTATGAAGACCGTCTCAACCCTACAACGCAGACCGACCCGTTCACCGGTGAAGTGACCGAGGAGAAACCGTTTGTCGGCTTCATGGACAACCTTATGCGGCACACGGTCTTTGGCGTGGAGTTGAACCTTGGCACACTCATCTTCGCCAGGCTGGCCTATAGCTATCGTCAGGCTGCCGAGATGCGCGCTGCCGATGCCTTTAATATGAGTGGCTTCTCTTTTGGCGTTGGCCTCCACATAAAGAACTTCGAGTTCAGCTATGCGCGTCGCAACTATCACCTTGGCCAGGCACCCAATTACTTTACTTTGAGCTATAAGTTCTGACGATGCTTCAGTTTGTTGTTTCCAGCCAGACCAACCCCTATTGGAACATCGCTGTGGAGAACTTCCTTGTGGAACACGCCGAGGCCGTCACGCTGTACCTGTGGCGCAATCGGCGCACGGTTGTGATAGGGCAGAACCAGAACCCGTACAGCGAGGTGAATCTTGATGCATTGGAGGCTGACGATGGCTACCTCATGCGACGCAAGACCGGCGGCGGCGCCGTATACCACGACGACGGCAACCTCAACTTCTCTTTCGTTGTTCCCAAGCCCATCTACGACCAAGGGCGCCAGTTCAGGGTTATCCAACGAGCCGTGGAGAGCTTCGGTCTGCACACCGAGCTCAGCGGTCGCAACGATATACTTTGTGAGGGTCGTAAGTTTTCCGGCAACGCCTTCAGCAAAGGACGTTTCAACGACCTCCATCACGGCACCATCCTCATTAAGGGCAATATGGAAGACCTGGCCCGCTACCTCAAGCCCAAGCCCGCAAAGTTGCAGAAGCATGGTGTGCAGTCGGTGCGCAGCCGTGTGGTGAACCTTGCCGACCTCAACCCGGCCATCAGCGCCGAAGCCCTTGTGCCGCGCCTGCGTAAAGCCTTCGAGGATGAATATGCTGGCACAGCTGACGAGATTTCTTTCGACAGCCTAAGGAGTAATCCACGAGTGTGCGAGCTGTTCGAGGAGTTCTCATCGCCGGAATGGAAGTATTCCAATTGGCGTACATTCTCCGCACACCGCAGCGGCCAGTTCGACTGGGGTGGTGTGGAGCTTCAGCTTAGTGTTGAGGACGGTGTGATAAGCAATGTGCAGATAGCCTCCGACGCCCTTGACCTCGCGGCCCTCGATGAGGCCCGCCGTCTGCTCACCGACGCCTCCAACGCCAATGTACCCCAATCAGATAACCCTATAATAAACGACATCATAAAACTTGCCTTCGGGCAATAACGCGAGATTTGTATAATCACAACAAAGCCGGGATTGGCAATAACCCCGGCTTTGCTATTTGTGGTCTTCTAAGACTTATAGGTTGCTCTTCAGGTAGGCCAGCAGTTGGTCTATGCTGACGCGCTCCTGCTGCATGGTGTCGCGGTGTGCGATTAGGCGGCGAGCATTCTTTGGCTGTATTATAGATTTTGTCCTTAAAAAAAAACTTCCCGGACTGTTGAAAACAATCCGGGAAGAGAAGTGGAACACACAACCGTTTTTATTTAAACAACAGGTCGTCCATAATAACACAGATGTCTTGCTGGAGAGGCCATACAATTTTCGCCTGACCGGTGGAACCGTCACTGGAGTATAATGTGATAATAGCTTCGTCTCCTTTTTTCTCAATAGAGTTGGACATGCTGTATGTGCCTCTGTGATGCTCGTCATACTCATAGTCGACAAGGACAAATTTGCAGTCGGATGTCATCGAGAATGAGGCTATAACTTTTCCGTTCTCGTAAGCTTTCCCAGACCAGCTCATGCAGGCGTTCTGCTTCTGCATGGAGTCCTTTGAGGTCGTAAATGCTACTAAAGCAAATGTAGAAAGCAGAATGAATGACAAAATGATTACTTTTTTCATATTACATGCATTTAGTTCCTTCAATTTTTGTTACTTTAACATTTTGGGGGATGTAGCCGTTGCGGTCTGATTCAGGAATCCGGATTCTTACGATGGACTCCTGATTTGGTTTGGCGATCACCTTGCCTGTATAGGAGTAATTACGGGTTGCAACTGAGGTAGGAGATTTGTATGTTACTTCAATAGTGACTGTAACATTTGCCGAAGTGTTTTGACTGTCGTTTCCGACAGTGACAACTACGGTATTACCATCCTCAATCACGGCACTAAATACTTCTACGTTATCTCCTGTTTCTGAGATTTTACATATTTGTGCATTTGCCGTAATGCCAAGGCTGGATAGTACAATTAACGATAATAATAGAATCTTTTTCATTTCGATATTGCCAGTTATGGACCATCGGCACGTCGGTTTTAACAAGGTCAGAACTTTAATCCACCACCTTGTACATTGTTTTAAATGTTAAAATAATAAGTCTCATTCAGATGGGCATTGTAGTTTTTCTTATTGCCCTTTCGGTCATAATTGATTTTGGCCTTTCCACTTGCTACTTCTTTCCCGTCTTTGTTGAATACTCTGATGTAGTTTTCTTCGGTATCATATTTCCCGGAGAAACTATAATTAGTGGCTGTACCAATAATTTTGACAGCACAGACTGTCTTTGTTTCAGAAATGGAAACGGTGACATTTGTTTCATTTGGAGCATCTTTTTCGTCGATTGTGTTAAAAGCATATATGCTCGAAATGGAAAGGATAAATCCAATTGCAATTATTATTTTTTTCATTTTTTTAGTCTACCAGTTATATACCATCGGAACGTCGGTTTTTTGTTAATGTATAATTGACCACCTCTTGCTTATCGGTCTTCTGCAAGTCTCAGTCCGAGGGAGTAGTTCTTCATGTCACGAGAATTGTAGTTGATGTTTGATATACGGCAATGCCTCTCATCGCTAGCCCAACTACCTCCTTTGAAAACGCGGATATTCCAATATGAGATATCTTTGTTCATGTTGGTATCTTGAGAGTAATGTTCGGCATCATACAAACCATCGCACCATTCATGGACGTTTCCCGTCATGTCATACAATCCAATTGAATTCGGAAGCAGTGACCCTACATTGTGAGTTGAATCATCGGAATTATTACAAAACCATCCGACACTTTGCAAGTCATTACCTCCAGAAAAAAGTGTGGTGTCTTGATTAGCTCCGCTTCGAGCGGCATATTCCCACTCTTCTTGAGTAGGCAGACGAAAATGTCGACCTGTACGTTTGTTGAGTTTCTTGATAAATAACTGCGCCATATCCCAAGAGACGCACTCAACTGGTCGTTTATCGCCACGAAAAATTGATGGATTGTACCCCATGATATCTTTCCATTCCTTCTGTGTAACTTCATATCTGCTGATATAAAAGTCTCCAACATAGACGGTTCTTACATGGTTTTCGTCAGGGTCGGCATCTGTGGAAGCTGTTCCGCAGAGAGACCACCCCCCCTTGACATATACCATATTGTCCATGCTGTTGGACTGGCAGGAAACCGCTATTATAGCGCTGAAGAGAAGCAATAGGTTGGTCTTCATAAAAAAGATTATTAGGTTTGTTATCAATTGTCTATCATATAGCGGAGTGCACGTCCAGCGCCATATCCAATGTCATAGGCATCCTGTTGGCTCATTCCTTCGCATGAGACAAACACGGTGGATGCAAAAGACATTGCGGCAATAAACAGTAGCATAGTTTTTTTGAACTTTTTCATTGTTTTGTTGCCTGTTATATACCATCGGCACGTCGGTTTTTGTTTAATAACATTTTTTTTCTAAAGGAGTTCCGATGAGATATGCACATAAAAAGAGCGTGGAACTTTTAAGTCTTCATCGGTTTTCTGAGGTCTTCGACTACCTATGTTCTCCAATTACAACGTACAAGTCCACGCCGAAACGTGAAAGCCGTCGCTTGGGTCTGGAGAACATCTAAAAAGTGTCGAAGTTTTCAGAAAACCAGATTTCAGCTATTCGCTTTTTTCTATTCTATGATGTGCACACAAAAACTATGCGCTATGCTTCATTGGCATTAATGTTCGTTAATACTTCTGTTTCAATTCGAGTGCAAAGATACGAAATGTTTTTGAACCGACCAAAAAAAAAAATACGAGGCCACATTTCTGTGGCCTCGTTGAATGTTTTAATTGTTGTAATAAATAGATGATGCGTGGTGGTTTGTACTTTTTATAATTTGGCTTTGAGGTAGGTGGGCAGCTGGTCTATGCTGACGCGCTCCTGCTTCATGGTGTCGCGTTCGCGGACTGTGATGGCGTTGTCGCTGAGGGTGTCGCTGTCGACGGTGATGCAGAAGGGGGTGCCGATGGCGTCCTGACGGCGGTAGCGGCGTCCGATGGCGTCCTTTTCGTCATACTGCACCATCATCTCGGGCATGAGCAGATGCTGTATTTCGCGAGCCTTCTCGGGCAGGCCGTCTTTCTTGACCAGCGGCAGCACAGCGGCTTTGTAGGGGGCCAGCTTGCGCGGCAGGCTCAGCACCGTACGGGTGGAGCCGTCCTCCAGTGTCTCATCCTTCAGGGCGTGGCTGAAGATGGCCAGGAAAGTGCGGTCGACGCCGATGGAGGTCTCGATGACATACGGCGTGTAGCTCTCGTTGAGTTCGCTGTCGAAGTACTGCAGCTTCTTGCCGCTGAACTCGCTGTGGCGCGAGAGGTCGAAGTCGGTGCGGCTGTGGATGCCCTCCAGTTCTTTGAAGCCGAAGGGGAACTTGAACTCGATGTCGGTGGCGGCATTGGCATAGTGGGCCAGTTTCTCGTGGTCGTGGTAGCGGTAGCAGTCGGCCGGTATACCGAAGGAGAGGTGCCACTGCAGGCGCTCTTCCTTCCACTTCTTGAACCACTCCAGCTCCGTTCCTGGACGCACGAAGAACTGCATCTCCATCTGCTCGAACTCGCGCATGCGGAAGATAAACTGGCGTGCCACAATCTCGTTGCGGAAGGCTTTGCCTATCTGTGCTATGCCGAAGGGTATCTTCATGCGGCCGCTCTTCTGCACGTTGAGGAAGTTGACGAAGATGCCCTGCGCCGTCTCTGGGCGCAGATAGAGGGTGTCGCTGTCGTCGATGACAGAGCCCATCTTGGTGGCGAACATCAGGTTAAACTGGCGCACGTCGGTCCAGTTGCGCGTGCCGCTGATGGGGCACACGATGCCAAGGTCGAGGATGAGCTGCTTAAGGCCGTCGAGGTCGTTGGCGTTCATCAACTCGGCATACTTCTCATGTATCTCGTCAATCTGCTTTTGGTGCTCCAGAACACGCTGGTTGGTGCTGACAAACTGCTGACGGTCGAATGCGTCGCCGAAGCGCTTGTGGGCTTTCTCGCACTCCTTCTCAATCTTTTCCTCGATTTTGGCTATGTGGTCTTCGATGAGCACGTCGGCGCGGTAGCGCTTCTTGCTGTCTTTGTTGTCGATGAGGGGGTCGTTGAAAGCGTCCACGTGGCCGCTGGCCTTCCAGATGCGGGGGTGCATGAAGATGGCGCTGTCCAGACCCACGATGTTCTCGTGCATCTGCACCATGGCCTTCCACCATGCCTGCTTTATATTGTTTTTCAGCTCCACGCCCAGCTGGCCGTAGTCGTAGACGGCGGCCAGGCCGTCGTATATCTCCGAGCTTGGGAAGATGAATCCGTATTCTTTGGCGTGGGCCACCACTTTCTTGAAGAAATCGTCTTGGTTTGCCATATCGTTGTCTTTGTTTGTTCTTTTTTCCGTTTGATAACGTCTGCCCGGCCTTATTATTGTGCTGTGCGGCAAAAAATGTCAGGCCTTCTTCTTCAGCTCTATGCGGAAGCAGGAGCCTTGGCCGGGAACACTGTATTTCAGGTACAGGCGGCCGCGGTGGTATTGGTTCACTATGCGTTTGGCCAGCGGCAATCCCAGACCCCATCCGCGGCTCTTGGTGGTGAAGCCGCTGTCGAAGATGCGCTTCTGCACCGATGGGCTCATGCCCTTGCCGTTGTCGCTGATGTCTATGTATATGCGGCGCGCGTCCTGCGAAGCCACGATGCTTATCACACCCTCGCCCTCGGTGGCGTCGATGGCGTTCTTGCACAGGTTCTCCACCACCCACTGGAAGAGGTAGCCGTTCAGCGGTGCCACAAAGGGTTCGCCCTCGGGGAAGGTGACGTTGAACTTCACGCGCCTCGGGGCCCGGCTCTGCAGGTATTCCACAGCTGCCACGGTGGCCTCGTGCACGTCCTCGTCCTTCAGCTCCGGCACCGACCCTATCTTCGAGAAGCGGTGCGTTATGGTGTCGAGGCGTCGCAGGTCTTTCTCCACTTCGCCAGCATACTGGTCGGTGAACTCCTTGCCGCGCAGGTACTCCACCCATCCGCCGAGCGACGACAGCGGGGTGCCCAGCTGGTGGGCCGTCTCCTTGGCCAGGCCCACCCAGATGCGGTTCTGCTCCGCCGTGCGCGCCGTGCGGAAGAGATTATAGCTCACCACCAGCAGCACTATGGCTATGAAGAAGTAGAACAGCGGCATCCACCGCAGCGAGCGCAGCAGGGGCGTCGAGGAGTAGTAGACGTAGGCCGCGTGCCCGTCGGGCAGCGTAATCTCTATCGGCTCGCTGTTGAAGCCCTTTTCAAGGTCGAGGTGCGTCACCTCGGCGGAGTCTATGTTGCCGTGCGCCAGCACCGTGGTGCGGCTGCTGTCGACGATTACCACCGGCACCAGCACGGAGTTCTGCGTGATGTCCGTCAAAAACGAGAGGCTGTAGCTGTTCAGCACCTCGCGCAGCTGCGTGTAGTACTCCGACTCCTTGTAGTACAGCGTCATCGGCATGCCCCAGATGCGGTATTTGAACGGCGGGTTCTGCGTGTATTCCTCCAGCAGGCTGCCTTCAAGCTTCTGTCCAGCCAGCTCCTGCGGCACGGTGATGACGCTGTCGCGTGACTTGGTGATGATTATCGGCGTGTGGCTGCTGTCAACAATGTAGTTGACGTATGCGAGGCTGAACTTAAGGTCTGTGCTCAAGTCGGGGTCGTTGAACGACTGCAGGATGTCGGTGTACAGCCTCATCTTGCGGTGCTCGTCGAGGGTGGCCTGCTGGAAGAAGTGGGCCGTCGTGGCAGCCATCTGGTTGCGCTGCCCTATGGCCGACGCCCACAGGCGCACCTTGGCTTCTTCGCTCTGGCGCACCTGGTCGGCAACGCGCTGCACCTGCCACAGGGCCAGCAGGGCCATCCCTATGGTCAGCGTCAGCACTATCAGTTTCAGCCTCTGTTTCATATAATAACATTCAACTCATAACTCATAACTCTCTCATCGTCTTTGCCGGGCTCACCCTGCTGATGTAGGCCGCCGGCAGCAGCAGCGCCGCCGTGCACACCGCCGCCGTGCCGAGGCTGATGGCTACATACACCCATGCGTTTATCTCCACCGGCACGTAGGCCATGGAGTAGCTCTCTGGATCCAGCGTCAGCAAGTGCCAGCGGCTCTGCGCCAGGCTCATCGCCAGCGCCACAGCGTCGCCTATGACGATGCCCGTTGCTATCAGGCCGCCGGCCTTGAGGGCGAAGATGCGACGCACAGCAGCGTTGCTCGCCCCGAGGGCTTTCAGCAGCCCTATGGTGGTGCCCTTTTCAAAGATCATTATCAGCAGCGCCGACACGATGGCTACAGCACTCACCAGGCACATGATGATGAGTATCAGCGTTATGTTGGCGTTCAGCAGGTCCAGCCACGAGAACAGCGCCGGGTGCTGGCTGACGATGGTGTGCAGCGCCAGGTCGTAGGGCAGCACTGCTGCCACGCGGAGCGCCGTGGCGTCGAGGGCGTCGAAGTCATCCACCAGCAGCTCGTAGCCGCCCACCATGCTGTCGCCCCAGCCCTCTATGCGCTGCACCTGCCGCAGGTCGCCCACCACATAGAGCTCGTCCATCTCGGCCAGGTCGGTGTTGTAGATGCCGCACACCTTGAAGGCCCTTGAGCGGTAGCTGTCGCCGTGCCAGAAATAGGTGCGCATCTTGTCGCCAACCTTAAGTCCCAGCTTGTTGCCTATGGTGCTGGAGATGAGCACGTCGTTGGACGCCATGCTGTCGGCGGAAGGCTGGGGGAGGCGTCCCTCGACGAGGCACGAGCGGTAGAACGACGTGTCGTAGCCTGCGCCGAGGCCACGGAACATGATGCCGTATATCTGGTCGGCGGTTTTCACCATGGCGCCCTTGGTGGCGTAGCACTGCACATGGCGCACACCGGGCACGGCGCGCATAGCCTCCATTAGCGTGCTGTCCACAGCCACCGGTGTGTCGGCATAGGCGTCGCTGGTGGCGAACCCAGTGACCGTCATGTGGCTGCCGAAGCCCGCCACCTTGCCCCCGATGTCGGCCTGGAAGCCGCGCAGTATGCTCACTGCCATCACCATCACCACCACGCCCAGGGCAATGCCGGCCACAGCGATGGCCGACAGCGGCCCCGAAAAGCCGCCGCCGCTCCGGGGCATGAACCGTTGTGCTATGAACCGCTCAAACAGCATGAACATCAACTGCAAGCTGCAGGCGGCGAGCGCCCGGAACGCGTCCGCGCGGCCACTTGCAGCTTACAGCCTTTGACTTAATGTTAGAACGCCGTCACAATGCCCATGAAGTCCTGAGCCTTCAGCGAAGCGCCGCCTATGAGGCCGCCGTCGATGTCGGGCTTGGCGAAGAGTTCCTTGGCGTTTGAGGGCTTGCAGCTGCCGCCGTAGAGGATGCTGATTTCGTCGGCCACAGCCTTGCCGTACTTCGCTGCCAGCAGCGAACGTATGTGGGCGTGTATTTCCTGCGCCTGCTCGGGCGTGGCGGTCTTGCCGGTGCCTATGGCCCACACGGGTTCGTAGGCTATCACCACCTGCTGCATCTGCTCCGCCGTCAGGTGGAACAATCCGCCTTCGACCTGCTTCTTCACCACATCCAGCTGCTTGCCGGCCTCGCGCTCCTCAAGCACCTCGCCGACGCACACGATGGGCTTCAGACTGTGGGCCAGAAGCTGGTCCACCTTGGCGGCCACCAGGGCGTCGGTCTCGCCGTAGTAGGCGCGGCGCTCCGAATGGCCCACGATGCAGTAGTCTATCTCGCAGCTCTCAAGCATCTCGGCGCTCACCTCGCCGGTGTAGGCGCCCTTCTCCTTGTCGCTCACATTCTGCGCGCCCACGGCAAAGTAGCTGTCGTTGGCGTAGTCGCTGGCCATCTCGATGTAGGGGAACGGCGGGCACACAATCACCTGTGTGTCACGCGGCAGTTCAACTTTCTCAAGCTCGCTCATCAGCTCGTCGAGCAGTTCATCGGCCTCCGTGAAGGTGAGGTTCATCTTCCAGTTGCCGGCAACAATATGTTTTCTCATAACGGTGTTTTTAAGTATTAAAGTAAATACAAATTTTTATGTCATAACGCAAGAACCGCGAAAATATTGTATGTCGGCCGCCACGAAATAAAATAAAGCACACATTTTGCATCGCAGCCGGTACGGCCCCCCTACGGAGCCCCTACGGCATTTCTTCAGTAGTTCTTCAGTGTTTGACTGAAGAACTACTGAAGAACTACTGAAGAAATGCCGTAGGGGCTCCGTAGGGGAGGCGAGGGGAGGGCGAGTTTGGAATTTTGTATTTTCATCTGTGGGGCATGGGGCTCGGGGAGGGAATTGTGCGGGGTTGTCATGCGGGTTAGTAGGGGGTTAGGACGGGTGAAGGTGGGGCTGCGGGGAGAAAATATTTTTTTGCATATTGTTTTTATTTTGTATCTTTGCCCTTGTGCCCTTAGGGGTACAAAGATGTTAATAATTTATAAATAAACAACTTAAATAAAAACAAACAGATGAAAACAGCTTATAACTTCAACGCAGGTCCTTGTGTCCTGCCGAAAGAGGCCATCGAAAGCACGATCGCCGCTATCCGCGACTTCGACAACACCGGTATCGGTCTGCTCGAAATCAGCCACCGCACTCCGGGTTGGGAGCGCACCATGGAAGAGACCCGCCAGCTCTGGCGCGACCTGCTCGGCATCCCCGCTGAGTACGAGATCCTCTTCCTCGGCGGCGGCGCCAGCACAGGCTTCATGGATGTGCCCGCCAACCTGCTGAACAAGAAGGCCGCCTACCTCCAGACCGGCGTCTGGGCCAAGAAGGCCGCCAAAGAGGCCAAGAACTTCGGCGAGACCGTGATCGTGGCCAGCAGCGAGGACAAGACCTACAGCTACATCCCGAAGGGTTGGACCGTCCCCGCCGACGCCGACTACTTCCACATCACCACCAACAACACCATCTACGGCACCGAGATCCGCAAGGACTTCGCCGCCAACGAGATCAACAACGTCATGCTCGTGGCCGACATGAGCTCCGACATCATGAGCCGCCCCGTTGACGTGAAGAAGTACGGTCTCATCTACGGTGGTGCCCAGAAGAACGTCGGCCCTGCCGGTGTCACCTTCTACATCGTCCGCAAGGACATCCTCGGCAAGATCACCGACCGCCAGTACATGAACCCCCTGCCCACCATGGTGGACTTCCGCACCCACGCCGCCGAAGAGGCCAAGAACATCTCCATGTTCAACACTCCTCCGGTGAGCGCCATCTTCGTCATGCACGAGACCCTGAAGTGGGTTAAGAACACCATCGGCGGCGTCGCCGAGATGGAGAAGATCAACCTCAAGAAGAGCAAGATGCTCTACGAGGAGATCGACCGCAATAGCATGTTCCGTGGCACCGCCGAGAAGGAGGACCGCTCGATCATGAACCACTGCTGGGTGATGGCCGAGGGCCGCGAGAACCTGCAGGACGCCTTCATGGCCTTCGCCAAGGAGCGCGGCATGGTCGGCATCAAGGGCCACCGCTCGGTGGGCGGCTTCCGCGCCAGCCTCTACAACGCTTGCCCCGTCGAGGCCGTCGAGGCTCTCGTCCAGTGCATGCAGGACTTCGAGAAAGCCAACAAGTAAGAGTTTAAAGCTCAATCAGAACTAAAAGAACAAAAAGAGCATCGTTGCTTCTGACGGTTCTTTTAGTTCTGATTGAAATATAAAATAACATGGAAATCAGAGACGACGTAAGGCATGGCTACGAGAAGAAACTCCGCAAGGAGCCTACCTGTGTCTTCTCCGATGAAATAAAGATTTATCCAAAGATGAAAGTTTTAGTTGCTACCGAGAAACCGTTTGCCAAAGTGGCTGTTGACGGTATCAAGAAGATTGTCGAGGAGAACGGCTACCAGTTTGCCCTCCTTGAGAAATATACCGACGTGAACGACCTTTACAAGGCCGTTGCCGATGCCGACGCCCTCATCGTCCGCTCCGACAAGGTGACCAAAGAGGTCATCGACCACGCCAAGAACCTGAAGATCGTTGTGCGCGCCGGCGCCGGCTACGACAACCTCGACCTCGAGGCTTGCACCGCCCGCAAGATCGTCGCCATGAACACCCCCGGCCAGAACAGCAACGCTGTGGCCGAGTTGGTCATGGGTCTGCTCGTCTATGCCGTCCGCAACTTCTACAACGGCAAGAGCGGCAGCGAGCTGATGGGCAAGAAGCTTGGTATCCTCGCCTTCGGCAACGTGGGACGCAATGTGGCCCGCATCGCCAAGGGCTTCGGCATGGATGTCTACGCCTACGACGCTTTCCTGAGCGCCGAGCAGATCAACTCCAGCGCCATGGCCAAGGCCGTCGCCAGCCAGGATGCCCTCTTCGAGACCTGCGACATCGTCTCCCTGCACATCCCCGCCACCGCCGAGACCAAGCAGAGCATCAACTACGCCCTGGTCAACAAGATGCACAAGGGCGGCATCCTCATCAACAGCGCCCGCAAGGAAGTCATCAACGAGCCCGAACTGCTCAAGCTGATGGCCGAGCGCACCGACCTGAAGTACATCACCGACATCATGCCCGATGCCGATGCCGACTTCAAGGCCTTCGAGGGTCGCTACTTCGCCACCCCCAAGAAGATGGGTGCCCAGACCGAGGAAGCCAACATCAACGCCGGCCTCGCCGCCGCCAACCAGATAGCCGACTTCTTCAAGACCGGCAACAAGAAGTTCCAGGTCAACAAATAAGAAAGCACAGATGCACCTCTGCATCTTCAACCCTGAGCACGACCTTTGCATGGCCAAAGGTCGTGCTCATTATGTACCGCCGCGGTCGGCCGTGGACTTCGCCCGCCGCGACGCGGGGTTGATGCAGGCGCTCTACCCGGAGGCTACGTGTTGCAGCGTCTACGATGTGGGCGATGTGCTCTCTCACCACTCTCCTCTCTCCACTATTGTGGCATGGGGCTGGAACGCCGTGGTGAAGCACGAGTTGCTGAAACGCGGAGCCCCTGAGTGTTTGCTGCCCTCTGACGAGGAGCTCGCCACCATACGCGAACTGCAGCACCGCACCACCGTGCTGCCGCTGCAGCCCGACTGCCGTGAGGTGCACTCTGCAGAGGAGATGGAGGCGCTGCTGGGCGAGCGTGAACACTGGGTGATGAAAGCCCCTTGGAGCGGGGCAGGGCGAGGGCTGCGGTGGGTGCACGGCAGGCTGACGCCGATAGACAGCGACTGGTTGAAGAAGACCGTGGCGGCACAGCGGTGCGTTGTTGCAGAGCCCCGCCGCGAGGTCGTGGCAGACGTGGCGCTGGAATACATGAACGGCACCTTCTTCGGCTACAGCTACTTCAAGACGGGCAGCGGCGTGTACAAGGAGAATGTCCGCTGGACCGACGGGCAGATCGAGGCCGCCTTCCCGTTGCGGCAGGCACGTGAGCGTATAGAGCCGTGGCTCAACGCCAACGTGTGGCCACGCTACCATGGGCCGCTGGGCGTGGACTTGATGGTATGCGCCGACGGCAGCGTGCATGTGGCGGAGATGAACGTCCGCCACACCATGGGCATGGTGGCGCATGAGAGAATAAGAGTCAGTAATGAGTTATGAGTTTTATTGAAGCATTGGTATTGTCTTTCGCCCTCTGCGTTGACACGCTGGTGGTATCGGCCACCACGGCTTTCCGCAGCAAGCTGGCGTACAAACAGGGCCTGCTGATGGCCCTCATACTCGGCTTTTGCCAGTTCGCTTTCCCGCTGGTGGGGGCCATCGTGGGCGACGTGGCGCGCTCTTTCATCGAGGCCGTGGACCATTGGGTTGCCTTCGGCCTTCTGGCCATAGTGGGTGGCAAGATGGTAGTGGAGGGCATCCGTAACGAAGAAGAGGAGAATGCCGCAAAGTATAAACAGCTGAATGTGGGCACGTTCTTCCTCCTTGGCGTGGCCACAAGCATCGACGGTCTGGCCGTAGGCATAGGCCTCGGGCTTGACAAGCCGCTGAGGACTGTGCTGTGGGTGGTGGCGCTTGTCGGTGCCGTCACCTTCATGGTGTCAATGCTGGGCATCTATCTGGGCAAGCGCAACATACCAGTGCCTGAACGCACAGCCAACATCATAGCCGGCGTGGTGCTTGTGGGGCTCGGCGTGAAAATACTGATAGAACACCTTTATTTTTCTTAGGCTGTAGTATATTGGCACCGTCGTGCGACTATTATACAGATGACGACGGAAGAATATAACAGCTGTGTGGAGGTTTGCGCCGACGACGTAATGCGCTTTGCTGTGCGTTGCGGCTATCGGCGCGAAGACTGTGAAGACGCTGTGCAGGAGGCTTTTGCCTCGCTCTGGAGACACCATGAGAGTGTGGCCGTCGCCAAGAGCAAAAGCTACCTGATGGGCGCCGCCTACCGACGCCTGGTGTCGAGCTACCGCCACGAAGCCGTGAAACAGCGGTATGCGGAAAAGCCGGCAGACGAACCTATGCAGCAGCCCGACGAAGCCTTTGATCTGCGCGATGCAATAGAGAGAAGTTTGGCCGTGTTGCCGGAGGTGCAGCGGGCAATACTGCAGCTGCGCGACGTGGAGGGCTACAGCTACGCCGAGATAGGGGAGACTTTGTCGCTGAGCGACAAGCAGGTGCAGGTATACCTGTTCCGTGCTAGGGTGGCAATGCGTAAACAATTGAAAACAATGGGTTATGGTAACGATAGATGACAGTAACTATGAACTTTGGCTTCTGCGATATGCTGAGCAGGAACTGACGGCTGAGGAGCGTAAGACCGTGGAGGCTTGGCTCGCGGAACACTCCGAAGCCGTTATGGAGTTGACGCTCTATAACGAGGCCCCGCGGCTGCAACGCGATGAGAGTATAAAGTATCATTCACACACAAAACCACTGTGGCCGGTGTTGCTGCACTGGAGTGCTGCAGCTGCAGTGGTGGCGGCGCTGATTATACCTGTTACGCTGATTAAGCAAGAGACTGGGGTAATGGTACCACTTGTACCGCATGTATCGCAGGTGGCGCAGGTGCGGCGGACAGAGACTTTTGTGCCGGTGGCTGATACCGCTATAGTTATTTCGAATAATGTGAAGCCGTCTAAGAGCAGGGAAACCATACATAAAGATGTACAGTTGACGGCAGATTTGGTAGAGGATAATGCTGAAGCTGTTGAGCATACAGATAAGATTGAGATACAGGAATCTGTTGTTGCAGCTGAGGTGATATACACAGACAACCTGATAGTATACGAATCGGCACCGGACACGGTGTACACCAACAACTTGATAGTATATGACGACAGCCGCCGCTCATGGACGGAGGATTTGAAGGACTGGGCTGCCGAGACGAATTTTGCACAGTGGGTGCGCCGCCGTTTTATGGCTCGTGAGGCGGAACTGGTAGCTGTGAATGAATAAAAACAATAATAATTATACTGCTATGAAAAACAAAGGATTCTTGCCGCTGATGGCGGCTCTGGCATTCAGCAGCGCTTTGATGGCGCAGGTAAGGGTGCAGCCTTTCAAGGATGTGCATACTGTAGAGATTGAAGGCTCCGTAAAGCTGAAGGTCTATATTGACTCAGCCAAAGGCACTGAGCTCGAAGTCAATTCAAGCGCCCCTGTGGCTATGGTGGCGAAGGGTGTGATGCGTATGGATGGAGCCACCAAGGCGGTGCTGCGTCTGTCCCCAAGCGCGCCGATAACGCACTTCACCGTTGAGGATGCCGCCTCGTTGGAATTTGTAGGCCCGATGGATCTCGGTGACAACCAGTTTACCATCAGTGCAGAAGATGCCGGCAGGGTGAAGGTTACGAAGATCAACGGAGAAGATACCTTGAAGGCTGGATATGTGCTTCTTCACGCGTCGGACAACGGACGTATCGTCAGCGAGATACCGCTGTTGCTGACTGCCTATGATTTCAAGGCCGAAGACCACGGATATATTTCGCTACCCAGTGCCGACATGAAGCTCGGTATTGCTATGACGGATTTAAATAATAAAATTACTGTCCAAGACAACGGCAAGGTGGTGCTAAAAGACCGCGGAGAAGACAGTGTGCTGTCACGCCATATTGAATATCGTGAAAGCAACAGGTCGGAAGCAGCCCGTGATTTGGAACTCAACTATTTCTGGGGCTTCAACAACTGGGGCAGCCACCCCTTTGGCCATGCGAGCGGCGACGCAGAGCTGAATTACTACTTTATGAATTCTGGTTTTTCTATAGACATGCCCGTGATAAACAGGCGTAAGTTTGGCATGTATGTCGGCCTCGGCCTTGATGGCAACCTATATCACTTCGACTCACCGCTGGTGAACTTTACCGGCACGGAGTTTGCTGCCACAACCACGCCTAATATCACAATGACCGGCGGCACTTTGGATCCCGACAACTGGAACACCTATTTCAATACGTTGGCTATCACGGTGCCAGTGACCTTCAGTTTCGAGCCGTGGAAGTACGACGGCGTGTGTATTCGCTTGTCGGCCATCCCGGGAATCAATATCGTGGGAATACTAAGTCAGCAGTACAAGACCAAGGCCGTGGAGCTTGTTTCCAACGACCGTCTGATGCGCAAGCAGATGAAACCCTTTGCGCTCGACGCACGCCTTTCGGTGCAGTACAGCAACTTCGGCTTCTATGTACAGACGGCTGCCTTGTCGCTCTTCAAAAAGGGTATTGAGCCACTGTACCCCTTGAAATTCGGTATCTACTGGACAATGAGCGGCCGGTAGGCTATTTGCCCAGCAGCTGGCTGACGAAGATGACGGCTATGGCCACCGGGGCCATGTAGCGTATGAGGTAGTAGATAACCTTGCGGATGCCGACGCGGAGCGTGCCGCCATTGGTGAGCTCGTCGAGCGCATCGGCTTTCTTCATGCGCCAGCCTACGAAGAGCACTATCAGCAGTCCGCCTATTGGCATGAGGTACAGCGCGGTGAGGCTGTCGAGCAGGTCAAAGAATATCTTGCCGTTGATGTGCAGGGGGCTGCCCGAGCGGAAACTGAGTGTGGCGAGCAGGCCGATGACAGCCGTCACCACCGAACCCAGCACCGCCGCCTTGGGGCGCGAGAGGTGAAGCTCCTCGGTAGCGGCAGCCACGATGACCTCAAGCAGCGATATGGTGGAGGTGAGCGTGGCTATGACAAGCAACACAAAGAATATCAGGCAGAAGAAGTAGCCGCCGGTCATCTGCTGGAACACCATAGGCAGGGTGGTGAAGACCAGCGACGCACCGGCTTCGGGCTTGATGCCGAACGAGAAGGCTGCGGGGAAGATGATGATGCCGGCGAGGACGGCCACCAGCGTGTCGGCTAGGACGACGCTCACCGAGCTGCTGACCATGTTGTCCTTGGAGCCTATGTAGGAGCCGTATGTGATGAGGGCACCCATGCCTATGGAGAGCGAGAAGAAGCTCTGGCCCAGGGCGCTGATGAGCACATTGCCGTCAATCTTAGAGAAGTCGGGTTTGAAGAAGAAGCGCAGGCCTTCGGCGGCGCCGGGGAGCGTGAGCGACTTGACGCAGAGCACCACCATGATGACCAATAGCATGGGCATGAGTATCTTGGACCATTTCTCGATGCCGTCCTTGACACCGCGTGCCACCACAAAGGCCGTGAGGGCGAGGAAGGCGAGCTGGCACACTATCGGCAGCCACGGATGTGTGGTGAAGGATGCGAACTGGTCCTGTATCTGAAGCAGGTCTTTGCCTTCGAAGTGGTTGGCGGCGGCTTTGCCGAGGTAGCCCAGCGTCCAGCCAGCCACGGTGGTGTAGAAGGCCAGGATGAGGAAGGCGCAGATGACGCCGAGCCATCCGATGGCCATCCAGCTGTTCTTTTTGCCTTCAAGGGTGCGGAAGGCTCCTATTGGATTGCTGCGCGAGCGGCGCCCGATGATGAACTCCGACAGCATCAAGGGGGTGCCTACCAGCAGTGCTACAACAAGATAGACCATCAGAAAGGCACCGCCGCCGTTGGCGCCGGCCTCACAGGGAAAGCGGTAGATATTGCCCAGGCCGAGGGCCGAGCCGGCGGTGGCCATGATTATGCCGAGTTTTGAGCCGAAATTCTCGCGCTGTTTCATAATGTCGGGTTGTTATTGTTATCGTGTATCTTTCTCTCAAGGTCGGCCACGCGGGCGGTGATTTGCGCCACCTGCATCGCTATGAAGTCCTCGCTGTATTTGCGGTCGCAGAAGCCGTTGCCGCGAGCCATGAATGCATCGTCGTCCTCTTGGTCCACGGCGAGGTCCTGATAGCTGGCAAGCAGCTTGCGGGCGGCATCGAGTTCTTCTTGAAGTGTTGTCGGTTTCATGCTAACAATCTGTTCACTGCGTTCTCTATTCCTTCGTTGTCCACATCGGTGGTAACCATGTCGGCGCAGGCCTTCACCCGGTCGTCGGCGTTGCCCATGGCGACCCCGATGCCGGCCCACTGCAGCATCTCCACGTCGTTGCCTCCGTCGCCGAAAGCCAGCGTTTCGTCTTGGCGAATGCCGTAGTGGCGGCAGATGGCCTCCATGCCGGCGGCCTTGCTGTTGCCGCAGGCCACGATGTCGGTGAAGGCGGGGTGCCAGCGCGGCAAGCGGCAGTGGGACAGGAGGGTTCCGACTTCTTGGTCGCGGTCGGCGGGCATGATGGCTATGAGCTGGTAGGCCTGCTTGTCGCGCAGGTCGTCGATTGGCACCATGGGGGGCATCTCAAACTCCAGCTGTTCCCTGATTTTCATGCCGATGTCGTTGGGCTGCGAGGCCATCATGCTGTCGGCGGTGAAGACCATTGTGCAGAGATTGTGCTCTTTGGCGTAGTCTACCCAGCGGTTGCTGTCTTCGGCGGGGATGGGGTTGCTGAGGAGAGTATGGCGGGGACTGCCGGCGGTGAACACAAGGCCTCCGTTCATGGTGATGTAGCCCTCAAAGCCGACGGGCATCGGCGGGATGAGCACCATGGGGCGACCGCTGGAGATGAAGGTGCGTATGCCGTTGTCATGCAGCAGCCTGAAGGCTCGTATGGTGCCTTCCGAGACGCGGTGCGTCTTGAAACTGAGCAGTGTGCCGTCAATGTCGAAAAATGCTGCTTTTATCATTTTTGGTGTCTTGGGTTAGGGGTCGGAGTCTCGCCGCCACCGCCACGTATCCGGAACGGACTTTCTACGGCTTTCCACTGAAGAACGGCCGTAGGGGCTCCGTAGGGGCTCCGTAGGGGATGGGTGTTCATTTGCCGTTTTTCATGTTCTCTATGCGTTGCTGTATTTCGGCGGCGCGTTCGTAGTTTTCCTCCTCCTCGCAGCGCCGAAGCTCGCGTTCGAGGCTCTCCAGCGTAACGGTTTCAGCCACAGGGGCTGACGGCGCTGCCGGGGTGCCGCACTCTTCGAGTACGCTGTCGGCCACGGTGATGGGTGCGCCGCAGAGGAGGGCGAGGGTAATGGCGTCGGTGGTGCGGCTGTCAGTGTCTTTGCTGTTGAAGCCGTCGGTGGTGTGGAGTGTGGCGTAGAAAATGCCGTCGGCCATGCGGTCTATGCTGACGCCGGTGACGCTGATGCCGTACTGCTCCATGACGGAGACCGCAAGGCGGTGTGTGGTGGGGCGCGTTGTGGGCACCATGCCTTTGGCTATGAGAATGCCGTGAGCTTCGTGCTCGCCTATCACTATGGGGATGCGGCGGCGGCTTTCAGGCTCTTCGAGCATGAGTATGTAGCTGCCTGTGCGCGACATGCCGCCCTCTATTGATATGGGATAGACCTGCTTCATGACAGTCAAAACGACACTTTTAGGTATTCGGCAAGTTTCTGCACGGCGAGGCCGCGGTGGCTGATGCGGTTCTTCACGTCGATGGGCATCTCGGCAAAACTGAGGGCGAAACGGTCGGGCATGAAGATGGGGTCGTAGCCGAAGCCTTCGCCGTTGCTGTGGCGCTCGGTGAGTATCTGCCCGTCCACACGGCCCTCGAAATATTTGGGCTCACCTCTTTCTATGAGGCATATCACGGTGCGGAAGTCCGCGCGGCGGTTGGTCTGGCCTTGGAGCGCGGCAAGCAGTTTGTTGACGTTGTCGTCGAAGGAGCAGTGTTCGCCGGCGTAGCGGGCGGAGTATACGCCAGGTGCACCGCCGAGGGCGTCCACTTCGAGGCCCGTGTCGTCGGCGAAGCAGTCCATGCCTGTGCGTTCCCACACCCACTGCGCTTTCTGCAACGCGTTGCCCTGCAGGGTGTCTGCGGTCTCGGGTATTTCGCCGCTGAGGCCTGCTTCGGCAAGGGTGACTATCTGCACGGCCCCGGCGAGGGCGGCGCGCACTTCTTCCACTTTGTGCTTGTTGTTGGTGGCGAATATCAGTTTTCTCATTATGGGTTGTGGCTTTTGCGGTTAATCAAAGAATTTCCACGTGAGGCCATAGAAGAGGCCGAAGCCCTGGCCGGGGTAGTGGGGCAGGAGGAAGTATTTGCGTTCTTCCTCCCAAAGGGCGTTGAGGTGGCCTGCTTTCACATAGATGGTTGCGCGCTTGAGCTGGAGGTTGAGGAAGATGTCGCCCCAGAGGTAGCCGCCGACGCGTGCTGTGTGCTGGTGATAGAAGAGGCCTGTGTAGGGGTCGTAGTTGGGCGAGTAGAACATGGTGTGGTAGCGTATGTCCACGCCGAATTGGGCGCGGAGGGCTCCGTGGAAGAGTGTGACGTCGGCGTATAGCGAGTTCTTGGTGGCGAACATGGGCACAGGCATCTGCGCGGTGTCGGTGCTATGTTGCAGCAGGTGTTGCATGTCGAGGTGCATCCATCCCCAGTGGAGATGGGTGGTGAGTGCTGCCTGGTAGAGCCACAGGGTGGCTGCGCCTTCAACAGCCAGCAAAGTGGTGTCGAACCATGTATTGTGGTCGTAGTGTGTGGCCTGCACGCTGAAGTCTACGATGTCTTTGTGGCGGAAGTGTGCGCCAAAGGAGGCCGTGTTCACTGCTTTGAGCACGTTGCCCGCAGTTCTTTGCGCCATGTGGACAAGCCTGAGCTCTGGTGTGCGCGAGGCGAAGGCGGCTTTGGCTTCAATGAAGGTGTTGCGTGCGCTGTCGAAGGGATAGTAGAATGTGGCGGCGAGGCGCGAGTCCTGCCTGTTTGTGTTCACGAGGGCTTTGCGCATCTCTCCTTCGGCAGTGAGGTTTCCGCGCCCCAGCGCTATCTCCACACGGGCGAAGGGGTCAAGCCACGAACGATAGCCGAGGGTGTCGCCGACGATGTCGGCAAAGACGTAGCGGGGCTGTATGCCGAGGGTTATTTTCAGGGGGTTGCGCCATCGGTGGTCGGGATAGACGTCGTTGGTCCAGAAGAGGCGTGCACAGTATTCGCGCCACATGGTGGAGTCCACAGCGACGCGTTTGCGCCTGTCGTAGGTGAACTCTATGCCGAAGGTGCCTGCGTTGAGGGTATGCGGCTTGCGGAGCGGTATGGTGTCTGTGACCTCGATGGTGTCGTAGACCACTGTGCTGTCTGCGTCCATGCTGACGGCTATGCTGTCGCGCTGACGGTACTGCTCGAACTGCGGGACGAGGCTGTAGCTTACGCCGCCCATGAGGGCGAGGTCGTTGTGGCGCGACTGGAGGTTGTATATGTTCACCGGCATGCCGGCGTAGTTGGTGCTGTAGTTGCCTGTGAAGTAGCCGTCGTCCGTGAGGCCGCCGTTCTCATCGTTGCGCATGGAGTTCCACACCACGGCGGCTTTGGCCTGCAGGCGTGCGTCGCGCGAGAAGTAGTTGGTGGTGGCGTCGAGGAGGTGGTCTTTGGCGTAGGTGGATGTGTATACGCCGTCGGGGCGCATGAGGGTGTAGTCAAAGGAGATATTCCATCCGGGTATTATGTTCTGTGTGTGGGAGGCGCGGACGATGTAGTCCTTGTTGAGCGACGAGTGGTAGGCCAGTTGGGAGTAGGGGGTGCGTGTCTGGAAGAAGCGCACGTTGCCGAGCCGCTTGGCGTAGGCGGGGAAAGGCTCGCCGATGAGGCTTTGCGAGAGGGGGGCGAAGGGGGTGGGGTAGAGGGCAAGGTGCGGGTGGCCGATGACGCCCATACCGAGGTAGTAGTTGCCGTCGAGTGCGTCTATGGGGTCGTTGAACTGAGCCCCGGTGGGCGAGAGCAGCGGATGGTGCAGGACGTTGATTTTCGTCTGCGCCGGGGTGTAGAAGAAGTAGTACACCTTGCCACGCTTCACACTGTCGGGCTCTTCCTTGTGGTACTCAAGCCCACGCACCTGCGGCCCCTCGTGGCGGGCCGTGTCGATCTGCGGGTTGACCTGGGCCTTGAGGCAGTGTGGTGCCGCTGCGGCGAGCAGCAGGGCGAGGACAGTGGTGTATGCTCTTCGCACTCGCATGGTGTCAGTTCTCTTGCAGGAAGCGTTCCACGTCCATGGCTGCGCGGCAACCGCCGGCGGCGGCCATCACGGCCTGACGGTAGTTGGGGTCGCACACATCGCCTGCGGCGAAGACACCGGGCACGCTGGTGGCCGACGTGGGGTGCTGTATCTCTATATATCCCTGCTCGTTGAGCTTCAGCTGGCCGCCGAGGAAGTCGGTGGCGGGCTTGTGGCCGATGGCCACAAAGACGCCGGTCACTTCGCGCTGGCTCTTCTCGCCGGTCTTGGTGTCGGTGAGCTCCACGCCGGTGACGCCGTCCATCGGTGTGCCGAGTATCTCGCTCACGCGGCTGTTCCAGCACATCTCTATCTTGGGGTTGGTGAGCACGCGGTGCTGCATGGCCTTCGAGGCGCGCAGCTCGTCGCGGCGGTGCACCAGGTATACCTTGGCGCAGAGCGTGCTGAGGTAGTTGGCCTCCTCGCAGGCGGTGTCGCCGCCGCCCACCACCGCCACGGTCTGCCCTTTGTAGAAGGGGCCGTCGCAGGTGGCGCAGGCCGACACGCCCTCGCCGTAGTACTTCTGTTCGCTCTCAAGGCCTATCCAGCGGGCTGTGGCGCCGGTGGCCACTATCACCGTCTCGGCCTCCACCTCCACGCCGTGGTCGTCCGTGGCGCGGAAGGGGCGGTGGCTGAGGTCTATCTCGCGTATGTAGCCGCGGCGCACCTCGCAGCCGAAGCGCTGGGCCTGACGCCGCAGGTCGTCCATCATGGCTGTGCCGCCGATGCCCTCGGGGTAGCCTGGGAAATTCTCAATCTCGGTGGTGATGGTCAGCTGTCCGCCAGGCTGTTCGCCTTCGTAGAGCAGCGGCTTAAGGTCGGCGCGACCGGTATAGATGCCTGCGGTGTAGCCAGCAGGGCCTGAACCTATAATCAAACAGCGAGTGTGTTCCATAATCTTGATACGTTGATATGTTGATACTATTTATTATGCCTCTTTTTTGTGTGTCTTCTTCACCACGCTGAAGTACACCATGTAGGCGGCGCCCACTGCGAGCACCACGGCCTGCTGCGAGCCCCACAGGAGCCATCCGCAGGCGGTGCCCACCTCCATGGGGATGCCGTAGATGTCCAGCGCCAGCTGCACCAGCACAGGGTATACGCCGATGCCGCCCTGCGAGAAGGTCATGCCCACCGAGCCGAAGAGGTACACCACGAAGGCGGCGCGGAAGCCCAGCCACTGTGTCTCGGGCAGCGCCTGGAAGATTATCAGCCCTCCCATGATGTAGAGCGTGTAGATGACCACACTGTAGACGACGAAGAGCGCCGTGGCCCGCGGCCCGAGGTGCAGGATGCTCTTCACCCCGCCGACCATGTTGCGCACCAAGTCGTCAATCTTCTTGAAGAACGCTATGTGCAGCAGCTTCTTCCAGAAGAGCTTGTAGAAGAGCAGCGCCAGCACGGCCAGCGCCGCCAGGGCGCCTACAATCATAGCCATGTTGGGCAAGTTGCTGAAGCGCTCTGTCAGGGTGTCGTAGAGCCAGTCCTTGGCCTTGCCGAACATGGCCAGCAGGCCTATGACCACCACCAGTGCGAAAGCCAGCGCGTCGATGATGCGTTCGGTGACCACCGTGCCCAGCGACTTCTCCATGGCTATGCCCTCGCTGGT
Source organism: Bacteroidales bacterium (assembly GCA_017522105.1). Taxonomy (GTDB): domain Bacteria; phylum Bacteroidota; class Bacteroidia; order Bacteroidales; family P3; genus Colimorpha. The sequence goes on along the minus strand of JAFXAA010000007.1, from coordinate 27,527 downwards.
GCGCAAGGTGGCGCAGCGCATCACCTCGCCCGCCCGCGGGAAGGCCAGGTTGCCCATGTAGGCCACCACCACCGAACCGAAGGTGTGGCTCACCGAGGGCACATGCCCCATGGGCTCGAAGAGCAGGCGCCAGCGCAGGGCGCGCACCAGGTGGCTCAGCAGGCTGCACACCATCGTCGCCGCCACCCACCAGTAGTTGGCACCGGTGAACGAAGCCCAGATGGCGGCCTTCTGCCCTGCGTCGAGCTTGAGCAGGAACCAGTAGATGAAGAAGAAGCCTATGCCGAGGAACACGATGAGCCTCAGCACGCCGCCGCGCGTCACGCCGGTGCCCTTCTCCTTCTTTGCCGTCATGCCACCCATACCCTTTAATCTATAACCAATAACCTATAACATCTACAGCCTGTTGTCTTTCGGGAAAATCACGGTGGGGTGCCACTCGCGTGCCTCCTCTGGCGTCATCTGTGCGTAGGCGGCGATGATGAGCAGGTCGCCCACTCCGGCCTTGCGGGCCGCGGCGCCGTTGATGCCTATCACCCCCGTGCCGCGCTCGCCGCGGATGGCGTAGGTGGCCAGGCGCTCGCCGTTGCTGATGTTGTATATCTCCACCTTCTGGTTCTCGATGATGCCGGCGGCCTCCATCAGCGCTTCGTCGATGGTGATTGACCCTATGTAGTCCAGGTCGGCCTCCGTCACCGTCACGCGGTGTATCTTCGATTTCAGTACTTCAATAAACATCTTTCTTAGTTTTAAGTATTAAGCTGTAAGTTTTAAGTGGCCGCTACGGCCTGTGCAAGTGCTTACAGCTTACAGCTCACAGCTTACAGTTCAGAACAGTATCCAATACAGCAGCATGCACACCAGCAGGGCGTAGAGCATGATGCGTCCGGCGGGCACGGGCTCCAGGTCGTCAGAGCCGGTGACGTCGAAGCGCCGCTTTATCTTCACGCCGCGCTTCTTGAACTCCGCCAAGTGCTCGCCGACGCCCTGTTCGCCGCCCTCCGCCGCGCTCTCCGTGTTCTGGAAGCGCGGCTGGTAGCGGAACTTGGGCATCTCGCGTTTGCGGAACATGTCCTTCCATGTCAGTCCCCGGTGCTTCTCCTGGCGGTCCAGCTCGCGCACACGGCGCTGGAAGTACTCCAGGTCGGCATCCTGCTTCCCGCTTTCCGCTTTCCGCTCTCCGCTTTCCACTTTCCACTCTCCGCTTTCCACTTTCCGCTCTTCGCTTTCCGCCTCCTCAAGGGCTTCGCGCAGGGCGCGCTCGTCGGCGTACTTCTGCTTCAGGGCCTCCCAGCGTTCCTTCTCGGGGTCGTAGAATCGCGGCTGGTAGTGGAACTGCCGCGGCTTGGGGGTGTAGAACATCGGCATTGTCTCTGGTGTTAGTTTTAAGCTTTAAGTTTTAAGCTGTTAGTGTGGCGCCAGCCACTTAAAACTTACAGCTTACAGCTCTCAGCTTTCTGTTATCACTCGGTCCATCCTCACGTCGTGCGGCTCGGTGGCTATGTGGTCCAGCATCTGGAAGTCGTAGGCCACGCCCACCTTCGCGGCACGCGGGGTGCTCTTCAGCAGGCGGTCGTAGAAGCCGCGGCCGCGGCCCATGCGGTTGCCCTCGCTGTCGAAGGCCACGCCGGGCACCACGATGAGCTCCACGGCGCCGAGGTCTGTCCACTCCGGTCCCGTGGGTTCGCCTATGCCGAACTGCTCGCCGCTGACCATGCACTCCGGTCCCGTGTACCGCCGCAGCACCAGGTCGTCGCCCCGCACGCAGGGCAGCAGCAGGGTCTTCTCCCTGTACCACCGCTCCACGAAGGCGTGCGTCTGCACCTCGTCGGCCATCGACCAGTAGAGCAGCACCACCTTGGCCCGGCGGAACTCCGCGAGCTCCTCCACGCGCCGCATGACGGCCTCGCTGCGCCGCAGCTTCTCCTCCATGGGCACGGCGCGCTTCAGCTCGCGCATCCGCTTCCTTGTCTCTGCCTTGCTTTCCACGTTTCTTTCTCCGCTTTACACTTTTAGAACGGCAGGTCGTCCTCGCCGTTCGGCTGCATCACCGGCGGCTGTGCGAAGCCCTGTGCCGGCTGCTGCGGGGCTGCCTGCTGTGCGGGCTGGGCCTGCGGCTGCGCCGCGGGGGCTGCGCCGGGCTGCGGGTTCCAGGCATAGTTGCCTGCCGGGGCGGCGGGCATCTGGCCCGGCACGAAAGGCTGTATGCGCGAGCAGCGCAGGTCGGTGTACCAGCGCTCGTTGAACTCGCGGCTCTCAGGCGTGAAGGTCACCTGCACCATCGAGCCCATCGGCACATTCTTGGCCATGGCCACGCGCTCCTCGCCGAAGGCCGTGAAGGCCACCTTGCGCGGATAGTCGTCGCCGGTCTCGATAACAAAGCCGCCGCGCACCCACGGGCCGCGGGCCGACTCGCCCTGTACTTCGGGCAAAATCTGGATTAACTTGCCTATAATTTCCATAGTATTGCGTTGTTTTTGTTAATATTCAATATATTGCCACAGGTGTGGGCACCTGTTTCAAAAGCACAAAGATACTACCTTTTTGCGACATGGCAAAATATTTTTTTGAACACCCTTCCGGCAGCCTCCCTTTCCGCCCCAGCCGCCAGGCGCATCCCCCGCGGTCGGGGGCCTTGGTTGCACCGCCGCCCCACCGGAGCCCCTACGGAGTCCCTACGGCCGTTCTTCAGTAGTTCTTCAGTAGTTCTTCAGTCAAACACTGAAGAACTACTGAAGAACTACTGAAGAACGGCCGTACCGGGTCCGTAGGGGGGCCGTAGATGATGCGGCTGGCCGCCGAGGGGGATGGAACCCCTACAGGGGTCTGTATGGTTATACGTAACACATTGGCTATTAAGATGTAACCCCTGACGGGGTTCTGGTGGATAATGGTTAAGTTGATGGCACGATAACCAATAACATATAACCGATAACAAATCAATAACCAATAACCCATAACCGATAACCACTCCGATAGCCACTCCGACAACCATACCACGCTGTTGATATTTTTTTCCGTCATGTCGGCTTTTTTGTGTACTTTTGTAGTTCCAAAAACGACCGAACAAAATGCCTGTAACCGACGCAAGACGTACTAACAGAATGACATACGAGCAGGCCTTTGCCCTCAACAGCAACACTCCGCCGCAGGCTCTGGCCCTGGAGGAGGGGGTGCTCGGGGCGCTGATGCTCGACCAGGCGGCGCTCATCAACGCTATAGAGACGCTGCACGAGGAGTATTTCTACAAGCCTGAGCATCAGGCTGTGTTCCGCGCCATCCGCAAGCTCTTCGAGCAGAGCCAGCCCGTGGACCTGCTCACCGTGGTGGAGCGCCTGCGTCTCGACGGCGAGCTGGAGTTGGCCGGCGGCGCCTATGGCGTCAGCAAGCTGACGGAGAACGTCGTCTCCGCGGCACACATAGAGTACCACATACGCGTGCTCAGCGAGAAATTCATCCAGCGCGAGATGATACGCATCAGCACCGAGACCATCAAGAAGGCCTACGACGAGACCACCGACGTCGTCAACCTGCTCGACCAGACCGAGCAGCACCTGATGGACATCAACGACAAGAACTTCCGCTCCGACTACAAGCCGCTGGGCGACTTCGTTGGGATGGCCATGGACCAGATCAGCGAGGCGGGGCAGAAGGAGGACGGCCTGAGCGGCCTGGAGAGCGGCTTCATGGGGCTCGACCGCATGACGGCGGGCTTCCAGCCCGGCACCCTCATCATCCTCGCCGCACGCCCGGCCATGGGTAAGACGGCCTGCGCACTGAGCATGGCGCGCAACATGGCCGTGGACTTCAAGAAGCCCGTGGCCTTCTTCTCCCTCGAGATGAGCGGCCAGGAGCTGGCCATGCGCCTGCTCTCGAGCGAGGCGCGCCTGACGGGCGACAAGCTCAAGAAGGGCCGCCTGGAGCCCTACGAGAAAGAGCAACTCAAGAGCGGTGCACAGCGCCTGCACGAGGCCTCCAACCGCATACTGATAGACGACACCCCCTCGCTCACCATCTTCGAGCTCCGCGCCAAGGCGCGCCGCCTCAAGCAGCGCTACGACATACAGATGATCTTCATCGACTACCTGCAGCTCATGCAGAGCGGCACCGCCGAGAACCGCAACGGCAACCGCGAGCAGGAGATCTCGATGATCAGCCGCCAGCTCAAAGCCCTCAGCAAGGAACTGAACATACCGGTGCTGGCCATGTCGCAGCTGAGCCGCGCCGTGGAGAACCGCGTAGGCAACAAGCCGCAGCTGAGCGACCTGCGCGAGTCGGGCGCCATAGAGCAGGACGCCGACATCGTGATGTTCATCTACCGCCCCGAGTACTACAACATCATGGAGGACGACCACGGCTCCACCATAGGCATGGCCGACCTGCTGATTGCCAAGCACCGCAGCGGCGGGGTCGGGGAGGTGCGCCTGCGCTTTGTCAAGGAGTTCGCACGCTTCGAGAACCCGCCCACCGACAGCGACTTCGGCGGCGCCATGGCGGGCATGGGCCCCAACACGGGCTTCGACGGCGGCGGCACCATGATCATCGACAGCAAGATGAACGAAGACTTGCCCCCCGAGGGCGACGGCGACGTGCCGTTCTGATACTTTTTTCTGCCACGTCGGCACAATAAAAACGAACACATCGCGTTATACAACAGATAATCAATTTCAGGCAGGGAGTCTCCCACGTGCGTGCCCGCTGAAGCTTTAATAATCATTTAAAACATTCAACAAATGGAAAAAAAAGACCTCCTGAAAGAAACCGTCAAGCACATTGACATCAAGAAGTACGACAGCACCGAGCTTATTGACGCCATGCGCCACATGAGCTTCACCAGCCGCGACACCGCCCGCGCCGCCGACATCCTCTGCCAGATGCTGGCCGAGAAGGACTGCACCAACATCCTCACCATCGCCGGCTCCACCTCCGCCGCCGGCTGCATGCAGGTGTATGTCGACATGGTGCGCAACAAGATGATTGACGCCGTGGTCAGCACCGGCGCCAGCATCATCGACATGGACCTCTTCGAGGCCCTGGGCTACAAGCACTACATCGGCACCAAGGAGAACGTCATCCCCGACACCAAGCTCCGCGAGCTCTACATCGACCGCATCTACGACACCTTCATCGACGAGGAAGAGCTGCAGGCCTGCGACCAGGCTACCTGCGACGTGGCCGACCTCCTCGAGCCGCGTCCCTACAGCAGCCGCGAGTTCCTCTACAACGTGGGCAAATGGCTCGCCGAGGGTCACGGTGTGAAGAAAGACTCCCTCATCCAGACCTGCTACGAGTGTGGCGTGCCTATCTTCTGCCCCGCCTTCAGCGACAGCAGCGCCGGCTTCGGCATCGGCAAGCACCAGTGGATCCGTCGTCACGAGGGCAAGCCCTACGTCAGCATCGACAGCGTGGCCGACTTCCTCGAGCTCACCGAGATCAAGATGAACTGCCCCGAGAGCGGCCTCTTCATGGTCGGCGGCGGCACCCCCAAGAATTTTGCTCAAGACACAGTTGTGTGCGCTGAAATACTTGGAAAAGAGGTTCCCATGCACAAATATGCAATCCAGATCACCGTGGCCGACGTCCGCGACGGCGCCTGCTCCTCCAGCACCCTCCTCGAGGCCGGCAGCTGGGGCAAGGTGAGCGAGGAACTGCAGCAGATGGTCTATGCCGAAGGCACCACCGTCATCCCTGCCATCGTCAGCTACGCCTACCACAACGGCGCCTGGAAACAGCGCGAATACAAAAACTGGCAGAAGCTCTGGCAGAAATAGCTGGTCAGCAGGCAACCTGCCTGCTGAATAATATAATAGCCCCGCAGGGACCCCTGTGGGGCTTCTTCTTTCTCCTTTCTTCGATTCTTCTATAATCCTTGTCGGCCGAGCCGACGGCACACCACGGCGATGTTTCGACAGGGGGGGGGCATTGGAGTAAAAAAAAAACATAAATAATGTTAAAAAATGTTACAAAAACGGCACTTCCTCGTCATATATATAGGAAGCCCCCCAAAAGGCCCTCATGAAAACGGATAAATAACCATTTAACACCACAACAATGACAAAGAAAGCCCTCTCTTTTGCGCTCCTCGCGCTGATGGCAATCACCGCCAACTTAAACACCGTTGCTGGCCAGGCCGGCACCACGTCCGGCGGCAGTTTCGACTGGGTGAAGTCCTACTATGGCCCCGATTACGAGGACGGAGCCGCCGCCAACGAGATATTCGGCTCGGCTATAGACAGCGAGGGCAACATCTATATTCTCGGCCAGTTCATAGGCAACGCGCGATGGGACGACGATACAAGCATACTGCCATTCTCGGCACACCGCAACCTTAGCGCCGTCGTCGCCAAGTTCTCTCCCGATGGCCAATTGGTGTGGCACAAGGAGTTCTATTCCAGCTATACCGACTTTGTGGTCTACACTATGCGGATGGTGGGCGACACCGCACTTATGCTGTTTGCCGAGTTTAGGTTCCCCTTCAATTGGGGAAGCAGCTCGCACGACAAGAACGAGGTATACTATATGGACACCCTGTTGACCACCCCCGATAGGTTCCCGGAGTCGCCTGACAGCCTCAAGTCGCCAGCCCTCTACTATGCCTTTATCACTATAGGACTTGAAAGCGGAAATCTCATCGAAGAGCATTTCTGGATACCGACGTTTGTAAGGGAAGACGGCAGGTTGTTGAGATATGAAGGCTCGGGCCACCTGATGACAAATGTGGGAGAGAAGGTCTCCTTCAATGTCGACAGCGAAGGAAACATCATATTGGCACGCCAGACAAATGACTATTTTGGGGATATGTGCGACACCTGCCGAGAGGGGCACCGCATTTGGTCGACCAAAGAGGGCAACATAAACGGAATGAGACTTGTGGTGGATGGAGGGAGGAGGCAGCTGGATGTTCCTTTGGAGCCCTCGAGTAGGTGGAACTGGCATATCATAAAACTGTCGCCCCATATGGACAGTGTGATAGCGAGCACCTATGTTTTCGACTCCACATGGCGATATTCAGATGATGGTAATATAAGTATGTATTTGAATTCTATTGATGTTGATGCCAACGACAATATATATATGCTTTTACAACGTACACAATTTTCTTTTGACACTCTGCCCGTGAAGAATAGCGACACGCTGGAGATGGAGTGGTACTCGTGCATGATACGATATAACTCTGAGCTGACGCCGACGGGGATTGTGCAGGTGACTGCAACTTATACTCCAGAAGGAGGCTGTGCGGGATATGTAAGACTCCTTGGCACATATTATGACAGCGTAACCAACTCGCTATTTATAAACGGTGAGTCAGGTAAAGTCCCAGACTACTACACCACGCTGAACTACAAGGGCGACACATTGAACCTTAAGAACAACGCCTGCTGGCTCAGGCTCGACGCCGACGACCTCAGTCTTGTCTCCTACGGCAAAGCCCGCTCAACAGGCACAGAGCCTTGGGAAAGGACATTTCTGTACTCCGACAAATATGTGTGGTCCCACAACGGATCCTTCGTGGCAGGTGGCAACCGCGTCTTCTGCCAAGTGCTGTACCAATGCAACATACTCTTCCATGACAGCCAGATTAATGGTCTATACGGCATGGGGCTGATGGTGTGGGACTATGACGGCCACGAGCTGGAGTACATAGACTACCACTCGGAAAGCTCAAAAAACGAGCAAGGCTACCTGTTCCTCAACGACAGCTCGCTGTGGCTTACCGGCACCCTTACCGCAAACGCCGCCTTCGGCAACCTCAATGTCAACGCCGCATGGAACAGCCACGCCTACATCGCACGCTACACCGACACCGCCTTCCTGACACCCTATGTCTATGACTCCACAGGTCACGGTGGCGGCATCGGCATAACGCTTGTGGAAGGAGGAAACGCCTTCGTCGCCTACCCCAACCCCTTCCGGCAGAGAGTAACAATTCAAGTGGAAAGTGGTGAGTTGAAAGTCGAAAGAGGGGCCGCCACAGCATGGCTGACCGATATGTCCGGCCGCAGCGAAGAAGTCCGCCTTACCCCCGACGGCCCCAACCGCTACTCTCTCGACCTCACCTCACGCCCGCAAGCCACCTACCTCCTCACCCTCACCACCGCCGACGGCCGCCAACACACCGTCCGCCTGCTGAAGCAGTCGGATATCTTCGATTAAGCTCGCCGCAGGCGTGGGCTACGAGGAGCAAATTGCCTACTACAAGACGATGATGGAGCGTGCCGAGAAAAAGTTGCCTATTTCTGACATCCACAGCGTTGAGTCGCAGGACGAGTCCATCGCCATCTACCATGCGGCACCCTACCGACTCTCCCTCATGGACATGGCGACCGTCAACACCGCTCTGCGGCAACTCTACAACAAACACAAATACACAATAGTCGGTCGGGATACCTTCCTGCAAGAATGTCAAAGCTTGCGCCTCTGGCTATTCTAAATTCGCGCCGTCGGCCAGCCAAAGCAAATATGTACCTCGAACTCCTAAATTCAAAAACAGTATCATGTGCAAATCAATTGTACGGAAACAATCCGCCTTGCGGGCAATAAAAAACGTATCGGAGCGTTTATATAGGCGTAAAACAGAATGTATAACCAAGCCGATACCGTGATGAGAAATTGAATACCATTCATGCAAAACGCATAAATCAGTAATGTTCAATTAAAAACCTTGACATCATGGTAAAACACATCAACATCAAACAAACGGCTCTGCTGCTGGCTTGCTTGCTGGCGGTAGGCACAGTTTCATCTCAGGAAAACGAAGCCGGAAAAAGGAAGGTTAATCCCTGGGCCGAATTCAACCTCGGTTTTAACTTCCTCGACGGCAGCAAAGGCTTCACCAACCACATGCAGACCTATCACCCCGCGCTCGACTACCGTAGCGTCTACAGCGTGGCGGCCCAAGTCGGCATCGGCATCGGCGTGGAATACTGCCGCTTCACCCTCGCGATGCACCTCGACGGTACCGCAGACAACATCACCTCCGTCAAGAACCAGCTTTTAAAAAAACAGGACAACCTTTATCATATCGACCTCGGCTACCGATTCAACCTCGGCAGAAACTTCACCCTCGAACCCACAGCGGGCTTCGGCGTCGGCCTCAGCGAAATATTCTTCTCAACTTCGCGAGGTGGTACCGACTACGTTAACTCGTTCTCCTCAGCCAATTACATCGTGCCTCTGACAGTCAACTTCCTGTATACTAAACGTAGGCTTGATGCCGGACTCTATCTCCAGTATATCATCAGCGTCGGGCATATAGGCAAAGCCCACATCACAGGACTCGCCACCGAGGTGGACGACCTCAACTTCCAACCCTCCACGCTCACCCTTGGCTGGAAGTACCGGTTCTGACCGATAAAAACCATACCCACCGCCTCGCTCTGCGACTCTACGACCCTATGACTCTTACACAATAAAAGTTTGCATCCTACGTTAAGGATGCAAACTTTTTTTGTATGCTACAAACAGGAATCAAAGGACATCATGAACAAGTTGTCACCCCGGCGATGAGCGCCGCGCGGGTGGGCAGTGGATTGGTGGATGTATTTGCCACGCCGATGATGGTGGCGCTCATCGAACAGACCTGCTATGAGAGTGTGCTGCCGCACCTCGACGAGGGGCAGGGCACCGTGGGCACGCTGGTCAACGTGAGCCATGTGTCGGCAACGCCGATCGGCATGCGTGTGTGGTGCGACAGCGAGCTTGTGGAGGTGGACCGCCGCCGCTTGGTGTTCAGCGTCAAGGCCTACGACGAGGCGGGACTCATCGGCGAAGGCACTCATGAGCGTTTCATCATCGACTCGGCCAAATTCATGGAAAAACTTAAGGCCAAGACAAAAAGCTGATGTAAGCCGGCTTTTTTATTTTGCTACGTGAAATAATTGTTGTATCTTTGCATTTTACAATATAAAGAACAATAGATTGTATCTACCTATGGATAAGCATGTCCGCGAGCAGATAAAGGAAATAATGCAGCACGAGGTGGTGCCGGCCACAGGCTGTACAGAACCCGGGGCTGTTGCGTTGTGCGTGGCCAAGGCCGTCGAGACACTTGGCAGCAAGCCGTCGTCGGTAGTTCTGCGACTGAGCAAAAATGTGTTCAAGAACGCCATGGGGGTGGGAATCCCCGGTACCGGCATGATAGGTCTGCCGATAGCCGTGGCCATGGCTGTGGTGCACGGCGACTCGAAACGTGGCCTTGAAGTGCTCACCATGCCCGAGGCATACGTCGAGGAAGCCAAGCAGTGGCTTGCCAACAATGCCGACAGGATAGATATCAGCGTCAAGGAATGCTGCGACAAACTGTATGTTGAATGTTCCGTCGAGAATGAAGGGCATTCGGCGGTAGCCGTGATTGCCAAGCGGCACACAAACTTTGTCTTCCTGAGCCATGACGGCAAGGTGTTGCTCGACCACAAACAAGGCCTCTTCCAGGAGCAGGACAACGATGACGACCCGCAGGAGGACAACAAGCAGCATGTGGAACTGACGGCACGCATGGTCTACGACTATGCTACCACAGCACCGCTCGACGAACTCGACTGGCTGCGCGAGACGGTGGAATACAACAACGCCGCCTCGGAATGCGGCCTTGAGGGTATGGGTTTGCATACCGGCCAGATACTGATGGAGCAGGCGAGGGGAGACATGGTGCATACCGTGGTGGCACGCACCGTGGCCGCCAGCGACGCCCGCATGGACGGCTGCACCAAGCCCGTGTACAGCAACTCGGGCAGCGGCAACCAGGGCATCTGCTGCACCCTGCCGGTCTACTACTACGGCAAAGCACGCGGCTGCAGCGACGAACAGATACTGCGCGCGCTGGCCATGAGCCACCTGATGAGCATATACATAAAACGCGGCATAGGACGGTTGAGTGCCCTCTGCGGCATAGTGAACGCAACGATGGGGGTGAGCGCAGCGCTGACCTACCTTGAGGGAGGCAGCTTCGAGCAGACGGGCTACGCCTTGAAGAACATGATCAACACCATCGCCGGCATGGTCTGCGACGGCGCCAAGCCCAGCTGCGCGCTGAAGATGAGTGTGGGGCTTTACTCGGCTTTCGTCTGCAGCGAGCTGGCGGTGCACTGCCGCGTGGTGGATTGCACCGACGGCTTGAGCGAGAGCGACCTCGACTGCAGCATCCGCAACCTCGGCCGACTGGGCAAGGAGGGCATGAACCAGACCGACGACTGCATACTCGACATAATGACCCACAAGCGCAATTAAACGGCCGTTGTTGATAACTTTGAACAACGGACCGTCAGGGGGAAGAAAATAATGGGTATTTTTGCAAACTGAAAGTTTCGTATCAACACATAAAAAAATGGACAACCAAGAGACCAGAAAAGAAGAACTCTACAGCCAGGCCATACCCGCCGGCAAGCGTAGATATTTCTTCGACGTGAAAGAGACGCGTGGCGGTGACAAGTTCATCACCATCACTGAGAGCCGAAAGCTGTTCAACAACAACACCGGCGAGTTCTACTTTGAGAAGAACAAGATGTTCTTGTACAAGGAGGATTTCGACAAGTTCCGTCAGGGGCTGGATAACGCCTTTTCGTTCATAGAGACGGGCATTGTGCCTCCTCCTGTGGTGGTGGAGGACAGCTACCACGGCGATGATGCTGAGAAGAGGCTGGAGGAGATTGATTTTAAGTTTTAAGCTACGAGCTGTAAGCTGTAGGTTTTAAGGTTTGTGTTTGTGGATGGCATACCCCTGCCTCCCACCGAACCGCCAAACCCGCGGTTTGTAATTAAACGTAAAGAATATGGGAAAGATAATATCCATAGCCAACCAGAAAGGTGGGGTGGGGAAGACCACGACGGCGGTGAACCTCTCGGCGGCGCTTGCAGTGCTTGAGAAGAAGGTTCTGCTGGTGGATTGCGACCCGCAGGCTAACGCCACCTCGGGGTTAGGAGTGGATCCGGACGGCTTGGAGAGGAGTGTGTATGAGTGCATTCTCGGGCAGGCTGACGCAAGGGATGTCATTGTCAAGACTGACACGCCCAATCTGTACCTGCTGCCTACGAGGATAGACTTGGTGGGTGCCGAGGTAGAACTCATCAACGAGAAGGGCCGCGAGCAGTTTCTCGGCAGGGCCCTGGCCGGAGTCAAAGACGACTATGACTATGTCATAATTGACTGCTCCCCCTCGCTGGGTTTGATAACAATCAATGCATTGACGGCGTCCGATTCGGTGATTATACCAATACAGAGTGAGTATTTCGCACTTGAAGGACTTGGCAAGCTGTTGAACACGGTTCGCATCGTGCAGACACGTCTGAATCCGAAACTGGCCATAGAGGGACTGCTGATAACGATGTATGACAACCGTCTGCGTCTGGCGCGCCAGGTTGTGGAGGATGTCCGCGGGCATTTCAAACAGCTCGTTTTCGACACGCTCATTTATCGCAATACGAAGCTTGCAGAGGCGCCGAGTTATGGCAAGAGCATCATCATGCACGACGCGGCTTCGTCGGGGGCGGTGAACTACCTCAATTTGGCGATGGAGATACTCCGAAGAAACAAATAAAACACACACAGAGAATGACCAAACAGAAGATTGGAGGCTTGGGACGTGGGCTTGGCTCTATTTTGCCCGATATAGCAGACCTTGAGCCCAAGGGCAAAGGTGGAGATGTGGCGGTGAATTTCATCGCAGTGGAAAGCATATACCCTAATCCATATCAGCCACGAAAGGATTTCGACGCTGCCGAGTTGCAGGATCTGGCGCAGAGCATAAAGGAACAGGGCGTGATAACGCCTGTGACGCTACGCCGGATGCCTGACGGGACATACCAGTTGGTCGCCGGCGAACGGCGTCTGCGCGCCAGCAAGCTTGCAGGGCTGAAGGAGGTTCCTGCCTATGTGCGGACGGCCACAGACATGCAGATGATGGAAATGGCCTTGGTGGAGAATATACAGCGCTCCGATCTCAATGCCATAGAGGTTGCGCAGGCATACAAGCAGTTGATAGAGGAATGCCGTTTGACACAAGACCAGTTGAGTGAGCGTGTCGGCAAAGACCGTTCCACAATAAGCAACTATCTTCGCCTGCTTGGCTTGCCGGCCGAGACGCAGGAGGCGTTGGGCGCCGGGCGCATCAGCATGGCTCACGCTCGTGTGTTGGCGGGTGTGGAGGACATTCAGCGCCACATGGAGATCCTTCATGCCATTGAGGAGAGGCACATCTCTGTGCATCAGACGGAAGAGATGGCAAAGATGGCAAAGCCAAAACCCAAGGTACAGGTGGGACGTCGCAGCGAGCTCCCGTCGATGCACAGCGCCGCCCAAAGCCGACTGAAAGACCGCCTGCAGTCAACCGTCGAGATTAAACGCTCCCAGCGTGGCAAGGGCACATTGACCATCAGTTTTAATTCAGACAGTGACTTCGAGCGCATCATGGCGCTGCTTGAGAAATGAAACGTCTGCTGATCCTGACGCTGCTTTTCTTGCCGCTCTGCTCAAAAGCGCAGCTGTCGGTCTATGAGGAGCACTCACCGGATGTGGCTTTGCGTTGGTCCTTGCTGCCCGGTGCTGGGCAGATATATAACCACCAGGCTTGGAAAGTGCCTATCATCTATGGTGCATTTGCAGGCGTCGGCTACTTCATCTACGACAACTACAAGGCAATGCGCCTCTTCAAGGACGAGTACCTATACCGAGTCAACCACGACGATGCTATCCAAAACGCCGACTATGCCACATACCCCACAAGCAACATCTTGGAGCTCTATAACACCTACAGCCGTAACTTCCAGTTGTCAATAATCATTGCCGCCGGCATCTATGGGCTAAACCTCCTTGATGCCTATGTTTTCGGGCACCTCTTCAATTTTACGATAGACGACGATATAAGCCTCAACGTGTTGCCTGCGGTGCAACCGACGCCCATGGGATTTTATCCTACGGTGGGTGTGGGGCTGGTTTTCTGAATACGATATTATTAAAACAGGACAAAACAGATAACACATTAAACGATATGACAAGCAAACTTCTTATGATTCAGAGCGACATGTCCACGGTGGTTGACACCATGGGCGAAGCCGTTGGCGAGGCCGTTGCTGCCCCCGAACGCATCACGCTGTGGGATATGGCTCTCAACGGCGGATGGATTATGCTGGTGCTGGCCCTGCTGCTGGTGTTGGCCATCTATGTGTTTGTAGAGCGCTACCTCACACTGAGCACAGCCCTCAAGGGCGAGGCCGACAACCAGTTTATGGATGAGATTCGCGAGCATGTGCATAAAGGCGAGCTCGACGCCGCACGCAGCCTTGCCAAAGAGACCGACACCCCGCTGGGCCGAATGATAAACAAAGGCCTCTCGCGTCTCGGCCGTCCGTTGCCTGACATACAGGCGGCCATAGAGAACGAAGGCCAGCTTGAGGTGGCACGACTGGAGAAGCATGTGTCACTCGTTGCCACGGTGGCCTCCCTGGGTCCCATGATCGGCTTCCTCGGCACCGTGACGGGCATGATTACAGCCTTCCAGGAGATGGCCTACGCCGGCAACAACATCGACATCAGCCTCCTCTCCACCGGCATCTACCAGGCAATGGTGACCACCGTCGGCGGTCTCATCGTCGGCATCGTGTGCTACTTCCTGCACAACCTGCTGGTGAACCGCATCAGCAAAGTGGTGTTTGAACTGGAGGTTCGCGCCAACGAATTCATGGACCTCCTCCACGAGCCGGCTTGACAATGTTTAATGTTTAAAGTTTAAGGGTTAAGGGTTAAGGGGCTTGCGCCGCCCTGAACCTTAAACCATAAGCCTTAAACCTTAAACCGTAAACCTTAAACAAATGATAAAGAGTCAGAACCAAATCAAGATAGAGACGTCGTCGTCGAGCATGAGCGACCTCGTGTTCCTGCTGCTCATATTCTTCATGATCACCTCCACGCTCATCAGCCCCAACGCCGTCAAACTCTTGCTGCCGGAAAGCAACAGCAAGACGATGGCCAAGGAGAGCGTGACGGTATACATCGACGAGAACCACAACTTCTATGTGGAGAACGACATCCCTATAGTGCCGTCGGAACTTGAGACCTACCTGCGCACCAGCATCGCCGCTGGCGAGACGGAAGCTTGCATAGTGCTTCGCGCCGACAAAACGGTGCCTGTGCAGGATGTCGTGCAGGTTATCGACGCCGTCAACAGCATCAACGCAACGGGTGGCACCAAGCACAAAGTGATTCTCGCCACCTCGCCCAAGAAGTAATTATAAGGGATGCAATGAACAACAGAATCATATCAGGCATCGTCACCGCCGCCGTCATGGCTGTGGTTGTGATGGTGCTTTTGGCCTTTGGCTACGACCCGCCCGACCCGCCGATACCCGAAGAAGGGGTGGAGGTGAACCTTGGCGACAGCGACTACGGCATCGGCGACGACGCCCAGCCGGCAAGTACGGCGGCAGCCACACAAGTGCCGTCGGCACCTCGTCAGGTGGCTACACAGCATGCCGAGCCGACGCCCAATATAGGAGCCAACACCAGCGAAGGCAACACCGTCAAGCCGGTCGCAGAGCAGCCGAAGGTGGAAAACAAGGAGCCGGAGATAAACAAGAACGCCCTCTTCACCGGGCGCCGCAACCAGCGGAACGGCAACGGCAGTCAGGGTGTGGCCGGTGGCACAGGCGACCAAGGCAAGCCTGACGGCAGCGTCAACAGCAACAACTACAGTGGCAACGGCGGTGGCAACGGGACGAACTTCTCGCTTGCCGGCCGCAGCAATGTGACGCTGCCCAAGCCGCAGTACAACTCCAACCAGCAGGGCCGCGTGGTCGTGCGCATCTGGGTCGACCAGCAAGGCCGCGTGACGCGCGCCGAATATGAGCCCAAGGGGTCCAGCACGTCGGACGGCGACCTCGTGGCTAAAGCCATCGCCGCCGCCCGCAAAGCTCGCTTCAACGCCGATCCCAGCGCTCCCGACGAGCAGAAAGGCACCATCACATACCACTTCCAGATATGAGGCTCGACAAATACCTGTGGGCCGTGCGCCTCTACAAGACGCGTTCGATGGCCGCCGACGCTTGCGCCAACGGCAGGGTCAAGCTCGCCAACGGCGACGGACGCGAACTCAAGCCGTCGCACGACGTAAAGGTCGGCGAGCGCTACAGCCTCAACATCGACCAGCTGCACAAGGAGGTGGAGGTGCTGGCATTGCCGCCAAACAGGGTGGGGGCGCCGCTGGTGCAGGGCTTCATGATTGACCGCACACCCGAAGAGGAATACGAGCGCATCCGCATGGCCCGCCAGTATGCCTTTGAAAAACGCGACCGCGGCGTGGGGCGTCCCACGAAACGCGAGCGTCGCGAGATAGAGGAGTTTAAGTACAGATAGGAAAATTCCGCAAAAAAAGAGGAATTTTGTGCAAACAGATGCAATAAATGTCATTAACAGGGTACATAACTAACGATTGAGCCGGTGGAAGACAAGCAGATAGTTGAGGCTGTGCTTTCTGGCGACACCCAGAAGTATGCCGCGATAGTGGAGCGATACCAGCAGATTGTAGCCAATCTGACATACAAGCTCTGCGGCAACCGCCTGGAAGTGGACGAGGTGACACAGCAGGTTTTTGTGGAGTTGTATACCGCCTTGCCGCGCTTCCGGTTCGACTCGAAACTGAGTTCTTTCATATATCGCATCACCGTCAACGTGGTCAGCAAGATGCTCAAAAAATCCAAGCGGTTCATCTCCACCGATGCCCGCGAGGACTTGCCGGAGCAGCAAAGCGAGGACCTCAACGTGCAGCAGCAGATAATCTACAACGAACAAATGGATCAGCTGCGCACAGCCATTGGCCACCTCAAGGATGAACAGCGCACCGCCTTGGTGCTCTACACCTTTGAGAACTTCAGCTACCAGGACATCGCCGACGTGATGCAATGTTCACTGAGCAAAGTGGAGAGCCTTATATTCAGAGCAAAGAAAAACCTCGCAAAAGAGATAAAACAATGACATTAGAGCAGACATTAGAGCACCTGTCGCAGCAGCAGTACCCACACAAGGTGGATGTTGTCGACCGCGTGATGGCGCAGGTGCAGCAGAAACCCTATCTTCGCCCTGTGCGTCGCAGCATATGGTGGCGGCAGATAAGCATAGCAGCCGCAGCAGCCGTGGTGGCGCTGTTCGTCGTGAACATCACATTCTTCAGGCCGTCAAGCTTCTCCAATGAAGACATGGGCTATGCCATATCGCAATTCAACGACTTCTCCTCTTGGAACACCGTCGAGGAGGCAGCCCTCAACCCTATGGAGCCACTGTTTGAAGAAGATTATTAATCAATGTATATGAAGAAGACTTTAATACTCACTTTGCTCGTGGCTGTGGCCTTGCCCCTGGCCGCTCAGCAGGACAAACCGCATCACGAGAAGAAACACAAGGAGATAACAGAGTTTGTCAGCGACCTCTCTTCGTCGCAGAAACGCAAGATTGAGAGCATCAGCAAGGAGTCCAAAGAACGTGTCGGCGCGCTCCGAAGCTCGCAGAAAGCCGTGAGGGACAGTATCGCCATGTTCATGGACAGCGACGGCGACCACTCTGCCGTTCTGTTCCCTCTGTTCGAGCGCGATGCCGCCCTGCAGGCCGCCATCAACCGCGAGATGTACAAGGGCAAGCTCCGCGTAGACGAAGTGCTGACCAAGGAGCAGCGTGCCGAGGTGCGCAACGCAGCAAAGAACAAGCCCCGCATGAAGCAATAACCCTCCATTTGCAAATGACATAGAAAACCCCGCAGCGTTCGGTGCGGGGCTTTCTTTTTTCTCACTGTCGCGCCAATGCGCTTCGCAGATGCTCTGTGGTGTTCTTGAAGTGAAGAGTGTGCGGGTTGTCGGGATAGCGGCTCTCAAGGCCGTCCAACACCATGTCGTACCAGTCAATGCACTGCGGGTCGCGTGTGTCAATGAGAAGACGGTTGTTGAAGGGCTTGTAGAGGGCTATGAGCGTGGCCAGCGAACCCTGGTTCTCCTCGATGAAACGGCACACATAGTCCTGCTGCTCGCCGAAGACATACCGGTAGATGGAGTCCGTCTCCTCTTTCTTGGCGGCAACGGCGTCGGCGCCGATAAGGCCGCGCTCGTGCATGAGTGCGTAATACTCGGTGGTGTCCACCAGCTCGTTGAGCCTTTTCCCGCCGTCGTTGGAGTACTGCTGCAGCTGCCACAGCAGCAGGCTCTCTGGCGACCCTGTGATGTCATAGGTCGTGGAAAGGCTGTCCCACGAGCCGGTCACTTCAATCTTCTCCCCGTAGTCGGGCAGCGTCACTATGTAGTTGTTCTCCGTCGTGTGGAGGTTGTACAGGCTCCGGTACGGCATCTTGTAGGTGTACTTGAATCGGCCTTTGCCGTCCACGGCGATGCTGTCTATGAACAGCGGCCCCTCCGGGGAAATCTCCTCCAGCCAAAGGGTCTTGCCGGCACCGCCGTCAATGGTGCCGCTAATGGTGAAGGTGTCGTGCTTGCATCCTGCAACGAGGACAGCTATGCAGGCAATAATCATCAGTCTTTTCATAACATATAGTTTATCAGACAAAGAGCCGTCATGGCTTCAACCACTGCTGTAGCTCTCTCAATATGGTGCGTGTCGTGTCGTCCGCCGATGCTGACGGTCTCAAGCGAACCGTTTTCGTGAAGGCATTCCACGGGTTGCGGCAGGCTCACCACGGGATGGAACGCCACGGTGAACTCTATCGGCATGCCGTTGGTTATGCCGCCCTGCACCCCGCCGCAGTGGTTCGTCTTCGTGGTGCCGTCGCTGTTCCAGCGGTCAATGTACTCGCTCCCTTTCATCCGGGCGGCAGCAAAACCGCTCCCCATCTCGAAGCCTATGGCCGAGGGTATGCTCATCATCGCCGATGCCAGTGCCGCGTTCAGCTTGCCGAACAGTGGTTCGCCCACGCCTGCCGCCACGCCTGTCACGCTGCAGCGCACCATGCCGCCCACGGTGTCGTCCGCAACCTTGCTCCTCCCGCAGAGCGCCTCGCTTCTCACACTCACTTCCGGCATCAGTTGCATCGCTATCGCTCCGGCAACCACGCGCGCCACGGTCTCGCGTGCCGACGCCCGCCCGCCGCCGTTGTGGTCGCGCACGCCGTACTTCATGTAGTAGGTGTAGTCGGCATGCCCGGGGCGGAATAGGTGCTCCAGGTGCGCGTAATCCTCCGGGCGCGTGTCGCGGTTGTGGATGGAGAAGGCTATGGGGGTGCCCAGGGTGATGCCGTCGCTGAGGCCCGAGAGCCACTCTATCCGGTCCTCCTCCTGTCGCGGCGCACCGCCGCGCCGCCGCTTCAAGGCGGCGTCTATGGCCTCCATGTCTATCGACACGCCGGCCGGGCAGCCGTCTATTACAGCACCTACGGCGAGCCCGTGGGACTCGCCGTAAGTCGTCAATCTGAATTTGTCGCCGTAAGTGTTCATTTCGGGTTGATTTCAAGCAGCTCCACCTCGAACACCAGCGTCGACCCCGGAGGGATGGCGCCGGCCTGCTGTTCGCCGTAGCCGAGGTTGTAGGGGATGTAGAGCATGTACTTGGAGCCTTCGTCCATGAGCTGCAGGCCTTCCGTCCAGCCGGGAATCACCTGGTTCAGGGCGAAGGTGATGGGTTCGCCGCGCTCCACGCTGCTGTCGAACGTGGTGCCGTCGATGAGCTTGCCCGTGTAGTGCACCTTCACGCGGTCGGTCAAACCGGGCTTCTTGCCGTTGCCTTCCTTTAAGCGGCGGTATTTGAGGCCGCTCTTGGTGGTGTACACCGACTTGTTGTTGCTCACCTCCTGCATGAACTTCTCTCCGGCCTTGATGTTGTCCTGCACGCCCTGGCGCTGCCTCCGCTCAAACTCCTGCTGGAAACGCTGCAGCAGCGGACGGCTCGTCTCATCGCCCCAGCGGCTCTGTCCTTTCGCGCAGTCAATCATTGCCTGCCCGGCCATGAGACCGTTGATGCCGAGGTTCTGCTGGCGCCAGCTGTTGTACACGTCGCGCCCGATGGCGTAGGACGCCGAGTCTATGAAGTTCTGCGGCGCCGCAGGTTGGGCCTGACGCCGCAGCGTGGCCAGCTCGTCCTGTGCACGGTCATAGGCGTCGGCCTTGGCCTTGAGGGCGTTGTACTGTTCCTCGCTCATCGTGGCCTTGCCGCGTTTTATCTTCACCTCCTGGGCCGTTGCACCAAAAGCAATCGCGCACAGAACCATTACAATGACAGTCTTTTTCATAATTCTCCAGTATCCTTGTTTACTTATCTCCTTACCTACTTATCTCCTTACCTACTTGCCTGCTGTCTGCTAATTATTTATACTCCTTCACCTCCACGCCGTCGAGCACCTCCTTGCCGCAGATGGCCAGGGCCAGCATTTCGTTCTCGCCCTTGTAGATCTTCACGGGGGCTATCCAACCCACGCGCTCCTCGATCATGGCCATCCAAGGCTTGCTGTAGGCGATGCCGCCCGTGAGGATGATGGCGTCCACCTTGCCGTTGACCACGGCGGCCAGGCGGCTGATCTCCATGCTCACCTGGTAGGTGAAAGCCTCCACAAGCATCTGGCACTTCTCGTCGCCGGCCAGGGCGCGTTTCTCGACGTCGTAGGCGTCGTTGGTGCCCAGATAGGCCACAAAACCGCCTTCCGCCGTCACCATCTTCTTCAGCTGCGCTTCGGTGTACTTGCCGCTACAGGCCACCTCGATGAGCTTGCTGGCGTTGATGCTGCCGCAACGGGTGGGGGAGAAGGCTCCGAGACCGCAGAGGGCGCGGTTGACCTCCACGCAGCGGCCGTGGTTGTGGATGCCCACGCTCACGCCGCCGCCCATGTGGGCTATGATGAGGTTCAGGTCTTCATAGTGCTTGCCGAGCTCGCGGGCATAGAGCTTGCCGGTCATCTTCTGGTTCAGGCAGTGCCAGATGACACCCTCGCGCGAGGGGTCGAGGTCGAACACGGGGTGACCGCTGATCTTGGCGAAATCGGGACGCTCGTCCACAATGCCCGGGTCGGCGATGTAGGCGCACGGCAGACCTATCTCCCTGGCTATGGCGTCGGAGATCAGGGCGCCGAGGTTGCAGGCATGCTTGCCCTGTATGCCGGCGTGGCACTCCTGCTTCATCAGCTCGTTGACGCGGTAGCAGCCGCTCTCGCAGGGACGCGTGAGGCCGCCGCGGCCCATGACCACGGCAATCTCGTCGGGGCCCACGCCATGGCGCTTCACCATGTCCAGGATGGCACCCTTGCGGTACTCGAACTGGTCGGCGACCTCTTTGAATTTCTGTATCTCCTCTATGGGGTGGGAGAGGTTCTCGGTGAAAACTTCGGTCTCGCCTTCATAGATGGCGGCTTTGGTCGACGTGGCTCCGGGGTTGATAACCAGCGTGTATTTTCTTGTACTCATGTTGGTATTATTGTATTTGTTAATATTATCGTTACATTGTTTTGTCGGTGCAAAGATAATAAAAAAAAACAGATAAAAGGCAACATATTTATTTTTTTTATCAACGCATCGCACAAAAAAAATGTCATCTATTTAAATGTTACTGACAATGAGTTTTTTATCTGTTTTAAGGGTCGGTGCTAAAAAAACGCATCCTCCACGGAGTCCCTACGGAGCCCCTACGGAGTCCCTACGGCCGTTCTTCAGTGGAAAGCCGTCGCGGGGGCGACGGAACGGCGTCGCGGAGCCGTGGAGGCTTCGGCGATGCGTCTACTGGCGGCTGCGCTTCAGCAGAAAAGGCAGGATGACCTGGTGGAAACCCTGTGCGACGTCGACGGGGACGTAGTCGATGTGGTACTGCAGGGCGTGGCGCTGCAGTTCGGCCTGTTGGCCGACCATAAGCTTGCTGTACGCCTCCGCCACCTCGGTGGGCTGAAGGCGCTGCGTACGTCCGCTTTCAAGGTCAACGAAGCGCAGCGGGCGCGAGCCGTAGTCGAGCTCCAGCTCGCGGGCCTTGTCGAAGGTGTGGAAGATGATGACTTCGTGCTTGTTGTGGCGCAGGTGGCGCAGGGCGTCGAAGAGGTCGTCGCGCTGGCTGTCGGCGATGAAGGCATCGGTGAAGAGCACCACGAGCGAGCGGCGGTGCAGCTGCTCGGCGAGGAGGTGCAGCGAGGGCGCTATGGAAGTGGTGTGTGGCGAGGTCGGAGTGGTCCCCTTCCCATTTTCCACCATCCGTTTCCCGTTTGCCAACTCTTCGTCCAGCAGCGCGAGGAGGTGCTGCTGGTGCGCCGTGTTGGAACGGCAGGGGGTCTGCAAGTCTATCCCGTCGGCGACGAGGGTAAGCCCGAAAGCGTCGCGTTGGCGGTGCAGCAGCTCTATGAGCACGGCAGCGGCGTAGACGCTGAAGGTGAGCTTGTTGGGATGCTCCGTGTCATCATGCCCTTCGAGCGGGAAAAGCATGGAGCCGCTATGGTCGACGACAAGCTGGCAGCGCAGGTTCGTCTCCTCCTCAAACTGTTTGACGTACAGTCGGTCTGTGCGACCGTAGAGCCTCCAGTCGATGTTGTGCGTGCTCTCCCCAGGATTGTACTGGCGGTAGTCGGAGAACTCGACGGAAAAACCGTGCAGCGGACTTCGGTGACGCCCTGTGATAAATCCCTCCACCACCTGGCGTGCGAAGAAGTCGAGTGTCTTGTACCGCGAAATCTGGGACTGCTCCATTGCAGGAAATTAAGAATTAAGAATGAAGAATGAAGAATTGTTTGTTGCGGCGGTCAATTCTTCATTCTTCATTTTTCACTCTTCATTTTCTCAGAGAAGTGCGTTGAGTTTCTCGGTGAGCGTCTCTTTGGCCACGAGGCCTACGCTCTTGTCCACGGCCTGGCCACCCTTGAAGAAGAGTACCGTCGGCACGTTGCGGATACGGAACTGTGCGGCGAGGTCGCTGCACTCGTCAACGTCGGCGGTGCCGATGACGGCGCGTCCTTCATATTCTTTCTCAATCTCCTCGATGCGCGGCGCGAGGGCCTTGCAAGGGCCGCACCACGTGGCCCCGAAGTCAATCATGACGGGCAGCGGCTGCTGCATGATGCTGTTGAAGTTTTCTTCTGTGACTTTCATAATGTGTTATTGTTTGTGTTGTTCTTTGATTTTTGACTTTTTCATGCGTACAAAAAGCGTGCCAACCGCCTCTGGCGGCTGTCGCCCACTATTTGGCTCGGAAGAAAATGCTGACGGGCACGCCGTGGAAGTCCCACATCTCGCGCAGCCGGTTCTCCACGAAGCGCTTGTAGGGGTCGCGGATATACTGCGGCAAGTTGCAGAAGAACACAAACTGCGGATAGGGCGTGGGCAGCTGGGTGATGTATTTTATCTTTATCCACTTGCCCTTGACCGAAGGCGGCGGGTTCTGCTCCTTGACGATGGGCAGCAGGCGCTCGTTGAGCTCAGCGGTGGCGATGCGGCGGCTGCGCGCTTCGTATACCGCGCGCGCCGTCTCCAGCACCTTGAAGATGCGCTGCTTGTTGATGACTGAGGTGAAGATGATGGGCACATCCTCGAAAGGGGCTATCCGCTCACGGATGAGCTGCTCGTAGTCGCGGTGGGTGTTGGTTTCCTTCTCCACGAGATCCCACTTGTTGACGACGATGACGACGCCTTTGTGGTTCCGCACGATGAGGGAGAAGATGTTGAGGTCCTGCTGCTCCAGCCCCTGGCTGGCGTCGAGCATCAGAATGCAGACATCCGACGCCTCGATGGCGCGGACAGAGCGCATGACGGAGTAGAACTCCAGGTCTTCGCTGACCTTGCTCTTGCGCCGCAGCCCTGCGGTGTCCACGAAGTTGAAGTCGAAACCGAAGAGGTTGTAGTGCGTGTAGATGGAGTCGCGCGTGGTGCCGGCTATGGGAGTCACCACCGAACGGTGCTCGCCCGTGATCATGTTGATGAACGAGCTCTTCCCGACATTCGGGCGCCCTACAATGGCTATGCGCGGCAACCCGTCCGTGTGGTCCTCGGTGCCTTCCGCGAAGTCTTTGACAAGTGCGTCGAGGAGGTCGCCCGTGCCGCCGCCGGTGATGCCGGCGATAGGGTAGGGGTCGCCGAGCCCAAGGGCATAGAACTCTGCCAATCCGTCCATCTGGGCGCTGTTGTCCACCTTGTTGGCAGCAAGCACCACGGGCTTCGGCTGCCTGCGCAGCATGTCGGCCACGTCCTCGTCCATGGGCGTGAGCCCTTCGCGGGCGTCGACAAGGAAGAGGATGACATCGGCCTCCTCGATGGCCAGCGACACCTGCTTGCGTATCTCCGTCTCGAAGGCGTCGTCGCCTCCCATGACGTAGCCGCCGGTGTCAATGACGGAGAAATGCTTGCCGTTCCAGTCGGAATGCCCGTACTGGCGGTCGCGCGTCACGCCGCTGACGGAGTCCACTATGGCGTCACGGCTTTCGGTGAGGCGGTTGAAAAGGGTGGACTTGCCCACGTTCGGGCGTCCTACTATGGCTATGATGTTCAAGGTCTCAGGTTTCTGGTTTCACATTTCAGTTCTGCGCTATCCGGGTCGAGCCGCCGTTGCCTATGAGCAGGTTGACGCCGACCTTGACATTGAAGTCCTTGGCTTTGACAAGGTACAGGCTGCTCATATAGTCACCCATGAGGTATATCTGCAATACCGTGCCTGGCGTCAGGATGACGCCAACTCCCGGATTCAGCGCATCAATCTTGTTGCCGTCGTATACCACCGACGAACCGACGATGAACTCCGCCCAGTTGAAGAGGTTCACTCCGAAGGACAGCGTGGTGTTGAAACGGAAGGTGTTGCTCACTTCGGCAATGTTGATTTCCCTGACATTCTTCTTGGAGAGAAGACCGCGGTCAAGCTGTCCGTGGAAGAGAATGCCGGCGCGGAACTTGTTGAGGAAGTTGTAGTTGGCTCCGAGGTTGATTTTGGTCGGAATGCTGTACCAGTAGTCGCTGGAGGCACTGCTGGCTGGGCGGATGCCGTTGATGAGGTTCTGGTAGATGCTGTTCAGGGAGTCGCTGTTCAGCGTGCCCCCATGGAGCAGCGTGGTGGCGTCCTGACCGTTGAAGTTGAGGACTATGTGGTTGTCCTTCGGGTGTATTGACTTGACGTTCTTGTTCCAGTGGATGCCCGCCGAGAGGTCGTTGATGCCGAACGAGAAGCTGAAGGGCCCCATGTCATAGCGTGCTCCGAGGTCGAAGGCCACGCCGCTGTTGCCGCTGAAGATTTCGTTGACGTTGACGTTCACCTTGCCCGTGCTGTCAATGTCAGCCACACCGGCCGACAGGAATTCGTAGTATATGTCGGCTCGTATGCCGTTGAAGCCGCTGTTGGTGGTGAGCACGGCGCTTGTGTTGTCTGTCTGCACGTTGGCAAGGCCGAGCAGATACTTGGCCCTCGCGCCGACGGTGAGGTTGATGGGCTCTATGTGATAGGCGCCGCCAAGGGCCAACTCAACATAGGAGGTGGTGTTGAAGATGTCGCCGTTGAGAATGTTGACGGTGCTGATGGCATTGCCCGTGGCGTCGGTGTTGCCCTGGCGCACGGCATCCAGAAGGGCGCCGGGAATGTTGGCGTTGACGTTGGCAACGATGCGGCTGTTGAAGTTCACATAGATGTTGCCCGTCTTGAAGCCGAAGCCGAAGAGGTTGATGTCGGCGTCGAAGTGGATGTTGTTGTCGCGACCGAGGGCGTCAATCATGCGGTTGACGTCGATAACGGTGAGGCTGTCGCCCTGGTTGTACACCACGTCCTCTATGGCCACGGGGCTGCCGAACTGCAAGCCCACACCGGGAAGGCGCAGGTAGAAGGTGGTCTTGTTGGGGAAGAAGGCCGCGTTGAGGTCGGTGCTCTGCGGCGTGCGGAAGGTGTGGTAAAAGAGGTTGTTGGTCTCGCTGTATTGCGCCTGCGCGCTGCCCATGGTCATCACGGCAACAAGGGCCACGGCTATGCTGATTCTCTTTTTCATGGTCGTTTCCTCCTTTCTGGGTTATTTGATGATGCCCTGCGTGGTGACGGGGATGTTGATGTTGGCCTTGGGGTGCACAACCACATAGGCATTGATGTTCAGATAGTCGTCGCGGCGTATCGACACCGTGGCCCGGTTGCCGCTGGCGGCGTCCGTGGCCGAGGCAATGCCCAGCTTGAAGCCCAGCTTGCGGGCGCTCTTCAGGTCGCGCAGGCGCTGCTCATCCATCCTCACATCCACCTGCGTCCGTGTGGTGCCGGTGGCAACGTCGAAGCCCGCCGCGTCTCTACCGTGAGGCGCAGCGGCTATCAAAGCCCTGGTGATGAGGGTGTCGTTGTGGATGGCGTTGTCGGCGGAGTCAAGCAGGAAGGCCGTGAGCGTGAGGTCGGCGGGAAGGCTGTTCTCGAAGACAAGGGTGAGCTTGGCATCGTTCAAGTCCACCGTAAGGCCCCGCGCTATGCTGTCAAGGGTCTGCTGTATGTCGAGCGACGGCAAACTGTCGCCGGGGAAGTTGATGGTGAAGTTGTACGGCAGGTTGGTAATCTTGACGTTGAACGGAAACTCGGCGTAGGCGTTGACGTCATAGTATATCTTCAGCTTGTTGATGCTGTCCTGAAGGGCAGGCCACTCTGTCGGGGTGTAATCGGAGATGAACTGGTTGGTGAGCCAGAAGTGGTAGTCGAACTGCACGCGTATCTTCTTGGGCAGGCTGTTGATGATGGTGTGCATGTCTATGCCAGTGTGGGTCACGGTGTCGCCCTGCGCCAGTCTCTGCAGGCTGGTCCCGGGCAGCGTGATGCCGTCGAACTGCAGCTCGGTGCCGTCGTGCTTGGTGTAGAACAGCTTGATGTTGTCCACGCTCGACGACACATAGTTGCTGTTGTTGATGATTTCTTTCACATTGTCGGGGCACGTGGCCTTGAAGAAGGCGTTGATGTCAAGCGTCAGCTTGCCAATCTCTATGTTGCCGTTGATCAGGTACTCGTCGAAACCCACTCCGTCGAAGAGGCTGATGTCCACCTCATAGTTTATCGTGGTGTCCTTGCCGAGCACATACGCCTTCCTCCCGCCGCCCTTGGTGACAAGGTTCGTGAAGTCGCTTATGGTGTCCGTCAGGGTGGTGTCGAAGTAGATGGTGATGATGTCCGTCGTGTCGTAGACATGCCCTGTGTATGTGCTGCTGAGCATCCCGAGTATGTCGTGCAGCGTCATCTTGCCGTGCGCCATGGGCACGCCGAGGGTCGGATCCACGTTGCCCTGCACGCGTATCGGGTGCTTCAGCAGGGCCAGGTCTTCGTCGCGCATGCACGCCGTCATGCTCAAAACCATGGCCGCTATGGCGATAATGGTACTCTTTTTCATGTTCTGATGTGTTTGTTATTATTTATTTTTCAGTGGTTTATTGCTCCTCTGGGTATGCAATACCGACTACAAAGGTACGCAATAAATATTAATAATGCAACTTTTCCGACAATTTTATTTCGTCACTTCCCACTATCTACTATCCACTATCCACTGTCCACTGTCCACTCTCCACTATCCACTATCCACTCTCCACTGACCACTATCCACTATCCACTATCCACTATACACGTTCCACTGACCACTCTCCACCCTCAACTCCCCACT
>JAFXAA010000006.1 GCA_017522105.1 Bacteroidales bacterium | reverse complement strand
TCAGCTCTCAACTCTCAACTCTCAACTTACCTTATCGACACCCCGGGCATCAAGGAGTTCGGCATGGTGGACTTCAGCGAGCAGGAGCTCTCGCACTTCTTCCCCGAGATGCGCGCCGTGCTGCACGGCTGCTTCTTCGCCAACTGCACGCACCGCCACGAGCCGCGCTGCGCCGTCAAGGAAGCCGTGGAACGGGGCGACATCAGCGCCGAGCGCTACCGCAACTACCTCGGCATCATCGAAGATACATCAAATACGCAATAATATATGTTACAGGCTTTAAGTTTCAAGGAGATTTTGAGCGCCTTCCTGGTGATGTTCGCCATCATCGACATCACGGGATCCATACCCATCTTCGTGTCCATGCGCGACAAGGGCACGAAAATCAAGCCCATGCAGGCCACCGGCGTGGCGTTGCTGCTCTTTGTCGCTTTCTTCATCGTCGGCGACCAGCTGCTCAAGCTTTTCGGCATCGACATGCCGTCGTTCGCCGTGGCGGGCTCCGTGGTGCTCTTCATCCTGGCTTTCGAGATGATCCTGGGACGCGACATCATCAAGAACGAGCCCACCTCGTCGGGGGCGAGCATCGTGCCCATCGCCTTCCCGCTGATAGCCGGCCCCGGGGCCATCACGGCGTTCATATCGCTCCACGCCGAGTACGAGACCGTCAACATCATGATCGGTCTCGCGCTGAACATCGTCATTGACTATTTTGTGCTGCGCTACCTCGACAAGATTACCCACTGGCTCGGCGCCGACATCATCTACGTGCTGCGCAAGTTCTTCGGCGTCATCCTGCTGGCTATGGCCGTCAAGCTTTTTGTGGGCAACATCATGGCCGTCTTCCACGGCTGAAAAAGTGCCGTCCGACATAATATCATGCGCCTTTCGGCGTTAATGAAAGCAAAACGACAGACATGGAACTGAAAGAATCACTCAAAGACTTGGTGTTCAACAAGAGCGAACTCAAGCAGAATGTATATGCGGCCACCAAGGAAACCTTCGAGCTCTTCCGCTCGACCACGCGCGAGCTCATAAGCCTCTTCCGCGAGCAGTGCCACCGCGAGGGCAAGGATGTGGCCTTCGAGTTCACCGACCGCGGCGACTTCGAGTTCGAGGTGAAGTTCGCCGGCGACATACTGCTGTTCATGATGCACACCAATGTCTTCGAGTTCTCGCGCGACCATCAGGTCATGAAGTCGCCCTACATACGCGAGGACACCACGCGCTCCTACTGCGGTGTGATACACATCTATAACTTCCTTGCCGACAGCTTCGCCTACCAGCGTGACAATGACCTTGGCTACATGATTGGCCGCGTGTTCGTTAATCGCGAGAAGCACTATTTCATCGAAGGCAAGCGCGAGTTGGGCATGCTCTACACCAATTTCAACACATCGGTTGTAAATCAGGACACTGTGCAGGGTATCGTGGAGTCTGCCATCGAGTACACCACCAATTTCGACCTGCTGACCCCTCCCTATGATGAAGTTAAACTGGTCTCGGTGGGCGAGATGCGGACCAACTTCGATAAAAAATCACTGGTCACCGGCAAGCGTTTAGGTTTTCGTTTCCAGGCAGATAGCGAGTGAGGAAGGCTTGATTTCAACAGCGGGGGTTGAAAAAAATTTTGCCATGTCAAAAATTGTTAGTAATTTTGCACCCGCTTTTTGCGGAAAAAAGTACCCTTTAGGGTAGCCGCCGAAGCACTGCGCCGCGTTCGTCTAGTAGGCCCAGGACGTGAGATTTTCATTCTCAAAATCGCGGGTTCGAATCCCGCACGCGGTACGAAAGATACAAGAAATAAAGAAAAAAGAACAATAAGAATCTATGGCACACCACAAGTCTGCAAAGAAAAGAATTCGCTCCAGCGAGAAAAAGAGAGTAGAGAACCGCTACTACGCCAAGACCATGCGCAACGCCCTGCGCGACTTCCGCGCCCTCACCGAGAAGAGCGAAGCCGCCGAACGCCTGCCCAAGATGGTCTCCATCATCGACAAGCTGGCCAAACGTTCCGTCATCCACAAGAACAAAGCCGCCAACCTCAAGTCGAAGTGCATGCGTCAGGTCAACGCCATGTAAGCGTTACTTGCGCGAGCGAGCAAAAAAGAGACAGCCGACCGCCGCAAGGGGTTGGCCTTTTTTGTTCAAGGCCTACAGAACAGTATTAACACTAATAATAAAGAATTATGAGCCAGATTATAGGAATCAAGGGGCGTCAGATACTTGACAGCCGCGGTAATCCCACAGTAGAAGTTGATGTCTATACCGACCAGGGCGCCGTTGGGCGCGCCGCTGTGCCCAGCGGTGCCTCCACGGGAGTGCACGAGGCCTGCGAGCTGCGCGACGGCGACAAGAGCCTCTTCCTCGGCAAGAGTGTGCTGAACGCTGTGAACAACGTCAACACCGTGCTCAACGAGGAGCTGCAGGGCATGTTTGTCAGCGAGCAGAAGGCTATAGACGACAAGATGATAGAACTTGACGGCACTGAGAACAAGAGCCGTCTTGGTGCCAACGCCATCCTCGGCGTGAGCCTCGCCGTTGCCAAGGCGGCGGCCCAGGAGAGCGGCCAGGAGCTCTACCGCTATCTTGGCGGCGTGGGCGCACACACCCTGCCCATCCCGATGATGAACATCCTCAATGGCGGCAGCCATGCCGACAACAGCATTGACTTCCAGGAGTTCATGATTATGCCCGTGGGCGCCCCCACCTTCAGCGAGGCGCTGCGTATGGGTGCCGAGGTGTTCCACAACCTGCGCTCGGTGCTTAAGAGCAAAGGCATGAGCACCAACGTGGGCGACGAGGGCGGCTTCGCCCCCAACCTCGGCAGCAACGAGGAGGCCATCATGTGCATCCTGCAGGCCATAGAGAAGGCCGGCTATCGTCCGGGCGAGGACGTGTTCATAGCCCTCGACGCTGCGGCTTCGGAGTTCTACATCGCCGAAGAGAATGTGTACCACCTGAAGTGGAGCAGCGGCGAGAAGCTGACACCGCAGCAGATGAGCGACTTCTGGAAGGACTGGGTGAACAAGTACCCCATCATCAGCATCGAGGACGGCATGGCCGAGGATGACTGGGACGGCTGGCGCCTGCACACCGATGCCATCGGCGACCGCTGCCAGCTCGTGGGCGACGACCTCTTTGTCACCAACGTGGAGCGCCTGAAGATGGGCCTCGAAAAGAAGGTGGCTAACAGCATCCTCATCAAGTTGAACCAGATAGGCACCCTCAGCGAGACCATTGCGGCCGTGAACTTGGCCATGCGCAACAACATGACGGCCATCATCAGCCATCGCAGCGGCGAGACCGAGGACACCACCATTGCCGACCTCGTGGTGGCCATGAACGCGGGCCTCATCAAGACTGGCAGCGCCAGCCGCACCGACCGCATATGCAAGTACAACCAGCTGATGCGCATCGAGGAGGGTCTCGGCGACCAGGCCTACTACCTCGGCAAGGACTTCAAGTTCCTGCAGAAGTAAGGCTTTTGTACAGCACGAAATGAATGCTGCCGCAGGCAAAATCGCCTGCGGCAGCATTTTTATTTTGCCATGTCGGGAAAAGTGTGTACTTTTGCACCCGCAAACCGCAAGACAAAGGTTTGCCAAGAAAGAAGCATTTTCGCCTTATCCTATCTGTGAAACTGGACATTTCACCAATATGATGTTATGGGTAGAGGAGAGAGATGTGCTCCTGTGTGGTTGTATTCGTAAATTCACTATGATACATCCTCGTGGGGCCAATCATATCACCTTTATTTTACATCATAGGGAGTCCAGCCCTCACAGGGAAATAGGGGCACAAATGGATGGCTCCACTTTCTTGTTATGTATTAATCTGCCCATAGAGCTTACGGCACAAAGGTTGTTCCCGACACGTATTAAGGGAGGAAATATGGTTAAAAAAGCAATTTTTTTTGGAGTAATGACTTTGTTCTCGGTTGTGGCCATGTCACAATCTTTTAATGGTTACATGGACGTCAAACGTGGAGATCTTCTGTATGAAGGGAAAAAGATCTCGGATTGTGAAATGAAGCAATTTCTGTCTATTGATGAATTGTCGACATTTGAGTCCGCCTATCGGCAGTGGAAAACCGGTAAAGATTTTGTTCATTATGGATGGGCGACTACAGGGCTGTCATTTTACATTCTATTAAGAGGTGTGATAGTATCGTATTTTGCTCCAATTCTTGCTCCAATAGTATTACCTTTATCGCTAGTTGTCGGCGTGGGTGCCCTGGCGGCTTCTCAAATAATAATCTCAATAGGTTATGTGTTTAGGGGTATTGGCAATGGAAGAATAAATTGGGTTGTCGATAATTATAATATTCGGACTCATGCCGGGCATGTAAATAGTGGTGTAGCAGATGTTCCACTTGTCGGAATGACAATTAGGTTTTAGTAATAGTATGTGGAAATGTCATAGTAGCACATTTGGGAAGTGAGAGTCCTTGGTTTTAGTTGTATCTGGAGAATATTGTGGTGCTATATGCATTTTGAAACGCATTCTTTTTTGAGAAACGAAAAAGAATTTGTTATTATTTGTAAAAAAAAGTGTATCTTTGCAATCTAAAACATTCATTTAAATGAGCCACAAGACTGCTATAAAGGTTTATGAAATAGTGTCATACGTGCTGATACTGGGTGCCACGGTGGTGTTCTTCATGATGAAGACGAGCCCGATGCGCCTGTCGCTGACGATGATACTTGTGGCGCTGGCCATAGCCATGCGCTGGCTCATGGAACGCCACCGCGCCAAGGCCGCCGACGAGGAGATTGACCAGTTGCACGACGACCTGCGCCGCCTCACACAGCTGCTGGCAGAAGAGAAGAAGAAAAACAATAATAACAAATAAACAATCATCATTTTATGGCAACAACCACCGACATCAAGAACGGACTTTGCATCAATTTCAACAACGACATCTACACCATCGTAGAGTTCCTGCACGTCAAGCCTGGCAAGGGCGCCGCCTTTGTGCGCACCAAGATGCGCAACGTGAAGACTGGCCGTATGCTGGAGAATACTTTCCCCAGTGGTGCCAAGATTGACATCGTGCGCGTGGAGCGCCGCCCCTATACCTACCTGTACAAGGAGGGTGACATGCATGTGTTCATGCACACTGAGACCTACGAGCAGATATACATCCCCGAGCAGATTATCAACGCCCCGCAGTTCCTGCGCGACGGCCAATATGTTGAAATCACCGTCGACGCCGACACGGAGACTCCGCTGACCTGCGAGCTGCCGCCGTTCATCGAGACCGTGGTGACCTACACCGAGCCTGGTTTCGCCGGCAACACTGCCACCAACGCCATGAAGGATGCCACCGTGGAACCCGGCGTGCAGGTCCGCGTGCCGCTGTTCATCAAGGAGGGCGAGCGCATCAAGGTGGACACCCGCACCTGCGAGTATGCAGAGCGCTTGAAATAAAGCAGAAAAGTGAATACCAAGAAGTGAAAAGACTTGCAATAGTTGCAGCCTGCCTGCTTGTGCTGGCAGGCTGCAAGAATAAAGAGACGAAGCCGGCGGTTGTAGATGCCGTGGACTACACGCAGGTGGTGGCGCCCGTCTTCAGCGCCGACTCGGCTTATGCTTTTGCCGCTGCGCAGGTGGCTTTCGGCTATCGCACGCCCGGAAGCAAGGCATGGGAGCAGTGTGCTGCATACATTGCGGGACAGATGGGGCGCTGGTGCGACACTGTCGTGGTGCAGCCTTTCAAGGCGACCCTGTGGGACGGCAGCGTGGTGCCTGGTCGCAACATCATAGCGTCGCTGAACCCCACAGCAGCCAAGCGGATTTTGCTGGCTGCCCATTGGGACAGCCGCATGTGGGCCGACCACGACCCTGACGAAAGCAACCACCGCAAGCCTGTGCCCGGTGCCAACGACGGTGCTTCGGGGGCTGCTGTATTGATGGAGATGGCGCGTGTGATGAGCCAGATGCCTCCGAGCGTGGGCGTGGACTTTGCCTTCTTCGACGTCGAGGACCAGGGTCAGCCTGAATGGTCGGACAGATATGAAGACAACACGTGGTGCAAGGGCTCGCAGCATTGGGCTCAGAACCGTCATGTGCCAGGCTACACCGCCGTCTACGGGGTGCTGTTCGACATGGTGGGGACCGACAAGCCACGGTATACGAAGGAGCAGGTGAGTCGCTATTATGCGCCAGGATTGACTGACAAGTTGTGGAATGCGGCGGCGGCACTTGGTTATGCCGGCATATTTGTGCCGCAGGAGACGGATCCCATACTGGATGACCACCTGTATGTGAACCAGATTGCGGGAATACCAATGGTGGACATAGTGCAGAACAGTGGTACCACCAGTTTTTTCACGCACTGGCATACCACAAGTGACAATATAGACAACCTTAATGCCGAGACGATGCGCACGGTGGCTACGGTCACGATGAAGACCATCTACGGCGACTATCCATCCAAATGAGGAAGATTGCCATACTGCTGTTGCTGGTTATGCTGACGGCTTGCAAACGTGACGTCTGCGACACTCCGATAGGGGAGGGTGGAGATATCCTGTTGACAGATTATGCCGATATCTTCAACAATGTGGGAGGCACGGTTGTGCTAAACCGCGGTCACCGGGGGGTGTTGGTACGTTGCGAGTCGTTTGGCCAGTATGCTGCGTTCGAGTGCGCGTGCCCCAGTGATCATGATGTGCGTATGTTGCCCGACGACGACCACGCGGCAACAATACTCACGTGTCCTTCCTGTGGCTCACGCTTCGAATTGTTTAACGGTAATCCGCTTGACGGATCGGCTTCGGCATGTCAGCTGCACCGCTATGGCACAAGTGTTGATGGTTACAAGCTATATATATATTGAGGCCGATGGCTGAAGAAAAATGTTAAATTTTACGGTAGGCACAATAAAAGCATCACTGCGCAGTTATTAATGGTGAAATAAGTATTAACCAAATAACGGCGCGTATGATGCAGAACTACGATTTCACAAGCACTGACACATTTTCGCCCTCTGCAAGCACAGAAGTACGCCCCTCGGAACAAGTGGTGCAGAACATCATGAGTTTCGCCCGCAGTTACCAGACTGTGGAAGTCGAGGGAATGCCGATTGACCTCTTCTTGAATTAAGAGGTGAAAGAAAGCGGGCCACTCAATGGGTGGCCCGCTCTTTTTTAGTTGAGTTTCTCTACCCAGTGTTTTATCTGCTGTTCATCATCGAGACGGCATACCAGTAAGGAATGGTCGCGAAGAGCCACCAAGCAGTGGTCGAGACCTTGGACAATGGCTTCGTAGCCAGGTTCGATGTTGATGACGGAGTTGGCTGTATCTACCAGGACGGCACGGCCGTTGACAGCGTTCTGTGCTTCGTCGTGAGAGGCATGGGTGTAGAGCGAGCCCCAGGTTCCGATGTCGCTCCATCCGAAGTCTGCGGCCACGGTGTAGCGACTTTGGCTGCGTTCCATGACGCCATAGTCGATACTGATGTTCTCGCAGTGTTCAAACTGACTGTTGATAAAGGCTTGCTCCTGTGTGGTGCCGAACTTGTCCTTGCCTTGGTCGAAGAGGCGCACAAGGTCTGGCAGGTACTGCTGGAAGGCGTTCATGATGGCATCGGTGGTCCATAGGAAGATGCCGGAATTCCAGAAGAAACGGCCATCGGCAAGGAATTGCTTGGCGGTGGCGAGGTCGGGCTTTTCCTTGAAACTCTTGACTGGAACTATACCGTCCTGTAGGTGGTCTACCTCAATGTAGCCGTAGCCGGTCTCCGGGCGCGAGGGTTTGATGCCAATGGTCATCAACGCGTCGCGATGCTGCTCCACAAAGTCGAGGCCTGAGCCAACGATACGATGGAACTCAGGTTCGTTGGTGACAAGATGATCGGCGGGAGTGACAGCTATGGAAGCCTCACGGCATTGGCTTAAGATGTGGTAGACAGCGTATGCTATGCAGGGTGCAGTGTTGCGGCGCATGGGCTCGCATAGCACTTGGTCGTCAGTAAGTTCCGGCAGCTGTTCGAGGACGAGTTGCTTATAGGCGGCATTGGTGACCACCACAAAGTTGCTGGCGGGTACAAGAGGCAGGAAACGCTCAAAGGTGGCGCGAATAAAACTCTTGCCTGTGCCAAGGATGTCAAGGAACTGTTTGGGGTAGTTGTTTTTGCTTAGGGGCCAAAACCGGCTGCCTATGCCGCCGGCCATGATAACGCAGTATCGGTTCATATTTTCTGTGTTTTTGCTCGGCGCAACTCGAAGTCGCGGCCGAGGTATTTCTCTCTTACGTCGGGATCTGCCGCCATCTCCTCCGGCGTTCCGTGATGTAGTACATTTCCTTCATATAGGAGATAGGCACGGTCGGTGATAGCAAGGGTTTCACGTACGTTGTGGTCAGTGATGAGGATGCCTATATTACGCTCCTTCAGATGCGCCACAATGTCTTGAATGTCCTGCACGGCGATAGGGTCCACACCGGCGAAAGGCTCGTCAAGAAGCAGGAACATGGGGTCGTTGGCGAGTGCTCTTGCTATCTCTGTACGGCGACGTTCACCGCCACTGAGTTGGATGCCTTTGCTTTTTCGTATATGCTGCAGACGGAATTCGTCGAGGAGTGACTCCAGCTTTTCATGCTGCTGTTCTTTGGTGAGGTCTTTGCGGAATTCAAGGATGGATGCTATGTTGTCCTCTACCGACATTTGGCGGAAAACAGATGCTTCCTGAGCCAGATAGCCTACACCCATTTGAGAGCGGCGATACATGGGGAAGTCGGTAATCTCAAGTCGCCATGGTGAACCGTCGGCAGGCCTGTCGGCATGTTTGTCGGCGAATAGGGGGTTCTGTTTGTCTGCCTCGCAGGTGCTCTCAAAAAAAACGCGTCCGCTGTTGGCCTTGATTATGCCAACAACCATATAGAATGTTGTCGTCTTACCGGCACCGTTTGGGCCAAGAAGACCTACGATCTCTCCTTGACTGACCTCCACTGACACCTCTTTCACTACGGTGCGTGAGCGGTAAATCTTTACTACTTTGTCGGTATATAGTTTCATATTATGCCTTCCCTTAAAATATCATGGATATGTATTATCCCAAGGTAATGTCCGGCTGTGTCGACAACGATAAGCTGAGTGATGGAGTTGTTGCGCATGAGCTGCAGTGCGTTGACGGCGTATTCGGAGTCAAGTATTGTGCGGGGATTGGGGTGCATGATGTCGGCGGCGGACTTTGGCTGGTGGAATGTCTGCATCATGCGGCGCAGGTCGCCGTCGGTAACAATCCCGGCGATTTTGTCGCCATCGGTGACCACTGTGCATCCAAGACGTTTGGAAGTCATCTCAAGGATTGTTTCGTCAATGGTCGCCGTAAGAGGTACTGCAGGCCGCTCGTTTTGAATGTATAAGTCGCTGACGCGCAGGTATAGCTGTTTGCCGAGAGCACCGCCAGGGTGGAAACGTGCAAAATCGCGAGCAGAGAAATTGCGGCATTCGATGAGTGCGACGGCAAGAGCATCGCCCATCACCAACTGTGCCGTTGTACTGCTGGTGGGAGCCAGATTGTTGGGGCAGGCTTCGTGTTCAACCGTTGTGTCAAGGACTATGTTTGCTTCATGGGCCAGAAAGGAGTCCCGGTTGCCCACAATGGCTATCAGGCGGTTTCCAAAATTCTTTATGAGGGGGACAAGAACCTTGATTTCTGGAGTGTTGCCACTTTTTGAAATGCATATCACGACATCGTCAGGGCGCACCATGCCGAGATCGCCGTGAATAGCATCGGCGGCATGGAGAAACAGTGCTGGCGTGCCGGTGGAGTTCATCGTAGAGACAATCTTTGTGGCAATGTTGGCGCTCTTGCCAATGCCAGTGATTACTACGCGACCGGAAGTCGAAAACAAGGTCTCGACGGCATCGGCAAAGGCATCGCCGATATGGCTGCATAGGTTATCTACGGCTTTTTTTTCGTCATTAATAACCTGGATTGCAATTTGTTTTATTTCTTCGCGACTCTTCACTGCATTTTTTATTTTGTCAGTTCAATGTTTTTTTGTACCTTTGTAAAAGTATAAGGATAAACAACGCGCTGAACACAAGTTCACTTCCATAACGCTGCTTTGTTTAAAATATTGTTGACAGTAATGAAAGATTTACATACATACCTCAAAGAGATATTCGGCTTTGACAAGTTCAAGGGCGATCAGGAAGCCATAATACAGAGCCTGTTGGATGGCCACGACACGTTTGTCATCATGCCGACTGGTGGCGGAAAAAGTCTGTGCTACCAGTTGCCTGCAATGATTCTTGACGGCACCGCTGTCGTCGTGTCCCCGCTGATTGCCTTGATGAAGAACCAGGTAGATGCTGTCCGCTATACCTCAGGCAGCGACTGCGTGGCCCATTTCCTCAACTCTTCTCTTTCCCGCCAGCAAGTGTCGGAGGTCAAGGAAGACTTGCTGAAAGGCGATACCAAACTGTTATATGTGGCTCCGGAGACACTGTCTAAAGAGGATACAATAGAGCTTTTGAAGCAAATCAAGATAACTTTCTTTGCCATAGACGAGGCTCACTGTATATCGGAATGGGGCCATGATTTCCGTCCCGAATACCGTCGGTTGCGCGAGGCAATCAAGGCCATTCAACCCGCAGTTCCCATATTGACTCTGACGGCATCGGCCACCCCCAAGGTCCAGCAGGACATCATCAAAAACCTCGGTATGGAGAACGCCAAGACATTCGTGTCGTCGTTCAACA
This sequence comes from Bacteroidales bacterium, assembly GCA_017522105.1. Lineage (GTDB taxonomy): Bacteria > Bacteroidota > Bacteroidia > Bacteroidales > P3 > Colimorpha. Next base: position 88,495 of record JAFXAA010000006.1, on the reverse strand, counting down.
GGCCTAACCTATACTACGAGGTGCGGCCCAAACCGTCGGACCCGATGCAATTGCACAAGGAGATTATCCGTTTCATTAAGGAAAACCCCAATAAAAGCGGTATTATATATTGCCTGACACGCAAAAAGGTGGAAGATTTGGCGGAACTGCTTGTCATCAACGGTATCAAGGCGTTGCCTTATCATGCAGGTCTCGACAATAAAGTGCGCGCCGAGAACCAAGACAAGTTCCTCATGGAGGAGGTCGATGTCATCGTGGCTACCATAGCCTTTGGCATGGGCATAGACAAGCCCGATGTGCGCTTCGTGATTCACTATGACATACCCAAAAGCATAGAAGGCTACTATCAAGAGACCGGGCGCGCAGGTCGCGACGGCGGAGAGGGGAGGTGTATCGCCTTCTACAGCGAGCACGACGTTGAGAAACTGTACAAGTTTTTCACGGAGAAGAATGTGACTGAGCAGGAAATGGCGCGTCAGCTGGTTCAGGAGATGGTCTCTTATGCAGAAAGTTCAGCCTGCCGCAGACTGAACATCCTGCGCTATTTCGGCGAGGACTATTCGGAACCGTATTGCGGCAACTGTGATAACTGCCTGCACCCCAAGCCTCAGGAGGAGGCCAAGGAGGAGGTGGCGTTGGCCATAGAGACCATCCTGGCCATGAAGCAGGCTTTCAAGCCCAAGGAAATTGTTGATGTCCTCATGGGTCGCCGCAATGCCAGTACAAAAAACTATCACCTCGATGAGCTCGAACAGTTCGGTGCGGGGGGAGATAAGAGTGAACTGTTTTGGAAGGCTGTCCTCCGGCAAGCTCAGTTTGAGGGCTTGCTGCAAAAAGAGATCGAGCAGTATGGAGTGCTGAAGATAACTGCTGCAGGCATGAAGTTCATCAAGAAGCCGTACAGCATTCTCGTGGCATGCGACCATGACTATTCTGCCGTCGAAGAGGAAGAGGAGGAGATTGCCGCCAATGCTGGAGGTGCATCGGCTGCCGGCGACGAAGCCCTGTACACGCAACTCAAGAGCCTGCGCCGCAGCATTGCCGCTCGCGAAAAGCTCCCCGCTTATGTCATCTTTGAGGACACCTCGCTGAAAGACATGACCTTGCAGTATCCTTGCACCATTGAGGAACTCGCCCACTGCTCGGGTGTCGGCATCGCCAAGGCACAGAAACATGGTGCGCCTTTCATAGAACTCATCAAACAGTATGTTGACGACAACGACATCGAGCGTCCGCAGGACATTGTTGTCCGCTCGGCTGTAAACAAATCTGGACTCAAAGTATACATAATACAATCCATTGACCGTCGCAAGAGTTTTGAGGACATAGCTGCCGGCAAGGGTATCTCCATGCAGGAACTCCTCACGGAGATGGAGCATATCATCGCCAGCGGCGCAAAACTCAACATAGATTATTATATTGAGGATAACATCGAGGAGGATCACCAGGAAGCGCTCCTCGACTATTGGCGCAACTCAGAGAGCGACTCTCTCGACGATGCCTACGAGGAGTTCAGCGACGACCCCGACTACACCGAGGAGGAGATACGACTGATGCGCATCAAGTTCATGTCCGACTACGGTCACTAAGACATACAAGAAAAGTGCCGCTCTAACGTGGAGCGGCACTTTTCTCTTTTTCTTTCCATGTAAGTCTTACCAGCGGTTGTAATGCACACGCGCAGGGTCCCACTTGTCCTTGGGCTGGGTCGTGCCGTCGTGGTAGCCGATGGGCACCACGGCATATGGCACCACCGTCGACGGCAGTTGCAGGGCTTTCTTTATGGGGTCCATGCGGTCGGGATAGGGGTAGCACGCCGTCCAGCAGGCGCCGAGACCATAAGCTTCGGCGGCCAGCAGCAGGTTCTCGGTGACGGCACCCAGGTCGTCACGCCACATCTGGTTGACCTGCGTCACAGCGGGCCCGTCGGGATTGTCGCGTGTGGGGGCAGTGAAGGTGGTGTCGGCGCAGAGGATAATCACGGCGCCGCTCTCCATGAACTTCTGCATATTGAAGTTGCCCTCAAAAACGGTCTCATACTGGCTCTTGTCAGTCATCACCACAATCTGCCAGGGGCGCAGGTCGCGTCCGCTGGGGGCGGCCATGGCGGCGCGCAGCAGATTCTCCATCACGTCGGCAGGGATGCTGTCGCCGTTGTAGGAGCGCACGCTCTTGCGGTTCAGGATGTTCTGCATCACCATGTCGGCCGTATTGACCTCGGTGGCGGCTTCTTGCTTGTTGCAGCAGGCGGCGAACATCATCGCAGCGGCTGCCATCAGAATAATGCTTTTCTTCATTTTATTGATATATTAAATACTTTTTGCGTATCTCTTTGAACCGCTCCAGCCACGGCTGCCAGGTAGCGCGTATCTCATTCTCGTCCATGCCGGCCTCTATCTGGCGGCGCAGCTCGGTGGTGCCGGCCAGCTTCTCGAAGAAGTTGCTCTTGAGGAAGAACTTGCCCTGCGGCACACGGCGGTACATCTCCATCAGCGGCCAGAGGTCTATCAGGTCGGGATTCTCCTCGCCGACGGAATATGACCGCAGGTCGAGGGTGTCGGTACCGTAGGTGACCCACTCGAAGGGGTAGTTGGTGCCGCGCCCGACGCCACAATTGGTACCCTCGAAGAAACAGAGGCTCGGGTAGAGGGCCACGGCCTGCGCGGTGCGCAAGTTGGGCGACGGCGGCACAGGCAGCGGGTAGAAGCCGTGGCGGTCGTAGCCCTGCATGGGCACCACGGTGAGGTCACAACGGGCGTGATTGGCAAGCCAGCCTTCGCCGTTGATCATCTGCGCATACTCCCCTATCGTCATGCCGTAGACCACCGGCACAGGGTGCATGCCCACGAAGGAGCGGCAAGTCGCCGTGTCCAGCACCGGACCGTCAAGCATGTGGCCGTTGGGGTTGGGGCGGTCCAGGACTATCAGCGGTATGCCGCGCTCAGCGCAGGCTTCCATCACATAATGCAATGTACTTAAATATGTATAGAAGCGGCACCCCACATCCTGCAGGTCGAAGATGACGTAGTCCATGTCCGCCATCTGCTCCGGCGTGGGTTTCTTGTTCTTTCCGTAGAGGCTGATGATGGGCAGGCCTGTCTTGGGGTCGGTGCTGTTGTCGACATGGGCACCCGCTGCCGCCGTGCCGCGGAAGCCGTGTTCGGGGCAGAATATCTTGGTCACATGGATGCCGCTGGCCAGCAGCGTGTCCACCAAATGGGCGGTTCCCACTATCGAAGTCTGGTTGCCCACCACGGCCACGCCGCCGCCGTTGGGGTTGCGCAGGGCCTGCACCATGTCGGCGGTACTTTCGGTGGGGTGGTTGATTATCTCCATCAACTGCTCGGCGCCAGTGCGCAAAGGCATTGTGCTCGTCTGTTGTGCATGCGCACACGACATAATAAGTTGCGACAACATCGCAGCAAAAAGCAATACCCGCTTAACTCCTAACTCATAACCCATAACTCATAACTCTTAACTCTTCCCCGTGTGTCCAAAGCCGCCGCTGCCGCGCTCGGTGTCGCTGAGTTCCTGCACTTCTACGATTTCGGCCTGCTCGTATCGGGCGATGACCATTTGGGCGATGCGCTCGCCGTCGTTGATGACGAAGTCCTCCTGCGAGAGGTTGATGAGGATGACGCATATTTCGCCACGGTAGTCGGCGTCGATGGTGCCGGGCGAGTTGAGCACCGTGATGCCCTTCTTCAGCGCCAGACCACTGCGGGGCCGCACCTGCGCTTCGTAGCCCGCCGGCAGCTCCATGAAGAGCCCCGTCTTCACGAGCCCTCTTTCCGTCGGCTTCAACGTAATCGGTCCCTCGGGCAAATAAGCCCTCAAATCCATCCCCGCCGACTGCTGTGTCTCATACTTCGGCAGCGGGTGATGGCTCTTATTGACTATCTTTATCTGCATATATTCTCTGTATATTTCAAGATGCAAAAATACGCATTTTCCGCGACATGATGAAAATATTTTACCGATTGATTGTTGCAGTCTAATCAAATAGTGTTCGTAGGTCGGCGGTTAGGAAGTCTGTAGCGGGGTAGCCTTCATAGCCAACTACAAAAGCGGCATGAGGCTTGAATTGTTCACGGAACAGTGTCAATCCATGGGTGTATTTCTCATGGCTCGACTTTACTTCCATTCCGACAATCTTACTACCTGATTTTAGGACAAAGTCCACTTCATTGTCACCATCACGCCAATAGTAAGGTTGCATACGGTGGGAATAGGATCTTCCAAACGTTCCTTAATTACCTTACAATAAACGCGTTCGAACATATATATATTCTTTGTTAAATCAACTGAGTAATTTTACTCAATGCACTGAGTAATTTTACTCAACCGGACTGCAAAAGTACATATTTTTGTGAAACTGGCAAAATAATTTTTGCTGGATGGATTTTTATTCGTACTTTTGCAGTCGCTTTTAAACATAGTATAAACGAAAAACATTGCCAATGAAGCATAGCGCATAGATTAGTATGCACATCATAGAATAGGAAAAAGCGAAATAGCAGAACTGGTTCTCCTGAAACTTGGACACTTTCAGAGATTTCCCCAGCTTTGGCTACAGCGTTTCCACGTTTGCGTGGACTTATACGTTGTAATTGGGGAAATATAGGTAGTCCAAGACCTCAGGAGAACCAATGAAGACCTAAAAGTACCACGCTCTTTTTATGTGCATAATTCAATGTTTGGTGCTGTAAAAAAGGAGAATGCCGATAGCCGTCAAGTGGAGGCGAAATCAATAAAAAGTAATAACATGAAAAAAACATCAATCATTTTAGGAACCGTTTTAGCCCTTTCTATGGCAGTTTTCTTTGTCGCATGCAGCAAAGAGGAAGATAAAACGTACAGTTGCGAATGCTTTGTGACGTGGTATGAAACAGGAGAGTCTCACACCATATCAATGGGTACAGGCAGCAAGGAATGTAAGTCTCTCAGCTTTAGCGATATCGTCAGCCATGTGGGCGGGGATGCAACCAATGCTTCTGAGTACAACTGGTATTGCTATGAGAAGTAACCTGTCGTTTTAACGACCATTATCAACAAAGCCAATGGATGAAAGTGTTCATCCATTGGCTTTCCAAAATTTTGCAAATGAATAGAGCAAGCATTTCAAGGATACTGAGCATCATTGTGGGTATTGTATTCTTGTCTTCCGGTCTAATAAAAGTGCTTGATGTCTCCGCATTCCAGAGTCTTATCGTACAATACGGGCTACCATTCTTTCAATATATGGCCCCTTTGATAATCCTGCTGGAGATACTGCTTGGCATGGCTTTGATATTGGGTTTGTTCCAACGGACTACCGCCATTGTCTCAATCTGTGTGCTTCTGGTTTTTACCGGAGCATATACTTATGGCTATTTTGTCAACTCTGTCAAGGATTGCGGCTGCTTTGGCAGCCTGATTAAATCTACTCCGGCAATGACTTACATCAGGAATGTGACGCTGATAGCTATGTTGATTGTCATAGCTCATATTGACGAGACTATTTTCAATAACGTGCCGCAATGGAAGGTTGTTGTTCTACTTGCCGTCATGCTGCCATCTGTATTCGCCGCAGGGTTAACATTCAGAATAGAAAGATACCATGACGGCAGCCATCCCTTTGAGGGGAAGAACCTTGCAGAGACGCCACTGATAAAGTACACAAAAGCCGGAGCCAAGCGTCAACTGGTGCTCTTTATGTCATATCAATGCCAACATTGTTGGAACTCTATGGAAAACTATAAGGCGTATGTCGAGAATGGTTTTGTTGATACGGCAATCTGTTATGCACTGTGTGCCACCATGCAAACCGAGGCTGACTCTGTCTCCATTCTTTTCAAAGAGTCATATCCTGAAGTGAATTGCCGGGAAGTGGCAAGGGATAGCGTGGCTTTTGTTGAGGCGACACCTACGGCCTTTTTCATCGAAGACAATAGGATAACCCGGATAGTCACCGGGGGATTACCTTCGCCGTTTCTGTTGTTTGCGGACAAATAGTTTTCGGGCTGACAGCATTGCTGTCAGCCCGAAAACCAATGTGGCAAAACTGATTATTTCTTGGTCAGCACCTCGTCAATCATGCCGTATTGGAGGGCTTCCTCGGCGGTGAACCAGTGGTCGCGGTCGGAGTCTTTCTCCACCTGCTCGAAGGGCTGGCCGCTGTGTTTGGCGATGATCTCGTAGAGCTCTTTCTTGAGCTTCAGTATCTCGCGGACGGTGATCTCCATGTCGGTGGCCTGACCGTCGGCGCCGCCCATGGGCTGGTGTATCATGACACGGGCGTGCGGCAGGGCGCAGCGGCGGCCTTTCTCGCCGGCGCAGAGGAGTACGCTGGCCATCGAGGCGGCCAGACCCGTGCAGATGGTGCTCACCTTGGGCTGGATGTACTGCATGGTGTCGTAGATGCCCAAGCCGGCATAGACCGAGCCTCCCGGCGAGTTGAGGTATATCTGTATGTCCTTGGTGGGGTCTACGCTCTCAAGGAAGAGGAGCTGCGCCTGGATGACGTTGGCCGTGTAGTCGTCGATGGCGGTGCCGAGGAAGATGATGCGGTCCATCATCAAACGGCTGAAGACGTCCATCTGGGCCACGTTGAGTTGGCGCTCCTCGACGATATACGGCGTGAGCGAGTTGTTGATGGCCGACGTGTATTTGGCCATGGTTGTGCTGCTGATGCCACGGTGACGGGTGGCGTATTTCTCGAATTCTGTCATATTAATGTTGATCTGTTGATACGTTGATATGTTGTTTACTGTTTCTTCAGCAGGCCGGGTCTTCTCTCTTTGGTGCGCTGGATGGCCTGCTCCATGCGCCACTGCTCTATCTTGGCGTGGTTGCCGCTGAGGAGCACGTCGGGGACCTTCCATCCGCGGAACTCGGGCGGACGTGTGTACTCCGGTGGTGCCACAAGGCCGTCCTGGAAGCTGTCTTCCAGGGCCGACTGCTCGTCGCCTATCACCCCGGGGATGAGCCTTATCACGGCGTCGCAGATGACCGCCGTGGCCAGCTCGCCGCCCGTGAGCACATAGTCGCCGATGCTTATCTCCTTGGTGATGAAATGCTCCCGCACCCGCTCGTCGACTCCCTTGTAGTGCCCACAGAGAACCATCAAATTCTGTGCCAGCGACAGCTTGTTGGCCATCGGCTGGCTGAGCATCTCGCCGTCGGGGGCGGTGTAGATGACTTCGTCGTAGCGGCGCTCTTTCTGCAGCCCTTCGATGCAGTTGGCCAACGGCTCCACAGCCATCACCATGCCGGCGGCGCCGCCGTAGGGGTAGTCGTCGACCGAACCGTAGCGGGTGAGCGAGTAGTCGTGAAGGTCGTGAAACACCACCTCCACCAGCCCTTTTTTCTGGGCCCGCTTGAGGATGCTCTCTTCGAAGAACATCGTCATCATGTTAGGGAACAGTGTCAAGATGTCAATCCTCATGGCTGAAATATTAACCCTTCAATATCCAATAACCAATAACCGATAACCAATAACCAATAACCATCACCCGAGCTTCAGCTTCTGCCCCACGCGCAGCTTGCTCCTCTCGCTGATGCCGTTGAGCTTGCAGAGGCGCTGCACCGTGGTGCCGTTGCGTTTGGCGATGCTGTAGAGGGTGTCGCCTTTGCGCACAGTGTAGGTGCCGCCACCTTTGGCGCTGCCTTGCGAAGCCTTGGCGGTGCTTGCACCACCCTGCTTGGCCGCCGAGCCGCTGACCTTCAGCCGCTGCCCCACGCGGAGCGTGGAGGTGGCCTTGATGCCGTTGAGCTTGCAGAGGCGCTGCACCGTGGTGCCGTTGCGGCGCGCTATCTTCTCCAGGGTGTCGCCGTTGCGCACGCGGTACCAGCCGCTCGACGACACTTTGCCGCCGCTCGCACCCTTGCCTCCTTTGGCCACCTTGCGGAAGGAGTCGGAGCTGAGCGTCAGTGTGTTGCTTATGAGGTCGTGGGTTGCCACGTCAATCACGTTCTCCGGGTTGATGGCGTTGCCCATGTAGCGTATCTCGAAATGCAGGTGGCTGCCGAAGGAGCGCCCCGTGTTGCCGCAGAGGCCTATGACGTCGCCGCTCTTCACGTGGTCGCCGGCGCTGACGTGGCGCTTCGACATGTGGGCATAGTAGGTCTCCAGACCGTTGGCGTGGTGTATGATGACCAGGTTGCCGTAGCTCTTGTTGCGCTTCGATATGCGCACCACGCCGTCAAAGGCCGCATAGATGGGCTCGCCCGTGGGCTGTGCCAGGTCGAGGCCGTAGTGGAAACGGCGTCGCCGCGGCCCGAAGTGGCTCGACGGGCGCGAGGTGGTAGGCGTGGGGTAGGAGAACTTCGTCAGCTGCAGCATGATGGGCTCCGTGATGGTCTTCGGGTCGAGCTTGGGCAGGTGGATGGCCATGGTGTCGAAGGCCTCGAAGATGATGTCCTCCTCGCTGTCGGCGCCCTCGTCGTCGAGGGTGAAGGCCTGTATCGTCCCTTCGTCGTCATCGCCGTCGGGCCTCACCATGAACGGTGCCTGGTACAGGTTCTCCTCCGTCTCCTCCTCGTCGCACTGGTCAATCTCTATCCCCTTGAACTCCTCCTCCTCGTAGATGACGTCGAGCTTGCCCACCTGTATTTCCGATTTCTTCTGCGGCTCGTCGCTCTGTGCCATGGCCGCTGCCGGAAGGGCCAACAGCCCGAGGGTCAAAATGATACGTTCTATATTTTTCATTCAGTCTGTTCTCGGTGTATTGTAAATATAAGATGCAAAGATAGGCAAAATAAATGACATGACAAAGTTATTTTCTGTTAAACAACGGCTAATGTGCATTGTGTCAGCCTCATGTACCGCGTTTCATGCGCTATTCGCACCCCCGCCCGGACATCCCTTCCTGTACGGAGCCCCTACGGAGTCCCTACGGAGCCCCTACGGCCGTTCTTCAGTGGAAGGCCGTGGCGGGGCCGTGGCGGTGGCGTGGGGGCGGCGTGGCACCTCCGGAGTGGCTGCAGCGGAAGATATTTCCACCGCAAATGAAAAAAAGTTGTATCTTTGCCTCGTGGAGAGTTCACGAAGGGGTGCGTTTATGTTGCACATCTACCGAGAGATAGACGCATAAACAGCTGAGAATACACCCTCAAAACTTGATCGGGGTAATGCCCGCGTAAGGAAAATGAATATGGTAACACACAACAATAGCTGTGGCCGCTATCGCTTTTTTGAGGCCACCAGGATTAGCCGCCGGCAGATGATAGCCTGCTGTGCAGTTTTAGTTTTCAGTTTTAGTTTTCAGTTGACGGCCAACGCCCAGGACACCGTGCGCAAGCTCGACGAGGTGCTGATACAGGACGTGCGCGTCAGCAACAAGACTCCGCTCACCACCAGCACCATCGACCGCCAGCAGCTGCAGGAAGACAAAATCTCGCCGGCCATGCCCGACGTTGTGGGCCTTGAGCCCTCGGTGGTGGTCACCGCCGAGAACGGCACCGTGGGCGCCTCGTCGTTCCGCATCCGCGGCGTGGATGCCACACGCATCAACGTGAACATCAACGGCCTGCCCTTGAACGACGCCGAGAGCCAGGCCGTCTACTGGATCAACATCCCGAACCTCGGCGGCATGGCACAGAGCGTGCAGATACAGCGCGGCGTGGGCGCCAGCAACGGCGGCTCGGCGGCCTTCGGCGGCGCACTGAACATACAGACCTTCAACGCCGCCAGCAAGCCCTACGGCCAGGCCGACATCTCGCTCGGCTCGTGGAACACACGCCAGTACGGCATCGTGGCCGGTAGCGGCCTGACGAAGCACGGCTTCTCGTTCGACGCCGCCTACAACGGCCTCACCAGCGACGGCTTCGTGCGCGGCGGCTTCGCCGACCAGCAGAGCCTCTTCCTCTCGGCAAGCCACTACACCGACCGCTCGCTCCTCAAGGCCATCGTCATCCTCGGCAAGCAGAAGACGGGCATCACATGGGACGGCGCCGACAGCGCCGACCTCAACCGCGACCCGCGCTACAACGGCACCGGCGCCTACTACGACGAGTTCGGCAACGTGCGCTACTACGACAACGAGAGCGACAACTACGAGCAGCAGCACTACCAGCTCTACTACTCGCGCCTGTTGACTGACAGCTGGACGCTGAATGCCGCCTTCGACTACACTCACGGCTACGGCTACGACGAACGCTACAAGGACGACAAGGCTCCGTCGAAGTACAACATACCGGCGGGCTACGGCGTCGACACGGGCGACTTTATCCTCTACAAGGACATGGGCAACCATGCGCTGACGGGCAACCTCTCGCTGCGCTACACCAACGGCCCCCTGTCCACGGTCCTCGGCGGCAGCTACCAGTACCACAACAGCCTGCATGTGGGCTCCATCATCTGGGCGCAGAACGACAGCAACAGCGTCATCTCGCGCGAACACCCCTTCAGCGACTGGTACCGCAACACCGGCCTGAAGCATGACGGTGTGGTGTTCCTCAAGGCCAACTATGACGTCAACGACGACCTCAACCTCTACGCCGACCTCCAGCTGCGCACCATCAGCTACCGCCTGCAGGGCTCCGACGACGACTACGACAGCCTTGACTACGACACCACCTACCTGTTCTTCAACCCCAAGGTGGGCGTCAACTACCGCATCGCCGACAACCAGCGCGCCTACTTCGTCGTGGGCCTGGCCAACCGCGAGCCCACACGCGCCGACATCAAGGACGCCATGCACATGGGCGACACCATCAAGCCGGAGACGATGCTCGACTTCGAGCTGGGCTACCAGATCCGTCAGCCCAAATGGCACCTCTCGGCCAACCTCTATGCCATGCTCTACAAGGACCAGCTGGTGGCCTCGGGCTTGGTGTCCGAGAGCGGCTACGCGCTGATGGAGAACGTCGCCAGGAGCTACCGCATGGGCATAGAGCTGGTGGGCGGCTACACGCCGGTCAAGTGGTTCAGCCTCGACGGCAACATCACCCTCTCCATGAACAAGGCCCTCGACTACGTGTACAACGTCTACGACTACAGCTACAACAAGTACCAGATCGGCATGGGCAACACGCCGCTGGCTTTCTCGCCCTCGTTGGTCGGCGCCGCCATCGCCACTTTCCGCCCCTTCAAGAACGCCAAGCTGCAGCTCATCGGCAAGTATGTCGGCGAGCAGTATGGCGACAATACGGGCCGCGAGGAGATGAAGGTGGACGACTACTTCCTCCTGAACATCCGCGCCGCCTACACATGGAAGCTCCGCGGCAGCAACGAGATTGAGGCACAGCTGATGGTGAACAACGTACTCGACCACAAGTACCGCCTCAGCGCGTGGGTGAGTTCCAACTACCTGCCCTCCACGGAGAGCTACGACTGCTATCGCGGCTGGTTCCAGCAGCCGGGCATCAACTTCATGGGCCGCGTGATATATAGGTTCTAATTGTGAATTATTTGGACATACTCGGCGCCGCCATCGGCTTGGTCTATGTGTTCAGCGAATACAGGGCAAGCCGATGGTTCTGGCCGTCGAGTCTGCTGATGGCAGCCTTCTACGCCGTCATCAACTCCCGCATCGGATGGTACGCCAACGCAGGCATCTGCGTCTACAACTTCGCCATGTCGGTCTACGGCCTGCTTGTGTGGCGGGGGATAGTGGAAAGCGGAAAGCGGAAAGCGGAAAGTGGAGAGCGCCCCATAACCTCATGCCCGGCGCACTACTGGCCGTGGCTCATCGCCGCCACGGCGGCGCTGACGGTGGCTTTCCGCTTCGTCCTCGCCCTCCTCGGCGAGACCACCATGCCGTGGCTCGACGGCCTCGTGGCGGCACTCGGCATCGTGGGCATGTGGTTGCTCGCCAAGAAATATTGGGAACAGTGGCTCTTCTGGCTCGTCAGCGAGCCCCTGCTGGTGTACATCTACCTCCACACCGGCTACACGGCCTCGGCAGCCATGTACGCCGTCTATGAGGTCTTCTGCATTATGGGTATTATACGATGGAAAAGACTCAGCAAATAGTGATTCTGGCTGCGGGCGACTTCCCCACGCACGCTGTGCCCCTCCAGGCCCTCCGCGAGGCGGATTTCGTGGTCTGCTGCGACTCGGCCTACGGGCAGTGGAAAGTGGAAAGTGAAAAGATGAGAGTGGAGAAGCCTTTCGTTGTCGTCGGGGACGGGGACTCGCTGTCGGAGGCCGACAAGAGCACCCTCGGCGAACGCTGGCTCCAGGTCGACGAGCAGGACTACAACGACCTCCACAAGGCCATGGCATGGGCTGTGGCCCGCTACGGCTTGCTGCACTCGCAATATACCATCCTTGGGGCCACCGGTCGCCGCGAGGACCACACGCTGGGCAACATCGCCTACCTCGTCACTTTCGCCGAGGAGCACCCCGGCACCGACATCGAGATGCTCACCGACTACGGCCGCTTCACGGCCATGACCGGCCGGCGCACCTTCGCCACCTTCCCGCGGCAGCAGGTCTCCATCCTCTCCATGAACCCCGACCAGCCCATCTACGGCCAGGGCCTCCGCTGGCCGCTCGACGCCTTCCGCGCACGGCGCTGGTGGCAGGCCACGCTCAACGAAGCCCTCGGCTCAGAGGTCACACTGAGCTCCGACGGCTGGCTCGTGGTCTTCCGCACCTACGAGCCCAAGCAGTAACTAATTTATCCGTAATAAAATAGGTATTCCGTCAATTGCCTGCTCCCCGTCATCGAGCGGGCCCGATTTCGAGCGGAGTTGGAGCGGAGTTAGACCGGAGTTAGAGCGATGGTACCGCCATTGTGCCTGCTGTGCTTCACCATTATCCCCAACCTCCCAATCCTCTACGCTGATAGCCCTCGGTGCTCCCACACTCATCGCTTGCCAAGGATATACTCAACCTATCTGCAGCATATATAGAAAGCATATAGATTGTTTTCCCAACATGGCAAACAAAATATTGCCGCCGCGCGGAAAAACATCCTGCGCGGCGGCATATTGTAGTTGGTTTATGTGCTCTCTATTCCTTTGACATCACGGCGCTGGCGGCTGCCGTCGGCGTGATGTCTCTCCAAACCTGTTGGCTACTGCATCAGCTTGAGCAGGTCCTGGCCGATGTCGCGGCGGTAGTATTTGCCGTTCCACTGGATGGTGCCGGCACGGTTGTAGCTCTTTAGCAGGGCTTCGGGCAGGGAGCCTGCAAGGGCTGTGGTGCAGATGACACGACCGCCGTTGGTGAGTAGCTGGCCGTCGTCGCCGCGCTTGGTGCCGCAATGGAACACAAGCACGTCGTCGGCATCTTCGCCAAGGGCGATGGCCTTGCCTTTCTCGTAGCTGCCGGGATAGCCGCCGGCAACCATCATGACGCAGGCCGCGGTGCGGCTGTCTACGGTCAGCGTGCAACGGTCGAGCGTGCCGTGGGCGGTATTCTCAAAGAGCTCAACGACATCGCTCTTGAGACGCGGGAAGACACTCTCGGTCTCGGGATCACCCATGCGCACGTTGTATTCTATCACATACGGGTCGCCGCCGCAGTTCATGAGTCCTATAAAAATGAAGCCGCGGTAGTCTATCTTCTCGTCGCGCAGGCCGCGCACGGTGGGCTTGACGATGCGGTCCTCGACTTTCTTCATGAACTCCTTGTCGGCAAAGGGCACCGGGCTTACCGAGCCCATGCCGCCGGTGTTGAGGCCTGTGTCGCCCTCGCCGATGCGCTTGTAGTCTTTGGCCGAGGGGAGCAGCAGGTAGTGCTGGCCGTCGGTGAGCACGAAGACGCTGAGCTCTATGCCGCTGAGGTATTCCTCTATGACCACGCTGGCGCTGGCGGCACCGAACTGACCGGCCAGCATGTCGCGCAGGTGCGCCTTGGCGGTGTCGAGGTCGTTCTCTATGAGGACGCCCTTGCCGGCTGCCAGCCCGTCGGCCTTCAGGACGTACGGGGCCTTCAGGGTGTCGAGGAAGGCCTCGCCCTCCTTCAGGGTCTCGGCGGTGAAGGTGCGATATTGCGCGGTGGGTATCTTGTGGCGCGTCATGAAGGCCTTGGCGTAGTCCTTGCTGCCTTCAAGCATGGCCCCCTGGCGGCTCGGGCCCACGACCATGATGTGCTTGAGCGCCGGAGTCTGGGCGAAATGGTCGGCGATGCCGGCCACGAGCGGCGCCTCAGGGCCTACGACGAGCATCTCTATATGGCGTTCGATGGCGAAGCGTTCCACTTCGGCAAAGTCCTCGGGGTTGAGCTTCACGTTCTCGCCCACCTCTGCGGTGCCGGCATTGCCGGGGGCTATATACAATTTTGTGCAGCGTTCGCTCTGCGCTATCTTTGCGGCTATGGCGTGCTCGCGGCCGCCTCCGCCAAGGAGAAGGATGTTCACGATAAAAGATGTTTTGGGTTGTGGAGTATACGGGAGTCGAACCCGTTGCCTTCAGATTGCGAACCTGACGCTCTACCAAATGAGCTAATACCCCTTGTTTGGTGTCGATGTGCCACTCGTTATCTCTTTACTAAAAAAGGGCCGTTGCGGCGACCCTTCTTTTGTGGAGTATATCGGAGTCGAACCGATGACCTCTTGCATGCCATGCAAGCGCTCTAGCCTACTGAGCTAATACCCCATGTCTCTCATGAAATCGGGTGCAAAAGTACAACCTTTTTTTCAACTGGCAAAATTTTTTTTTATTTTGTTTGTCGGTGTGTCATGCTATACGTTGCTGTACAATATATTGCGTTCGACAAAAAAATGTCGCTTGTATGGAAAGGTATAAAAGCAAAAAGCCCTGCGTCGGTGTGCCGCAGGAGCTTTTATTGGTGATCATTGTCTGTATTTATGCCTGTTTTTGCTTCCGAAAGGTGAAGAGGTTGTTAGCCACGAAGTTCCACACCATTACTATGCCGGTGGCAACAACCTTGGCAACCCAGAAGTTCCAGTCGAGCGTGGTGTCAACGAAGCGTGGAACAATACTGGTGTCCTTGAGCAAGAATACGATGAGTGAGTTGAGCCCCAATCCAACGAGGGATACGAAGAAGAACTTGGCATATTCTATGCCGACTTCTTTGGAGGTGCTTCTCCACGTCCATACGCGGTTGAGGAAGTAGTTGCTTGTGGCGGCGACGGTGAATCCTATCGCGTTCGACAGCAATTCGGGAATGCCGAAAATCCCTTTGCAGAGGGCTGTAAGACCAAAGTCAATGACAGCACCGCTGGCACCGACGACAGCAAACTTGATGAACTTGGTGATGAGCGGGCGCCACTCCATTAGTTGAACACTTTTTCCTCGGGGCTGTGTATGATGCCGGTCTTGCGCACCTTGGCTTTCTTGTTGCTCTTCGACTTGCTGATGCGCGGGGCGGGTTTCTTCATGCGCGGCAGGTACTGTATGTCGCCGTCTTCATTGATCTCAAGGCCGTAGACCTTGCGTGTGGCGAGGTTGCACTTTACGTGCCAGAAGTGTCCGCAGCCGCCCTTGGTCAGCAGTATGTCGTTGGCTAATTTCTCGTCAGGCAGGTTGTCGTCCCATAGGAAGTTGACCCACACGATATGGTCGCCACGGTCGTTGGTGAAGCCAACATATTGACGACGATATTTGCGCATGTGCTCGTCAATGACGGGGCACATGCCACCCTGGTTGTAGTGCTCGTGGTTAAGATATGCTATGCGTTTCTGTATCAGTTTCTCGGTTTCGGCAATCTCCTCATCGGTGGGTGTGAAGCGCCCGTCTTGGTTCTCTACGGTGAAGTCTACCTCCCAGTCTTGATGGTAGCTCCATCCATGGTAATTGTTGCCCCACACTTCGGCATTTTTCCATTTTTCGGTGGGCTCTATGTATTCCTGTGCCGCCGCGAAAGTGGCCAGCATCAGCAGTCCAAGTGTCAAAAACAGCGTCTTCTTCATGCTTTTTATCTCTTTGTTTTCAAGTGCAAAGATACTCATATTTCGGCATCTGCGCAAATTTTTTTTCTAATTGGCAAAAAAGTAGTATATTTGCACTCCGAAAGCAATAACGGAAAACGAACTAAAAAAGTATATATCATGAACAAATTTGTCACAGTAAAAGAGGCCGCCGACAAAATTCATGACGGCATGACTGTTATGGTTGGCGGTTTCCTCGGCGTGGGCAACCCCATCGCACTCATCGATGAGCTTGTGGCTCGCAACGTAAAGGATCTTACCATTATCTGCAACGACACTGCCTATCCAGAGGTGGGCGTCGGCAAACTCATCACCAACCATCAGGTGAAGGCCCTCATCGCCACACACATCGGCACCAACAACAACACCATTGACCAGATGAACGCCGGCGAGTTGAAGGTCACCCTCCAGCCCCAGGGCACCCTCGCCGAGCAGATCCGCGCCGCCGGCGCAGGCCTCGGTGGCGTGCTGACCCAGACGGGTCTCGGCACCGTCGTTGAGAACGGCAAGCAGAAGATCACCGTCGACGGCAAGGAGTACCTCCTCGAGAAGCCTGTGCGCGCCGACGTCGCCATCATAGGCGCCAACATCGCCGACGAGGAAGGCAACCTCGTCTACAAAGGCACCAGCCAGAACTTCAGCCCCATGATGGCCACCGCCGCCGACACCGTCATCGTCGAGCCGCAGGAGATCGTCGCCACCGGCGACATCGCTCCCGAGAACGTTAAGACACCCGGCATCTTCGTGGACTACATCATCAAGAAATAACCGACTCCACGGACAACAATGACAAACGGGATTGCCACCTGCAGAGGCGGCAATCCCGTTTTTTATAGCCTTTCCATCTCGTGAATGGCATCATGTCTCCCGACAGGTTAGACCATCATCGTCAGGAAGTTCTCGTAGCCCAGCTTGTTTTGCTCGGCGGTGCCTGGCGTTGAAGCATGCTCATTGTTCGCTGGGTACAACGTAATGCTGGTCGTGGTGTTGTTTGCAGTATTCCGTTGCGGTCTACTTAAGGTTGCTACGGAAGAACTGCTCCAGCTTGTCGTAGGGTATCACTCCGGCCACGTCGTCGTAGAGGTCTACATGACTGGCGCCAGGGATAATCATTATTTCCTTGTTGCCAGAAGTCATACTCTTTCCGTCGCACTTTTTGCCGGTCATCTTCTCGAAAGCGTACTCGCCGAAGTAGCGGCTGTGGGCTTTCTCGCCGTGGATGATGAGCACAGGGTTCCCAATCTCGCATGCCATGTCGAGCAGAGGCTGGTTGATGAAGCTCATGGTGCCGGTGACGTTCCAGCCGTCGGTGCTGTTGCCGCTGCGCTCGTGGTAGCCGCGAGGGCATTTGTAGTAGGCGTGGTAATCTTTGACAAACCAAGGGGCGTCGTCGGGCAGGGGGTCTATGACGCCGCCACCGCGCTTGTAGCTACCCGTGCGGTAGTCCTCGGTGCGCTGCGCGGCCCAGAGGCGGCGCTGCTCGTCGCGGGCCTCGCGGCTGTCGGCACTGCCGAAGTAGCCCTCGCGGGCTATCTTGCTCATGTCGTACATTGTGCTGGCCACAGTGGCTTTGATGCGCGGGTCGAGGGCTGCGGCGTTGATGGCCATACCGCCCCATCCGCAGATGCCTATGATGCCTATGCGCTCAGGGGCGACGTTGGGCTGCACACTGAGGAAGTCAACGGCGGCGAGGAAGTCCTCCGTGTTGATGTCGGGGCTCGCCATGCGCTGGGGCTCGCCGCCACTCTCGCCGGTGAACGAGGGGTCGAAGGCTATGGCTAAAAAGCCGCGCTCGGCCATGTGCTGCGCATAGAGGCCACTGCTCTGTTCCTTGACGGCACCGAAGGGGCCGCAGACGGCGATGGCAGACAGCTGCTCGCCTTCTTTCACGTCTTTAGGCGTGTACATGTCGGCCGCTAGCTCGATTCCGAAGCGGTTGTGGAAGGTCACCTTGTGGTGCTCAACCTTGTCGCTGAGTGGAAACACCTTATCCCACTCCTGTGTCATTGTCAGTTTTGTCATATCTGTTTTTTCTTTTTGTAGATCTGCAGTGCTACATCCGGCAATGGCCATGGCCACCGTCACAATGCCTACGGTCAGCAAGTTATTACGTTTCATATTCGTTATTTTACAATTATATTTCACATAATGAGTGTGGTATAAAACATTCTCTTTAACAGGATGCCTATAATAAACGCATCTTTGCGGATATTATTGTCAGCAAAGTATGCCAGTATTGTTTTTTTGCACTCCAAAAAAAGATTTGGCCAGACGGCTGAATTTGTGTATCTTTGCAGACGAGAAACCCTATGGTTTAAGGTTTGTGGTTTCAGGTTTAAGGTTGAGAATCAATACATAAAACATCACATACAAACAATAAAAACAGATAAAATTATGGCAGTTACATCAATGCTCCGCGTCCGCATGAGCGCCAAGGACGCACACTACGGCGGCAACCTCGTCGACGGCGCCCACATGGTTCACCTCTTCGGCGATGTGGCCACCGAGCTCCTCATCAAGCAGGACGGCGACGAAGGCCTCTTCTGCGCCTACGACATGGTTGAGTTCAAGGCTCCCGTCTACGCTGGCGACTATATCGAGGCTTACGGCGAAATCACTCACGTCGGCAACACCAGCCGCAAGATGAAGTTCGAGGCTTACAAGGTCATCCGCACCCTGCCCGAAATCAGCGCCAGCGCCGCCGAGGTGCTCGAAGAGCGCATCCTCGTGGCCCGCGCCACCGGCACCTGCGTCACCCCCAAGGAGTGCCAGCGCTACAACAAATAACATCGCATCCATGAACGAAGCGGTCGGCCGCATCGGCTGGCCGCTTCATCTTATTTCTCCGCGCCATGAACATAGCTTTCATCTCCGCAGTGCTGCCGGTCCTCCTGCTGCTGTGGTTCATATACAAGAAAGACAAGTACCAACCCGAACCGCTGGGCAAGCTTGTGTGGACGTTCTTCGTGGGCTGTTTCAGCGTGGTGCCCGCCGTGTTCATGGAGCAGGCCATCATGCCCCTGGCTCCCGACGCGTCGTCGATGCCTGTGTTCAACGGCATCTTCACGGGCTATGTCGTGGCGGGCTTCAGCGAGGAGCTCTGCAAGCTGCTCCTGCTGCTGTGGCTCATCTGGCGCAGCCCCCATTTCGACGAGTACTTCGACGGCATCGTCTATGCCGCCTACCTCTCGCTGGGCTTTGCCTGCGTGGAAAACATTGGCTATGTGCTGCAGGGCGACGACCAGGTGATGACGGCCCTCATGCGCGGCGTGCTCGCCGTGCCGGCGCACTTCCTCTTCGCCGTCACCATGGGCTACTACGTGTCCCTCGCCAAGTTCGACCCCGAACACCGCAGACGTCACCTCTGGCGCGCTTTTTTCTACCCCATGCTGCTCCATGGCACCTACGACGCATTGTTGATGGTCTCCGGCGCCCTCGGCGAGGCCTACGGCGAGGAGAACGCCGTGGTGATGGCCACCTGCGGCGTGCTGTTCATTGTGTTCATCGTCTTTGATGTGAAACTGTGGCGCTGGGGCCTGAAGCGCATCAGGCGTCTTCAGGAGCGCTCCAAGGAGCAGGGCTTCGACCGCCTGCACCCCTTCGACGGCTTCACCTGGACTTTCTGACCTCCGCTTTCAAGGCGCGCACTCTCTCCGCCGAGGCGTGTATGCGCTCGGCGCTCACCGTGCCGTCGGCCACCATCCGCTTGATGGTGCGCACCGCCTGCGGCACCAACTCGCTGTTGTAGGTGCCTCCGTTGTTGCTCAGGCACAGCAGGTCGGCACCGGCCTCTATAGCCATGCGCAGCGCCGTCTCGAAGGAGTACTCGTTCACTATGGCCCCCATGGCCATGTCGTCGGTCACTATCACGCCTTGGAAGCCCAGCGTGTCGCGCAGGTAGGCTGTGATGCGCGGCGAGAGCGAGGCCGGCAGCCCGTCGGGGTCTAACTGGCGGTTGATGACGTGCGCCGTCATCACCATGGGCACAGTCTTTACCAGCTCACGATAGGGCTGCAGCTCCTTCTTCTGCCATGTCTTGCTCACGTCCACGAGGCCCTTGTGTGTGTCGCCCGTGGCGCTGCCGTGGCCGGGAAAATGCTTCATGCATGAAGCCACGCCCTTCTTGTTCTGCTCCTCAATCCATATCCTGCAGCAATCGGTCACCCTCTCCGGCGAAGCCGAAAAGCTGCGCTCAAGCTTGCCTATCACCGGGCAGTCGGGATTCACGTTCACGTCGGCCACAGGGGCGAAGTTGAGGTTAATGCCTGCATCGTGCAGCATGCGGGCTGTGATGCGCGCGCAGCTTCGCACACTGTCGTCGCCCTCGGCGGCCGACAGCTTGGGTGATGCCACGGCAGGGAAGCCATAGCGTTGGTGCAGGCGGCTCACCTTGCCGCCCTCCTGGTCGATGCCTATCAGCAGGTCGGGCCTTATGTGACGCAGCTGGCGACAGAGGCTCTGCACTTGCTGCACGCCCGTGATGTTGCGCCCGCGGCGCCCCGTGGCGGCGTCATAGTCGAAGAGAATGACGCTGCCCACGCGGAAATGTGTCAGGTCGCGCCAGATGTGGTCCGTGGAGTCCACGGCGATGCCGCGGAAGCCCACCATGAGCATCTCGCCGATGTCGGCGTCGAGGGATCTCTCCGTCGCGGCGGCGCAGACCGCTTTCGCCGCAGTGTCTGTTTTGGGATGGCAGGCGTTGCTCATGGTCATGGTGATGAGCATCGCCAGAAAGGCTATTTTCCTCATCCTTCAAAGGGTATTCTGTGGGCTATGCTGCGCCCAAGGGTTATCTCGTCGGTGTAGTTGAGGCTGTCGCCAACGGCGACGCCGCGCGCCAGGGTCGTCACCTTGACGCCCGTGGGCTGCAGCTGGCGGTGTATGTAGTAGCCCGTGGTGTCGCCCTCCATGGTGGTGGGCAGGGCCAGGATCACCTCCTCCACGGGCGCCGGGTCGCCGGTCTCCACGCGGCGCAGCAGGCTGCCGATCTCTATGTCCTGAACCCCCACGCCGTCGATGGGCGAGATGACGCCACCCAGCACGTGGTACAGCCCGCGGTACTGCTGCGTGTTCTCTATAGCCATCACGTCCTGCACGTTCTCCACCACGCACACTATGCCCTTCTGGCGCTTCTCGCTGGCGCAGATGGGGCACACCTCGGTGTCGCTCAGGTTGTGGCAGTAGCGGCAGTGGTAGAGGTTCGTCTTGAGCCTCACCAGCGCCTCGCCGAAGTCGCGCACACTCTGCTCGTCGCGCTTCAGCAGGTCCAGCGCATAGCGTAGCGCCGACCGCTTGCCCACGCCCGGCAGCGTCGCCAGCTGTTCCACAGCCTGCTCCAGTATCTTCGACGGCAGTGTCATACGGCATAAGAAACGCCGGACGGCACAGATTATTGTGCCGCCCGGCAAAAACAATATCAAGTGTTGGCGAATTAGTTGCTATTGCCGAATATAGCTGTATAGGTGGCGTTGGCGTTCACTGTGATGGAGCGAGGATTGTCGGTGTTGCCGTCGCTCCAACATCTGAACGCATGTTGGTAGCTGCCTGTTGCTCCTATCACAGCCGTGGTACCAGCCGCATACTCTCCGTCATAATACACTGTACCCAAGCTTCGGTCATTGCTTTCCACGGTTATGGTGAATATCTGCGGTACCTGTCCACTCCCTGTACCGTCAGCGTATTCATAGTATGTGGTGTTTGTGACGTTTGCGTTGGCGCCCGTATTAATGCTGATATACTCTTCAACCCGCTTCACCGGGTAGTCGTCCTCATAGGTGTATGTGTAAGAGTGTGTGCCGGAATAATCTTGTCTGGAGATGGTCATTTCTGTCACATTGTTGGCAGAGAGGCGGGATATGCCGCCAAATGCAAATGCTATGGCCGGGTCTTCAAACCGCATGGGGTTTTTCTTGTCGTCGTATGTGTAATCATAGATAGTGTTGCTTTCAGTAACGTAACCATCGTAGCTATATCTGTAATACTCCTCATTACGAATAACATTGTCGCCTTCCCAAGTCAGTACGCTTCTACTTGTATGGGTTCCGTCATCCTCTGTGATTTCATGAATTTTTCCATCGGAATATGTTAGCGTGGTCATATTCCATCCCTCAACCTCATACATATATGTTTCATATATCGCTGTCAGTAGGCCATCTGTATAGGTAAATCTATAATTCTGGTACTTATCATCGGCATATTCCACTCTTAGCTCTTTTAGCACATCTCCGTCGTAAACATAGGAAACGTTATATTGCTGCCCCGATGTCTCTGTACCGTTTTCATAACGGAGACCTCTTACGCTGCTTATTGTGTTTCCTGACCATGAATGGCTCGAGCCGCGTGCATATCCTCTGGTGTAGTTGGTCCAGTCCTCATATTCGATGGTTGTCATTTTAACAACCTGTTTCCCTTTGCCGTTGACATTTCTGCCTGTGTTGGCATCTTGGGCAACGTCATGGTCTTTCTCGCACGCTGCCAGCAGCATCGCAGCTGCCGCCGCCATAATGAATAGTCTTGTCTTCATCTTTGTGTTGTTTTTGTTAATGTTTGTCAGCCTAAAAACAGCACATAAAAAAAGCGCGGGAATCCTGTTTGCCACTTATCCCGCACGTGAGGCTCTCGCATTGCCTGTATCCGAGGATAAGCAACGCCCGATGCCCACGCTGGCCATATACATCGAGACCAATGTATACACCACCAATGGACGCTGGTTCATTGCCTTTACCGTGCGGATACTTTAGAACTTGCGAGATTCACGTGCCGCAGATAAACGCTGATTACAACGTCTTCTTCTATGTCTTGTACTCTTGTCGCCCACCCCTCAACCCTCACAGGCATCGGGGCTAACGACACTGCAAAGGTACAAACTATTTCCCAATCGTGCAAGAAAAAGTTGCCGATGATTGATTAACAATAAGAAAAGCGGACCCAAGACGTCCTGAATCCGCTAAAGGGTTTGTCGGAACAGCCTATTTTATCAATGAGATTATCTTCTCAACGAGGCTCTCAACCTGGGGAAGATACTTTTCGATATCCTCTTTTGAAGCATCAATAAAATCGTCATAGTCGCTACCTTGCCGAAAGGCGAATATTCTGCCGAAAAGGTGACCGTCTTCTTTTGACAAAAGTCCCTTTGGGACATAATGCAGATTTATCTGTGACAATACTCCTTTGTGGCTGCTTGCTATGTGGGCATCGTTTATCAGCAATGCTGCCGCCGCATAGTAAATGGCATAGTACATTCTGTTTGCTATCATGCCCCACACTTCCAGCGGCATTGCCCGCTTGATCTCCGCTATGGCTGTACGGGCTTTTTCAACACGGTAAGCTACTATTGCAGAGCGTTCTTCATCGGTAAGACTCATAGTTGTATTCCTTCTTTTCTTACGTTATATTTGAATAATGATGGAGGTGCGTTGTTCCACTGGTCCATGGTGTAGACAAGGGTGTTGATTTCTTCACCGATTTCATAGGATTTGTCCCAAAGGTCGTAGACTGCTTCGTATCGGTCTGGTGTGGATGGTCTGTCGAGCAGGACAACGATATCCCAGTCAGAGTCAGGGCGTGCATCGCCTCGGGCGCGCGACCCATAAAGGATGATTTGCGCGTCTGGCTCTTTAGCCCGTATCGAGGTACGGATGAGGTCAAGCACCTGTTCTCTGCTCAAGCGTTCCATAGCTTTACACCAGCTTCATGCTCTTTTTGATGCTTTCGATCTTGGCGTCGAGGGCGTTGTTGACGTCGTCGAAGCAGTGGGGGCACGGGAGGTCGGCCTTGACGCTGAAGTAGAACTTGATCTTCGGCTCTGTGCCGCTGGGGCGCACGGTGATCTTGTTGCCCTTGTCGGTGAAGAACTGCAGGACGTTGCTCTTCGGCAGGTCGATCTTGGTCACCGTGCCTGTCAGCAGGTC
This sequence comes from Bacteroidales bacterium, assembly GCA_017522105.1. Lineage (GTDB taxonomy): Bacteria > Bacteroidota > Bacteroidia > Bacteroidales > P3 > Colimorpha. The sequence goes on along the minus strand of JAFXAA010000006.1, from coordinate 64,761 downwards.
CTTGCTCTCCAGCACCTGGTAGTCCTTGATGCACACCACGCGCTCGCCGTCGATTTCCGCGGGGGGATTCGAGCGGTAGTCGCGCATCATCTGCTGTATCTCCTCGGCGCCGCTCTTGCCTTTGCGCACCACGCTGACGAGGCCTTCCTTGTAGAAGCCGTACTGGCGGTAGATGTCCACCAGCACGTCGAAGAAGGTCTTGCCCTGCTCCAGGGCCCATGCCGCTATCTCGGCGATCATGGAGCAGGCGCTGACGGCGTCCTTGTCGCGCACGAAGTCGCCTATCATGTAGCCGTAGCTCTCCTCGCCGCCGGCGATGAAGGTCTCCACGCCTTCCAGCTCGCGTATCTTGCCGCCTATGAACTTGAAGCCCGTCAGCACGTCGTAGATCTTGATGCCTGCGCGGGTGGCTATGTCGGCTGGTAGCTCGCTGGTGACGATGGTCTTCACCATGTACTCGTTGCCGGTGAGCAGCTGCTTCTCTTGCCACTGTTTGACAATATAGTAGAAGAGCACGCTCATGGTCTGGTTGCCGTTGAGGAGCATCCACTCGCCGTCGGGGCGCTTCACAGCCACGCCCACGCGGTCGGCGTCGGGGTCGCTGGCGAAGACGATGTCGGCGTCGATCTTCTTGGCCAGCTCCACGGCCATGCTCATGGCCGCCTTCTCCTCGGGGTTGGGGCTCGGGGTGGTGGGGAAGTTGCCGTCGGGCACGGCCTGCGCCTCAACGATGTTGACGTTGGTGAAGCCCAGCTGCTTCAGCATGCGGGGTATGAGGGTGATGCCGGTGCCGTGCAGCGGCGTGTAGACTATCTTCACGTCGTGGTGACGGCGTATGACCTCGGGGTTGAGGCTGTTCTTCTCCACGCGTGCCAGGTAGACCTTGTCGAGCTCCTCGCCGATGGTCTCTATGGCGCCTTCGGGGGCGTCCATCCTGACGTCGGAGACGTGCTTGATCTTCAGCACCTCGTCGATGACGGCGGTGTCGTGCGGCGCCGTCAGCTGGCAGCCGTCGCTCCAGTAGGCCTTGTAGCCGTTGTATTCCTTGGGGTTGTGGCTGGCGGTGACCATGACGCCGGTGTGGCAGTGGTAGTGGCGCACGGCGAAGCTCAGCTCAGGCGTCGGCCTCATGCCGTCGAAGAGGTAGACATGGAAGCCGTTGGCGGCGAGCACGCGGGCCGTAATCTCGGCAAACTCGCGGCTGTGGTTGCGGCTGTCGTGGCTCACGGCGGCGCGCAGCTCCTTCTCGCCGGCGCAGACTTTCTTCACATAGTTGGCCAGTCCCTGTGTGGCCATGGCCACAGTGTAGCGGTTCATGCGGTTGGTGCCCACGCCCATGATGCCGCGCAGGCCGCCGGTGCCGAACTCCAGGTGGCGGTAGAAGCTCTCGTTGAGCTCCTGGGGGTTGGAGGCCATGTCGCGGATAGCCTGCTTCGTGGCTTCGTCATATTCGCCTTCGAGCCAAGCCTTTACGTTGAGCTTGGCGCTGTCGTCGATGTTGAGTGTGTTGATATCCATAGTGCTGTGATTTTTCCCTATGTTAACTGCAAAGGCCTTTTTTTATTGTGTCTCAGCCCAAATATATTTTGCCGCCACCCCCACGCCCCAACACCCCGCAGGTGTTTCATTTCAATAGCCACAGCCTTGCAACAAGATGTCACCCCCATGGTCACAACACCCCGCAGGGGTTTCATTTTAATAGCCACCGCCTTGTAACAAAATGTAAAAGAACCCTGTAGGGGTTCCATCTCAATAGCCACCCCCTACGCATCCCCTACGGACCCGGTACGGCATTTCTTCCGCCGAGGGACGTAGTTCCGTCGCCTCCGCGACGGCACTTCTTCAGTAGTTCTTCAGTAGTTCTTCAGTGTTTGACTGAAGAACTACTGAAGAACTACTGAAGAAATGCCGTAGGGGCTCCGTACCGGCTCCGTGGCGGAGGGGTATTTTTTTCAACCGAAGGGCTGGGGTTCGGGAAAAAAGTGTATCTTTGCATCCGGATATGAGCAAGCGCATTTTTGCAATCGCTATAATGATAGTGCTTTTCGGCACCATGCGGGTGTCGGGGCAGCCGCATTGGGACAACCTGGAGGTGTACCGCCTCAACAAGGTGCAGCCCCACGACCGCGTGGTGCCCGAGGGGCCGTGGCGCCTCTGCCTCGACGGGCGGTGGGCGTTCCGTATCTACGACACGCCGCAGCAGGCCACCCTCGCGCCGCAGCGGTGGGACTCTATCAACGTGCCTGGCAACATAGAGCTGCAGGGCTACGGCGTGCCCGTCTACGTCAACATGAAGAACGAGTTTGCCAGCAATCCGCCCTACGCGCCCACCGACTACAACCCCACCGGCGTCTACGCTCGCTCCTTCTCACTCCCCGACGACTGGCGCGGGCGCCGCACCATCATCAAGTTCGGCGCCGTTAAGTCGGCCATGTACCTCTACATCAACGGCCGCGAGGTGGGCTACAGCCAGGACTCGAAGACCCCGGCCGAGTGGGACATCACCCGCTACCTCCGCGACGGACAGAACGACCTCAAAGTGAAGGTTATCCGCTGGAGCGACGGCTCCTACCTCGAGTGCCAGGACATGTGGCGCATGAGCGGCATCACGCGCAGCGTGGAGCTCTACAGCGTGCCGTGGACCTACATCACCGATATGCGCATCACCGCCGACGTGGACACCGCCGACTGGAGCACGGGGCGCCTCGATGTGATGGTGGACCTCAGCCGTGAGGTGGGCGGCGGCAGTGTGGAGTGGTGGTTGGAAAGTGGAGAGTGGAGAGTGGAAAGTGGAGAGTGGAAAGCGGAGAGTGGAAAGGTTCTGGCCCGCGGGCGCAAGGTGCTGGAGCCGCGCGACTGGTTCACCGCTTTCGCGGCCACGGTGCCCGGCGTGCAGCCGTGGTGCGACTCGACGCCCGCGCTCTACCGGCTGCAGGTGCGCCTCCTCGACGCCTCGGGGCGCGAGACGGAGCGTCTCGTCAAGCTTGTGGGCTTCCGCCACATAGACATCCGCAACGGGCAGCTGCGCGTCAACGGCAAACCCGTGGAGATACGTGGCGTCAATCGTCACGAGCACAGCGTTGCCGGCGGCTACTACGTGACGCCCGACGAGATGCGCGAAGACATACGCCTGATGAAAGAGTTCGGCGTCAACGCCGTGCGCACCAGCCACTACCCCGACGACGAGCTGTGGTACGACCTCTGCGACTCGGCGGGCATCTATGTGTGGGACGAAGCCAACGTTGAGAGCCACGCCCAGGGCTACGGCGAGCACTCGCTGGCCAAAAAGAAGGAGTGGCTCAACCCAATACTGGACCGCATATACAACATGTACAAGCGCGACCGCAACCACCCCTGCGTCATAGCGTGGAGCCTCGGCAACGAGTGCGGCAACGGCTACTGCATGGAGGAGGCCTACCGCTTCCTCAAAGGCAAGGACGGCTCGCGCCCCGTGGTCTACGAGCGCGCCGAGACGGCGTGGAACACCGACATCGTGTGCACCATGTACCCCTCGGTGGACGACATCGCCGCCTATGCCCGCAACGGCAGGAACCGCCGCCCCTGGATCATGGCCGAATACTGCCACGCCATGGGCAACTCCATGGGCGGCCTGCAGGACTACTGGGACACCATAGACAAATACCCCCTGCTGCAGGGCGGCTTCATCTGGGACTGGGCCGACCAGGCGTTCCCGATGGAGGGCGGCTGGTGGGCCGCCGGCGGCGACCTCGGCGAGCTGCCGGGGGTGAAGGACGACGACAACTTCTGCGCCAACGGCATTCTCGGCGCCGACCGCACGCCGCATCCCGCCGCCGAGGAGGTGAGGGCCGTCTACACGCGTGGACGCAACAACGTCGCGGTGCCGCTGCGCGACGGCACGGAGAAGCGCGGCTCGGGGCTGCGCAACGGCGAGGTGCGCGTGCAGCGCGGACGCACCGCCGCCACCTTGGCGGGTGCCGACTACGAGGTGCGCATCAGCATGCGTGACGGCGCCATAGAGAGCTACCGATATCGCGGACACGAACTGCTGGCGGCACCGCTGCGCTGCAACTTCTGGCGCCCGCCGACGGACAACGACCTCGTCGACGTGGCAGGGGCTCGCGCATGGCAAGGCCTCGACAGGCTGAAGGCCGAGGTGGTGTCGGCGGGCACGGCGCAGGGCGAGGTGAACATGCTGCTGCGCCTGACGGGTGACGACGGCGCCTCGCTGCGCGTCAAGCAGATAGTGGAGGCCGACAACGAGGGACGCCTGCAGCTGAGCTACATGGTGGTGCCTGGCGGCCAGTACAGCACGCTGCCCAAGGTGGGCGTGCAGCTCGGCCTCGACACCGGCTACACGACATGCCTCTTCCGCGGCAACCTGCACGAGACCTACCCCGACCGGCGCGTGGCGCAGCGCAACGGCACCTGGTACAAGGCCATGGAAGAGCTGGCGCGGCCGCAGTATGTGGTGCCGCAGGAGCAGGGCAACCGCGAGGCCGTGTGGGTGCGTTTCTCCGGCGACGGCAGCGACGAACGTCCGGCGCTGACCCTGATGAGCCCCGACACGGTGCTCAACTTCAGCGTGCGCCGCTGGAGCGACAGCACGCTCACCGCGGCGCGCCGCTGGCGCGGCCTGACGCCGGAGGGCATATACACGGTGAGCGTCGACCACCGCCAGGCGGGCCTCGGCACCGCCACCTGCGGCCCCGGCACGGCACGGCGCCACCAGCTGAGCGGCGACAGCACTTACTACTACCGCTTCGTGGCGGTGCCGGGCGACGTGGAGCGCAGCTGCCCCTTTGCGCCGCACCCCGACATGGGAGGCAGCATGGGGGCTGAGCAGGCACAGACACTCAAGATAAAAGAGATAGCATCGAGCGTGAAGCCCACGGAGCCCTACACGGGCGGCTTCCCGCAGCAGCTGGCCGACGGACGGCGCGCCGTGCCGGGCGACTGGCGCCACGGGTGGGCCGGCTTCCAGGGGGCCGACACCGTGGAGCTGACGCTGACGCTGGAGGGCTACGAGACCCTCGGCACCGTGGCCGTGGGCGCCAGCCACAGCCCCGGCGACTGGGTGGTGAAGCCGCTGGACGTGCAGGTGCAGTGGAGCATCGACGGCAAGCGCTGGAGCCCCTGGCAGAGCATGGCCCTCGCCAACCCGCCCACCGACCTCTACGGCGATAGCCGCCGCCTGCGCTACACGCTGGCGCCGCACAAGGCGCGGAGCGTGCACTTCGTGCGCCTGCGCTTCGTAGGCCGCCGCGAGCTGCCGATATGGCACCCCTATGCCGGACAGCCGGCGTGGCTGATGATCGACGAGATAGATATTACGAAATAACCGCAGATGGAAAAGCAGCGCACATTCATAGCCATAGACCTCAAGTCGTTCTACGCCTCGGTGGAGTGCGTGGAGCGCGGCTTGGACCCGCTGCTTACCAACCTCGTGGTGGCCGACGCCTCAAGGACCGAGAAGACGATATGCCTGGCGGTGACACCGTCGCTGAAGGCTTACGGTATCTCGGGGCGCGCACGCCTGTTCGAGGTGGTGGAGAAGGTGCGGCAGGTGAACATGGAGCGCCTGTGCTTCTCGCCGGAAGGCATCTTCACGGGGCGCTCCACACACGACCCCGACGTGCAGGCCAACGACGGGTGGGAGCTTGACTACATAGTGGCGCCGCCGCGCATGAGGCTCTACATGCAGTATTCTGCGCGCATCTACGGCATCTACCTGCGCTACATAGCGCCGGAGGACATACACGTATACTCGGTGGACGAGGTGTTCATCGACGCCACCAACTATCTCCAGTCGTACCGCATGACGCCGCATGAGCTGACGGTGAAACTGATACACGAGGTGCTGCGCGAGACGGGCATCACCGCCACGGCGGGCATAGGCACCAACTTCTACCTGAGCAAGGTGGCCATGGACATCGTGGCCAAGCACATACCCGCCGACAAGGACGGGGTGCGCATTGCCGAAGTGGACGAGATGAGCTACCGCCGCCTGCTGTGGGACCACCGGCCGCTGACGGACTTCTGGCGTGTGGGACGCGGCATCAGCCGCAAGCTGGAGGCCAACGGCATGATGACCATGGGCGATGTGGCGCGGCGCTCGCTCACCAACGAGATGCAGCTCTTCAAGCTCTTCGGCGTCAACGCCGAGCTGCTGATAGACCACGCCTGGGGTTACGAGCCGGTGGGCATGAAGGACGTCAAGGCCTACAAGCCGTCTACGAAGTCGTTCAGCTCAGGCCAGGTACTGGCAGAGCCATACACCTTCGACAAGGCGAGGGTGGTGGTGCGCGAGATGGCCGACAGCATGGCGCTAAAGCTGGTGGACAAGGGGTTGGTGACGTCGCACGTGGGCCTCTCGGTGAACTACGACGTGGAGAACCTCGCGCAGGAAAAGAACTACGACGGTGAGGTGGCCACGGACTGGTACGGGCGCAAGGTGCCTCGCTTCGCACACGGCGCCGTGGCCCTGGAACCCACGTCGTCGTCGCGCGCCATCACCAAGGCAATACTGGGCATATACGACGACAACGTGGACCGCAAGCTGCTGGTGCGCCGCCTGACGGTGGTGGTGGGAAGCCTCGTGGCGCGCGACAGCGTGAAACAGGCCAAGGAGGTGCAGCTTGACCTCTTCGCCGACCATGAGGCCGAAGAGCGCCGGCAGAAAGAGCGGAAAGCGAAGACCGAGCGGGAGAACCGCATGCAGAAGGCGGCCTTGACAATACAGAAACGCTTCGGCAAGAACGCCATACTGCGCGGCACCGACTTCGAGGATGGCGCCACGCTGCGCGACCGCAACAGTCAGGTGGGAGGACACAAGGGATGAAAGACGACTACAAAGACATAATAGACCTGCCCTACAACGGTGTGAAACAGCACAGCCGCATAACGATGTACGAGCGCGCCGCACAGCTGTCGCCCTTCGCGGCCCTCACGGGTCACAACGACATGCTCGACGACACCGCCCGCACCAAGGAGGAGGCCGACCGCGAGAACGACGCCCCCAAGGACTTCGACGACTGGTACGCCACATTGATGCAAATGATGGAGCAACAGGAGTTAGGGTGATATTTTGTAATAAAATGTTCCGGGTTCAGTTTTTTTTCGTATCTTTGGCGTGTCATAAAAGAAGCATCATACGCACAAATAGATTATAAATCAAAAAAATAACAGATATGAAGATTTTAGTATTGAACTGCGGAAGCTCGTCGATCAAGTATCAGCTGGTCGACATGGCTAACAACGCCCAGGTGATGGCTAAGGGCCTGCTGGAGCGCATCGGCTTGGCAATGGGTGAGTTCACCCACAAGTGGAACGGTCAGAAGCATTATGAGCAGCTGCCCATCCCCGACCATACGGCAGGCATAAAGATTGTCCTCAACGCCCTCATTGACCCCAACATGGGTGTCATCAAGGACTTCAAGGAGATTGGCGCCGTTGGCAACCGCGTGGCACACGGCGGTGAGACCTTTGACAAGAGTGTCGTCGTTACCGACGATGTCATTGAGAAAATCAAGGCCCTCACGCCCCTCGCCCCGCTGCACACCCCCGGCAACCTCGCCGGTATCTATGCCATGCGCGAGGTGCTGCCCGGCGTGCCGCAGGTGGCCGTCTTCGACACTGCTTTCCACAGCACCCTGCCCCCGAAGAGTTACCTCTACGGTGTGCCGTACGAGTACTATGAGAAGTACGGCGTGCGCCGCTATGGTTTCCACGGCACCAGCCACAAGTTCGTCGCCGAGAAGGCCGCCAAGATGATCGGCCGCGACTGGAACGACCTGAAGATTATATCCTGCCACCTCGGTAGCGGCGCCTCCATCTGCGCCATTGACCATGGCAAGAGCTTCGACACCACCATGGGAATGACCCCGTTGGAGGGTCTCATCATGGGCTCGCGTCCCGGCGATGTGGACCCAGGCGTCATCGAGTTCATCATAAAGAAGGAAATTGTTGAGAATGGCAAGGACTGGAAAGACATCACCAAGATACTGAACAAGCAGAGCGGCCTCGTGGGCATCAGCGGCGGCAAGCAGGACATGCGCGACATCCGCGCGGGCCGCGACGCCGGCGACGTGCGTGCCACCTACGCCTTCGACATGTTCGCCCAGCGTGTGAAACGCTACATCGGCGGCTACATGGCTGAGATGGGCGGCTGCGACCTGCTGCTCTTCACCGGCGGCATCGGCGAGAACGCATGGTTCATGCGCCGTCCTATCCTGGAGAACATGGAGTGCCTCGGCATCAAGGTGGACTTCAGCAAGAACGACAACGTCATGGGCGAGGACATCATCCTCAGCACCCCCGACTCGAAGATGGCCGTCGTCGTCGTCACCACCGACGAGGAGTATGTCATCGCCAGCGACACCTACAGCCTGGTTAAGTAATCACCGCTATAGGACAACAGCGCAGGGGCGGAAGCCTGTCATGGTTTCTGCCCCTTTTTTGTAGAACAGAAAAAGTAGCACGCCATGAAAAAAACACTATTGCTTCTTGCCGCCACCCTTGTGTGTGCCGTGGCGGCCGCACAGTATCAGTTGCCCAACGCGGGTTTTGAGCAGTGGGACGGTGGCAATACTTCGGAGCCTGCCTGCTGGAACACTTTCAGCTCGTCGGACGGCTCATTTGCCGTGTTGGCATCCTCCAATCACCACTACCGCCGCGGCGGTGGCCGCCCGGGCTCCGATGGCAGTTGCTATCTGACCATCTACACCCTGTCCATCTTTGGCATCAATGCCAACGGCAACATGACGACAGGCCGCATTCACGCCGGTGCCATGCAGGCCGCCAGCAGCGAGAACTACAACTACACGCAGCGTGCCGATGCCGACCACTGCCAGCCCTTCACGGGTACGCCGGACTCCATGTACGTCTGGGTGAGCTACTATGCCGCCTCGGCAAGCTCGCAGGCCCAGGTCTCGGCCATTCTGCATGGCGACAATGACTTCAAGGCCCCCAACCAGGAAGGCGATGCCTCGCTCTACTGCGGCAAGGCCCAGGTTGCCGTTTCGCGCACCACGGCGTCGGCCACCTCAATGCAATGGCAACAGCTCAAGGTGCCTTTTGTCTATGACGGCACCGCTTCGGCCAACTACATGCTCGTCAACCTCACCACCAACATCACCCCCGGTGGCGGCGACGCCAACGATTCGCTGTCTGTTGACGACATTGAGTTCGTCTATAGCTCGTGGCTCGACAGCCTGCTGGTCAACGGCCAGGCCGTGGAGGGCTTCAGCAAGTCCGTGTTTGCCTACAGCATGGCCATAGGCGACACCACCGCGCTGCACGCCGCCGTGGTGACCGGCATCCCCGAGGTGAGCGACGCCACCGTCGATATTGCCCGTGCCTACACCAACGACAGCACCGCCACCGTAACCATCACCGTGACGGCGGAGGACGGTGTGGCCGTGCACACTTACACCATCACCCTCAACGCCACCATGCCTTCTGTGCCGGAGCCTAATCCTAATGTCGGCATAGAAGTGGACGACGGCGCAGAACCTGTCTTTGCCGTATATCCCAACCCCGCGGTGGACAAAGTCAGCGTCACCGCCGACGGTACCGTCACACTGCATGACCTCGGCGGGCGCACCCTCGCCACCCAGACCGTATACGGCACCGCCAGCTTTGACCTGACAGGCCTGCCAGCCGGCACCTATGTCCTGCGCTGTGGCAACCGTGCGCAGAGTATCGTCAAACGGTAAAACCACAGGCCGATGAAGCGGTTGTCGTCAATGCTGATGCTGTTCATGCTGCTGCCACTGGCTGCGGTAGGGCAGACGCCCAAGAGCGAGGCCCTGTTCGAGCAGGCGGTGGAGAAGAGCGTCGTTGGCCAGTACGAGGAAGCTATCAAGCTGCTCACCAAGGCGCTGGACATTGACCCAGGCTATGCCGAAGCGTGGCTGCTGCTGGGCAACCAGCACATGGCTCTGATGCAGTACCAACAAGCACGTGACTGCTATCAGCGCTGCCTCGACCTCAACCCCCGCAGCACCCGTTGGCAGCAGGAGGCCCGCGACGGCATCCGCACGGCTGAATGGCGCCGCCACGCTGTGGAAAATCCGGTGCCATTTCGCCCCGTTAACCTTGGCTCCAACGTCAACAGTCCCGCCGACGAGTACATGCCAGCCCTCACCGCCGACTATCGCACGCTGGTCTTCACCCGCCGCTCGCCGCGCAACGCCTACACCCAGCGCGGTCTGCCCGAGGAGGAGGACTTCTACGTTTCGCTCTACGACACCATGGAGCTCGACTGGGGTCCTGCCGAGCGGATGCCCGAGCCCCTCAACAGCCACGGCAACGAGGGTGCACAGACCATCTCGCACGACGGCCGCATCGTTATCTTCACCGCCTGCGGCCGCAACAACGAGCCCACGGGCTGCGACCTGTACATGAGCGTGCGCCACGGCGACCGCTGGGGCCGTCCGCGCAACCTCGGCGCGCCGGTCAACAGCGTCTACTGGGAGTCCTTCCCCTCGCTCTCCATCGACGGCTACACCCTCTACTTCGCCTCCAACCGCAGCGGCGGCTACGGCGGCACAGACATCTGGTACTGTACGCTGGAGGAGGGCCGCTGGAGCAAGCCCAGGAACATGGGTCCCACCGTGAACACCAAGGGCAACGAGACGGCGCCCTACATACACTTTGACGACCGCACGCTATACTTCGCCTCCGACGGCCATATGGGCATGGGCGGCAGCGACCTCTACATGGTCAAGCGTGTGGACGACACCACGTGGGGCACGCCCGTGAACCTCGGCTACCCCATCAACACCCCCGGCGACGAGAACAACCTCATCGTGGCCCCCGACGGGCGCACGGCCCTCTTCAGCAGCGACCGTCCCGACGGCTATGGGCGCCAGGACCTCTACTCCTTCGTCATGCCGGCCCCCGTGCGGCCCGAGCGCATCACCTTCATCGACCCCATCCGTCAGGCCGAGAACCTGCTCACCCTGGGCGACACCGTCACCCTGCGCAACATCTTCTTCGAGACCGCCAAGGCCACCCTTCTTGAGCCCTCCTTGGCTGAACTTGACCGCCTGGCCGAAGCTCTGCAGCGACACCCGCGCCTGCGCCTCGAGGTGGGAGGCCACACTGACGCCGTGGGCGGCGACGAGGACAACCTCGCCCTCTCCGAGCGCCGCGCCAAGGCGGTGTACGACTACCTCATAGAGCGTGGCGTCAGCCCCGACCGCCTTACCTACCGCGGCTACGGCGAAAGCCGCCCCGTGGCCGACAACGACACCCCCGAAGGCCGCGCGCTCAACCGCCGCACCACCCTCACACCGCTCCAATAGTGCCCCGTTAGCATCTTTTAACAACATCAAGGCGGCTTATTTGCCGCCTTTTTGCTATCTTTGCACCGCAATTGAACCAACATTATTTATGAAATTCACAGACATCCTACTGATTGTCATCAACTTCGCCGGTGCGCTGGCAGTGTTCCTCTTTGCTATGAAGTTGATGAGCGAAGGCCTGCAGAAGGTTGCGGGCAGCAAGATGCGCGCCGTCCTGGGCAAGATAACCAACAACCCGCTGAGCGGGATACTCACAGGCACGGCGGTGACGGCAGCCATCCAGTCGTCATCAGCCACTACCGTCATGGTAGTCAGTTTCGTCAACGCCGGCATCCTGTCTCTTTCGGGGGCCGTCGCTGTTATTATGGGTGCCAACATCGGCACCACCGTCACGGCGTGGATCATCACCCTCCTCGGCCTCGGCGAGGCTTCGGGCCAGTTCAGTCTGCCCCTGCTCCTTGCCGCCGTGAGCCTCGTCTTCATCTTCGCCAGCAAGGATAAGCTCAAGTCCGTGGGCCAGACCATCGTGGGCCTGGCTCTTCTTTTGATAGGCATGAATCTGCTCAAGGGCGCCATGCCCAACCTCGAAGAGTACCCAGGCCTGCTGCAGGGCATCGCCTCGCTCGGCGGCTATGGCTTCTGGTCGGTGCTCCTCTTCGTGGCCATAGGAGCCCTGCTCACCTGCATCGTCCAGGCTTCGGCGGCCACCATGGCCATCACCCTGCTGATGCTGCACAACGGGTGGATCGGTCTCGACGTGGCCGTGGCGCTGGTCATGGGCGAGAACATTGGCACCACCATCACGGCCAACCTCGCCGCCACGGTGGCCGGAGTGGCTGGCAAACGCGCCGCCAGGGCGCACCTGATGTTCAACGTCATTGGCGTCACACTGACGCTCATCCTCTTCCGCCCCATCATCGCTATGGTGCAGGCTGTGTTCCCCACCGACATGCCAATGGCCCTGGCCCTCTTCCACACCTCGTTCAACGTGCTCAACGTCGGCGTCCAGTCGTGGTTCATACCGCAGATTGTGTGGATCGTCACCCGCATGGTGCCCGACAAGGAAGAGAAGGAGGAATTCCCGGCCTACCGCCTGAGCTACATCAGCCGCGGCCCCGTCAACACCGCCGAGCTCAACCTGCAGAGCGCCAAGAAGGAGATACAGCTCTTCTCCAAGCAGGTGCTCCGCATGTACGCCCTGCTGCCCGACCTGCGCACCGCCAAGTCCGAAAAGGACTTCGAGGCCGTCATGAAGCGCATAGAAGATTACGAGCACCTCACCGACCAGATGGAGATGGAGCTCACCAAGTTCCTCACCGCCGTGGGCAGCGGCGACCTCAGCAGCCACGCCTCCGAGCGCGTCAGCTCCATGCTCCGCATCATAGACAACCTCGAAAGCATCGGCGACAACATCCTGCAGATAGCCCTCACGCGGCGCAACAAGCGCTCCGACGCCGTCCATTTCAGCGACGCCCTCAACGACAACCTGGCCCACATGAACGCCCTCGTGGAGAACGCGCTTATGGTTATGGACGCCAACCTTGTGGACTACGACCATGCCGACCTTGAGGCTGCCGAGGCCGCCGAGCACGACGTCAACGTCTACCGCGACGAGCTGCGTGCAGCCCACCTCGAAGCCCTCAAACACGGCACCTACGGCTATCCCATAGGCAACGCCTACAGCACCCTCTATGCGCAGTACGAAAAGCTTGCCGACCATGTGATCAACGTCTCCGAGGCCATCGACCCCTCCTACCGCCACCAGTCCTGACGGCCACCCGCTGCGGTGCGCCGCCTCCCCTACGGCTGTTCTACGGTTGTTTAACGGTTGTTCTACGGTTGTTCTACGGTTTAAACCGTTAAACAACCGTAGAACAACCGTTAAACAACCGTAGAACAGCCGTACAGGTTCCGTGGGGGAGGGGCCGGAGATAAATTTGCGGACGGGCACAATAATATATTATTGCGCGCGTTATGTCAAAGTATGAAGAAGATAGTGGTATTGACAGGCGCTGGCATCAGCGCCGAGAGCGGCATCTCGACCTTCCGCGACAGCGACGGCCTATGGGAGCACTACCGCGTGGAGGACGTGGCCACCCACGAGGCCTACGAGCGCAATCCGGAGCTGGTGCTGGATTTCTACAACCAGCGCCGCCGCCAGCTATTCAAGGCGCAGCCCAACGAGGCGCACCGCCAGTTGGCGAGGCTTGAGGAGCGGTACGATGTGCGCATAGTGACGCAGAACATCGACGACCTGCACGAGCGCGCCGGCAGCAGCCATGTGCTGCACCTGCACGGCGAGCTGACCAAGGGGCGCAGCGATGTGAACCCGGATCTGATTGTGGACATCGGCGACCGCGACATAAAGCTTGGCGACCTCGCCCCCGACGGCACGCAGCTGCGGCCCCACATCGTGTGGTTCGGCGAGGCGGTGCCGAACATTGAGCCTGCCGCGGCGCTCTGCGAGCAGGCGGACATCTTCATCGTTGTGGGCACTTCGATGGCTGTGTATCCCGCCGCGGGGCTGATACACTATGTGCAGAGCGGCGTGCCGTGCTATGTGGTGGACCCCAAGGAGGTGCCCGTCAGCCGCAAGGTGACGTTCATCAAGGAGGTGGCCACGAAGGGAGTGACAGAACTTGTAAATCAACTGATGCAATGATAACTATAGCTATTATTATCCTTGTGGCGCTGGTGGCCATGGGCAGCGCGGCCCTGACGGGCTGGGGCGTGCAGCGGCTGTTGAAGCGCTATTTCGACAACCAGCAGAAGGAGCAGCTGCTGAAAATCAAGATGGACGAGCGCGCCGAGACCCTCAAGGCCGTGACGCCCATACGCCTGCAGGCCTACGAGCGCATGGCGCTGTTTCTGGAGCGCATCAGCCCCGAGAGCCTGGTGCTGCGCTGCTGGCAGCCCGGCATGGACCTCAAGTTGCTGCAGGGCGTGATGACCAAGAACATACGCGACGAGTGGGAGCACAACCTCTCGCAGCAGGTGTACCTGTCGTCGGAGCTGTGGACGCGCATACGCGAGGCCAAGGACGAGATGGTGAACCTCGTCAACTCGGCGGCGGTGAGCCTGCCGGATACCAGCGACCCCACGCGCCTGGCGGCGGGCATCTTCGCTTCGGCGGCACAGCACTCGCCTACGAGTGTGGCTCTGGAGGCCATGCACAAGGAAATCAACGAAATATTCGGCTGAGGCGCGATGAAGAGCAGAATGCTGATGGGTTTGGCGGCGCTGGCGGCGCTGGTGGCGGCGGGCTGCGCCAAGCAGGGCTACCCCAACGGCGGCCCCAAGGACGAGGCGCCCCCCAAGGCTGTGGCCTCCAAGCCCGCCAACGAGAGCCGTGGGTTCGACAAGAAACAGTTCAGCATCAGCTTCGACGAGTATGTGGTGCTGAAAGACCCTGACAACAACGTCCTCATCTCGCCCCCCATGCGCAACAAGCCCCAGTTTTCCACCAAGGGCAAGCGCGTGGTGGTGAAGCTGAACGACACCCTTCAGCCCGACGCCACCTATCTGTTCCAGTTCAAGGACGCCATCGTGGACTTCACGGAGGGCAATGTGATGCCGAGTTTCGAGTATGTGTTCTCCACGGGCAGCCGTCTGGACACCATGATGCTGGCGGGGCGCGTGCTCGGCGCTCGCGACGGCAAGCCGTGGAAGGACCCGGTGACGGTGATGGCCTACAGGGTGGATAAAGGAGAGCAGAAAGCGGAGAGTTCGGAAACGGGCAAGGGAATCGAGGCAGACATAGACACCATAGCCACGACCCGCCCGCCCGACTACGTGACGCGGAGCGACAAGGACGGCGTTTTCGCCTTCCACTACATACCTGCCGGGAGCTACCGCCTGGTGGCCCTTGAGGACAAGAACCGCGACCTGCGCCTGGGGCGTGGCGAAGCGGCGGCCTGGGAACCCACCTCGGTGCAGGCCTCGGACAGCATTGACAGCGGCAACGTGACCCTGCTGCGCATCTCGCCGCCCGACAGGCGGACGCAGCGCGTGCTCAAGGCGGAATTCACCAGCCGCGGGCGTGTGACCATAGCCACCCAGCTGCCCATGCAACAGCCCGAGCTTTCGGGCGACAGCCTGGTGTGGCGCCTCAACAGCGCCCGTGACACCATGCTGGTGTGGTTCAAAAACATGGGATGCGATTCGGCGCAGCTCGTGCTGCGTGATACCGCCCTGCAGGACACTCTCAAGCTGCGCTACCGTGTCCCGAAGCAGCGGCGCAGGCGTGGCGCTCAGGCACAGCAGGGGCAGGCTGAACCCATGGTCAAGGCCCTCTGCAGCGGCAACAACGCCTTCTACGATGACCTGCGGCTGGCGTTCAACACCCCGGTGATGGCCGTGGAGCAGGGCGCACGGGCCGAGGTGATGCGGATGAAGGACAGCAGCGTGGCGCAGTATGCGCTGACGCTGGACAGCAACGGCCTCGGCGCACGCATAGAAGCGACACTGCGTTCGGGCGAGGAATACTCCGTGCGCCTGCGCGACAGCCTCTTCACCGACATCTTCGGCCACCGATCCGACAGCCTTGTCTTCAAGCTTACGCCGCAGGACTACGGCATCATCACCATGCACCTGACCAACCGCACGGGGAGTCCGGTGGTGCTGGAGGTGCTGGACGAAAAGGATACGGTGGTTGTCACGCGCCGCGTGGACGCCAGCGGCGATGTGCGCATTGAGCACCTCAAGCCCGGCAGCTATCGCCTGCGGGCGGTGCTCGACACGGACGGCAACGGCAGCTGGACCACGGGCGACTACCTGACAGACCGCCAGCCTGAATATGTGGTGTACTTCAGCAAAACACTCCAGGTGCGCGAGAAATGGGAGATAGAAGAGCAGTGGTCGGTGTCGAGGGACGGTGGTTCGGCAGCAGGTAAGAGTAATCCCAGAGGCAGAAAGAGATGACAATGCAGAAGAAGCTACTGTCGGGACTGTTCTGGGTGTTGCTGGCCAACCTGTTGGTCAAGCCATTCTGGCTGCTCGGCATAGAGGTGGGGGTGCAGAACGCCGTGGGCAACGAGGCCTACGGTTTCTACTACGCCATCTTCAGCTTCAGCTACATCTTCAACATACTGCTCGACCTGGGGCTGACCAATTTCAACACGCGCAACATAGCGCAGCACCCGCAGCTCATAGGCAAGCACTTGAGCGGCATTTTGGGCATCAAGATTCTTCTGTTGGGGCTGTATGTGGTGGTGACTTTCACTGTGGGGCTGCTGATGGGCTACGGCAGTGCGGAGTTCCGCCTGCTGGCGCTGCTGACGCTGTGCCAGTTCCTCAATTCGCTTATCCTCTACCTGCGCAGCAACTTCGAGGGTCTGCTGCTGTTCCGCTGGGACAGCCTTTTCTCGGTGCTCGACCGGCTGCTGATGATTGTGATATGCGGGTGCCTGCTGTGGAGTCCGCTGCGCGAGCGGTTCAACATCTACTGGTTTGTCTACGCCCAGCTGGCGGCCTATG
Organism: Bacteroidales bacterium; assembly: GCA_017522105.1. Classification (GTDB taxonomy): domain Bacteria; phylum Bacteroidota; class Bacteroidia; order Bacteroidales; family P3; genus Colimorpha. The sequence continues at coordinate 47,998 of JAFXAA010000006.1, read as the reverse complement.
TCATGACGGCCTCGCTCGCGTTGGTGGTGATAGGCCGCAAGGCTGGTCTGCGGCGCCTGCGCTGGGACCGCCGTTTCTTCCTTGTCATATTGCGCAAGAGCGCCCCCTTTGCCCTGCTGGTGCTGCTGATGGCAGCCTACGGGCATGTGGACAGCATAGTGTTGCGTGCCATGGCTTCCGACGAGCAGGCGGGCATCTTCGCCGGCGCCTTCCGGCTGCTCGACGCCTTGACCATGGTGGCCTACCTTGTCAGCGTGCCCCTGCTGCCGGTGTTCTCAAGGCTGTGCCACGAAGGCTCTGAGGTGAGTCCCTATCTGCGCCTCGTCTTTTGGCCCATGATGCTCTTCGCTGTTGGCGCGGCAGTGGCATGCGCCGCATTGGCCGAGCCGCTGATGAGCCTGCTCTACCACGGTCGTGCGGCGCAGTATGTGCCCGTGTTCAGGGTCATAATCTTCGGCATCATCCCCATAGGGCTGACATATATCTTCGGCACGCTGCTCACCGCTGGCGGTTACATGCGGCAGCTCAACACCTTCGCCGCCGTGAGCCTGGTGCTCAACATCGTGGTGAACATGCTCCTCATTCCGCACCTCGGCGCCGTGGGTTCGGCCTGGGCCTCGCTGGCTACGCAGAGCTTCATGGCCGTGGCCCAGCTGCTGCTCTCGGTGAGGATTTTCAAGCTTCCTGTCGCCGCCTTTGGGCTGCCGAAGCCAAGAGAAATAGCAAACAATGTAAAATCAATAATAACTAAACAAGACGAATAATGAAAGCATACGTATTCCCCGGCCAGGGAGCCCAGTTTGTGGGCATGGGTAAGAACTTGTACGACGGCAACGCGGAGTGCCGCGCCATGTTCGAGAAGGCTAACGAGATAATTGGCTTCCGCATCACCGACCTTATGTTCGCCGGCACGCCGGAGGACCTGAAGCAGACCAAGGTGACGCAGCCCGCCATATTCCTGCACTCGGTCATTCTGGCCAAGTATATGGGCGAGGCCTTCAAGCCCGACATGGTGGGTGGCCACTCGCTGGGCGAGTTCTCGGCCCTGGTGGCTGCCGGTGCCATGAGCTTCGAGGATGGCCTCCGCCTAGTCATAGCCCGCGCCAACGCCATGCAGAAATGCTGCGAGAAGACCCCGTCGACCATGGCCGCCGTCCTTAAGCTCGACGACAAGACGGTGGAGGACATCTGCGCCTCTGTGGAGGGCGAGGTGGTGGTGCCTGCCAACTACAACTGCCCCGGGCAGCTGGTCATCAGCGGCACCAACGAGGGCGTGGCACGCGCCTGCGAGAAGGTGAAGGAGGTGAAGGGCAAGGCCCTGCCGCTGGCCGTGGGCGGAGCGTTCCACAGCCCCCTGATGGAGCCCGCACGCGTGGAGTTGGCTGAAGCCATAGAGAAGACTTCGTTCATGAAGCCTGTCTGCCCCTGCTACCAGAATGTGGACGCCATGCCTCACAGCGACCCCGCCGAGATCAAGAAGAACCTGCTGATGCAGCTCACGTCGCCTGTGCGCTGGACTGCCACGGTGCAGAACATGCTGCGCGACGGCGCCACGGAGTTCATCGAGGTGGGCCCCGGCACCGCCCTGCAGGGTATGGTGAAGCGCGTCAACCCCGACGCCAACGCCCACTCGGCAGAGTGACGCCACGCTACAACAAAAGAAGAGAGGCTCTCACGTGTGAGAGCCTCTCTCTTTGTATTGTGTCAAGAAGCACTTACTTCTTGACGACCTTCTGGGTGTGGATACCGTCGGCGCTGATGACGCGGACCATGTAGACACCCTCGGCGAGGTTGCTCATGTCGAGCTGGCCGGCACGGTCGTTGCTGAGGACGGTGCGGCCGTTGATGTCGATGACCTCAACTTTCTGGATGTTGTCACCGGCGATGTTGAGCATGTTGAGCACGGGGTTGGGGTAGACAGCCACGCTGCTGGCGTTCTCGGCGTCCTCGATGCCACTGGTGGCAGCGATGCTGACGTCGTCGATGCCGAGCACGTACATGTCGGTGCAGTTATAGTGGCGGAAGGCCACATAGACGGTCTGGCCGGCATAGTCGGCGAGGCTGGCGCTGCGGCTGACCCACTCGTAGCCGGCGAGGGTCTCCTCGGAGATGGGGGTGGTGGCGGTGAAGTCGGCCACGGTGTTGCCAGTGGCTACATAGACGGCATAGTGTTCTTCGCCGTAGTCATTGCTGGCACCTGTTGCAAACCATGAGAGGGTATAGTTGCCATCGGCGGGCAGCGTGATGGCGGGGGTGATCAGCCAGTTGTCGGGAGTGATGGCACCGACACCACCGTTGACATAGGAGTTGGAGATGGCGCTGTTGCCAGTCTCACCGTTGCCGAAGCTGTTGCCGAACTCAGAGTCTCCCAGAGTGGGGTACCAATTGTAGCCGTCGCCGTCGTTGTCGATGGTGGTCCAGCAGCCGCCGATGCCGTTCTCGAAGTCCTCGGTCCAGGGGAAGTTGGTGATGGCGTCGCAGTTGTAGACATTGACGGTGTGGGTGGCGGGGGCGCTGGTGCCTACGCTGTTGGTGGCGGTCACGCTGATGGTGTGGTCGCCGGTGGCGGTGAAGGTGGTGGTCAGAACGTTGCTGGTCTCGTTGACAGCCGTGCCGTCAACCGTCCAGCTGTAGCTGGTGGCGTTGGGGCAGATGGCGGTGAAGGTGGCGCTGGCGCCAGCCATGACCGCTGAGGGGCCCTGGATGCTGACGCTGGTGGGGGCGCTCAGCGTGCGCACCTTGATGCTGTCGAGGCCAAGGGCGTAGCCGCCGGTGCAGTCGTGGTGGCGGAAAGCGATCTTGAAGTTGCCGGTGACGTTGCCGGTGACGGCAGCGGGGATGGCGGCCACGCGCTCGGCAAGGGTGGTGTCGCCGGCGGTGAGGGTCTCGCTGAAGACCATGGCGGTGTCAGCAAAGCTGGTGCCGCTGATGACGTAGACGCTGTAGTGGTCGGAGGGATAGTTGGGGGCGCCGAAGGCGATGGGACGCCAGCTGATTTCATAGTTGCCGGCGGCCATGGCGATCTCGTTGCTGATAATCCAGTTGTCCTGGCCGAGGTCCATCATGCCGAAGAAGCTCTGCTGTGCGGAGAGGGAGACGAGCTGGCAGTTGTTGGCTCCCACCTCATCGGCGAGGTTCCAGCGTGTGCCGGTGGTGCTGACGGTGTCCCAGCAGCCGAAGCCGTTGGTGAAGTCGGCGGTGAAGGGCAGGCTCTCGGCGGGGCAGAGGAAGACGTCGGTGACGACGGTGTCGTAGCTGGTGCCGACGGCGTTGGTGGCGCCGACGATGACGGTGTGGTTGCCGGCGGTGGCGAAGGATGTGGTCAGCACGTTGCCGGTCTCGCTGGAAGCGACGCCGTCAACCGTCCAGCTGAAGGTCTGGGTGGTGCCAGAGGCCACATAACGGGCGGTGTTGCCGGCCTTGATGGTGGCGGGGCCTTCAAGGCTCACAGAGGGAGTCGTGGGGGCGCCGATATAGAGGTCGTCGACATAGAGGCGGTACTGGTAGTTGGCGTTGTAGTTGATGGCCACATATTTGGTGGCGGCGGGCAGCGTGAGGACAACCTCAGTCCATGCGGTGGCGGGGTTGGTGTAGCTGGCCAGCACGTTGGTGAAGTCGCTGACGGCGTTGCCGGTGGTGGAGGTCTTCACGTAGAAGGTGTCGGTGGCGCGCTGGGCCTTGTACCAGAACTTGAGGTCGTAGGTGTTGTTGGCGTCCAGGACAAGCTCCGGGGTGATGAGGTACTGGTTGTAGTCGCCAGTGGTGGCGGCGCGGCTGTAGCTGCTGAAGCGGAAGTCGTTGGCACCGCTGTGGGCGGTGGCGTCGGCGTAGGTGCCAAACTCATTGTCGTTGGCAGCGTCCATGCTGATCATGCCCCAGCAGTTGTTGAGGCCGTTCTCGAAGTCCTCGGTGAAGGGGAAGGTGCTGATGGGGTCGCAGCTGTAGATGGTTGTCACCACGCTGTCGGCAATGCTCTGGCCGGTGGTGCTGGTGGCCACGGCCTTGACGGTGTAGGTGCCGGCGGCGGTGAAGGTGTGGGTGAAGCTGGTGCCGGTCTCGCTCTGCTGCACGCCGTCAATGTACCATGCCAGGGTGTTGACGTTGGTCGAGGCGCTGTAGGTGACGGCGGTGTTGTTCTGGGCGATGGTGGGGCCTGCCAGGGTGAGCACGGGGGCGCCCTGGGCGCGCACCTCTATCTCGTCGAGGATGAGCACGTAGCTGTTGGTGTTGGTGTTGTGGTGGCGGAAGGCTACCTTGAAGTCGCCGCTGACGGTGGAGGGCACTGCGATGGCGTTGACGGTCCAGTTGGTGTCGTTGCTGGCGAGGGTGGTGGTGTAGACCGAGATGGTGTCGGCGAAGTTGGCGCCGCTGATGACGTAGACGCTATAGTGCTCGGCGGGGAACTGGCCGGTGAAGGGGCGGGCCTTCCAGTAGATCTCGTAGCTGCCGGTGGCGGGCATGGTGATGGCCGGGCTGATGAGCCAGCTGTCGGTGGAGATGTCATACCACTGGTTGTTCTGGTATACGCGGGCGAAGGAGAGCACCTGGCCGTAGGCGAGGCCTGCCTCGCTGGTGGGCATCCAGTTGTAGCCGTAGAGGGTGGCACCTGCGGTGTCCCAGCAGCCGAGGCTGGCGCTGAAGTCGGGAGCGTAGGGCAGGGCTATGTTGCCGCAGTCGATGGCGTCAATGGTGACAGTGTCGTATGCGGTGCCGATGGCGTTGGTTGCTTGGGCCACGACAGTGTGCTGGCCGGCGGTGGTGAAGGTGTGGGTCAGCGTGGTGCTGGTCTCGCTCTGCTGCACGCCGTCCACATACCAGCCGTAGCTGGTGGCCGCGCCGTTGATGGTGAAGATGGCGGGCTCGTTGATTTTCACGAGGGCCGGGGCGCTGATGTTGATCTCAGGGGCTCCCTGGGCGCCGATGCGCAGGTCGTCGAGATGGAGCTGATACATGTCGGTGGTATTGTGGTGACGGAAGGCCACATAGATGGTCTGACCGGCATAGCTGGAAAGGTTGGCAGTGTATTTGGTGTAAGTCTGGCTGGTGGTGCCGGTGTACACGGGGGTGGTGCCGGTGAAGTCGCTGACGGTGTTGCCCGTTGTGCTCACGTACACGCTGTAGTTCTCCATATAGTAGCTGGAGTTGTCGTAGCCCAAGGCGTACCAGCTCAGGTCGAAATCGCTGCCTGCCGGAAGGGTGAAAGCAGGGAGGATGAGCCAGTTGTCGGGCGTAAGGGCGCCAACGTTGTTGATGTACGATGCGGAGGACATGAAGCCCGTGCTGCCGTTGTTGCCCATGGCGGAGCTGGTGTAGTAGACATAATCCCAGTTGTAGCCGTCACCGTCGTTGTCGATGATGCTGAAGCCGGTCGGCAAGGCCGTGCCGTTCTCAAAGTCTTCCGTCCACGGGAAGCTTGTGATCTGGGCGCTCAAAGGCAGCATCATGGCTGCAAGCGCCAAAGTGAATAATGCTTTTTTCATGTTGTTGTTGTTTAAATTATTGTTTTTTACTGTTTTCTGCTGTTGTATGCCGTATTTTGCGACAGTGCAAAAATACGCTTTTTTTTTATATTGTGCGCGATTCCTCTTTTTTTAACACTTCTATGCTCCGTGACAGGTACCGTTTCTGTACGGCTCCTGTACGGCTGTTCTACGGTTGTTCTACGGTTGTTTAACGGTTGTTCTACGGTTTTAACCGTTAAACAACCGTAGAACAACCGTTAAACAACCGTGGCGGATACGGCGCAGGTGGCTACCGGCGCCAGTGGGTGAGCACTTCGGGGTATTGGATGGCGCGGAGGTATTCGCAGGCGCCTTCGGTGCGCGGCAGGTCCTCCGGCGCATGGGCGTCGGTGCTGACGATGACGGGCAGGCGCCACTGCTTCATCTGCTGCAGCAGGCGGCGCGAGGGGTAGTAGTCGGGGTGGCGCCCTTTGTAGATGCCGCGGGTGTTGACTTCGACGATGACGTCCAGCTCATGGGCCAGCGCGAGGGTCTCCAGGGCCAGCTCTTCGTACCACGGCTCGTCTTCCGCGAAGTAGCGGCTGCGGTTGTGCATGGCTATCTTGTCGGGGTGGCCGAGGATGGTGGGGCGGTTCTTCTCCAGCATGGCGTTCTGCTGGCGGAAGTAAGCCGTCACCCCGCGCCGTATGTCGCCACCGAAGAGGCGCTGCAGGCCTTCGTCGTAGCGCTCCCACCTGGGGCCGTCGATGAACCATAGGTCGTCGGCCCCCTGTGGTGTCACTCCCGGTACAGGTACGAGGTGCACGCTGCCTATGGTGTAGTCCAGCCCGCCCTGCTCTGTCAGGGGGGTGAAGTCTTCGAGCATGCCGGGCACATAGTCGAACTCCAGGCCGAGGCTTATCTCGATGCGGTCCTTGTACTTTTCCTGCAGGGCGCGCACCTCGCGGCAGTAGCCGTCGTAGTCGGTGATGGAGAATGTGTTGTCAAAGGGCAGGGGAGAGTGGCCGCTGAAGCCGAGGGCTTTGAAGCCGTGGCCGACGGCGAAGTCGACCATCTCGCGCGGCGTGGCCTTGCCGTCACAGTAGCATGAGTGTGTGTGGAAGTTAGAAAGCATAGACGATGCTCAGGGACAGGCGCAGGTTGCCCACGGGCTCCTTGTAGCCGGCATGGGTGTATTCGGCTTCGGCGGTGAAGTCGAGGCCGGTGAGGGTCTTGTAGGTGAGGCGGGGCTGGATGCGCCAGAGGTATTCAAGGTCGTGGCCGCGGCCGAAACAGTGGACGAAGTCCGTGTTGCCGTGGTCGAGGTTCTTGGCGTAGCCGAGGAAGAGGCCGGGACGCCAGTGGCCGGTACTGCGCTCAATGTCGAGCCACACGGTGTTGAAGTGCCAGTCCCGGAACGAGCTGTCGGCCAGCATCAAGTAGCCGCCCAGCGAGCAGCCCTCGTAGAGGCTGTTATTGAACAGGGCCTGCGCCTTGACGGTGAAGCCCGGGCCGCTGTAGCGGCCGAAGAGGCTCCAGCTGAACGAACTGTGCCGTCCTGTGTGCTGCAACACGGTGTCTACTGTCGCCACCTGCGGCTGGATGGTCTTCAGGTTGACGGCAGCGCCGAAGAAGAAGTGCTTGCCGAGGTAGTAGTGCAGCTGCAGGTTGAGCTCGGGCACCAGGCTGTGTCGCGCGAAGAGGGTGCTGCTGGCGGGAACGCCGTTGAGGAGGCCCTGGCTCATGTTGTCGAGTTGCCATGAGGCGGCCGCCACAGCTTCAAGGCCAAGGAGGTGATACTCGTAGCGCACCTGCGGCTGGCGGGCATAGCAATGGAAGGGGGCTCCCATATTCAGAGGGTTGGTCATGGGCATAATCTCGTGGATGACCATCGGGTACCAGTACTGGCCGGCCACCAGGCGGTGGTGCTCCCACTGCAGGTCGATGTAGGCGTGGCGCAGGCGCAGGTTGTTGATGGCGGCGTTGGTGCTGCCGGTGAAGTCGCCTTCGATATATGCCATAGTGTTGGCTCCAAGCATCTCTGGGCCTTCGACAGTGAGTCCCAGTCGGGCGGTGATGGCCAGCATGTTGGCCTGCCAGCCGTCGTTGATGTCGCGGCCCAGGCTGTCCTTGACGATGGGCTTGGGGTAGAAGAGCATCATGTCCTCGCGCCCGCCCACCACCGAGCGGCTGTCGGCGTAGTAGTGCGGGTTGACGAAGCCGTGCCACTCCAGGCTGAAGGGCCCTTGGGCTCTCAAGGAACCCATTAAACCCATTAAGCCCACTAAACCTATTAAGAGCTTCTTCATTTCTTGATGGCAAGTATCAGGCCCAGCGCCACGCCCAGCAGGGCGGCGAAGAGCACCTGGAACGTCGGGGGCAGGATGAAGGTGATGGTGTGCGCCGGGAACCAGAAGAGGGGGATGGTCTTCTTGATGACGAAGTTCCACTGCATGTCCCAGTTCACCTTGTGGGCGAAGATCTCGCGCATCTTCATGGGCTTGAGGAGACCTGCCACGGTGCCGCCGTTGTCGGTGATGTGTATGTCGGTGCACTTGTGGAAGGTCATCATCACCGGTGCAAAGATGCTGTTCATAAGCACGCTGACGGCGAAGGCCACGCCCAGCTTGCCCCAGGAGAAGGTCGGGGCGGCAAACACAGCGGCGGCGCTCGTCCAGCCCAGCGAGCCGAGGAAGGCCGGCACGCCGGTCTTGAAGATGACCATGGCCATGGCGATGCACATGCCGAGGAAGCCCCACACCATCATGCGGGGCATGATGCCGAAGCCCGGCTTGTTGTATACGCCTTCGCGGATGCGCAGGGCCAGCATTTCGCCCAAGGTGGCCAGTATGGCGAACTTGAAGAAGGCCATGGTGTAGGGGTGCGCCGTCGTGGCAGCAGTGAACCACGCGAAGAACCCCGTCGCCGGTATGAAGAACGGCGTCAGCACTATGATGACGCAAAGGATGAGTATCCAGTCTGCTTTTTTCATAACTCTTTACTTTTTAACTCATGGATTTATAACTGCCACGTGGCGCCGTCCTTGCCGTCCTTGACGGTGACGCCGGCGGCGGCGAGGGCGTCGCGTATCTTGTCGCTGGTGGCCCAGTCTTTGTTGGCCTTGGCGGTGGCGCGGATGTCGAGTATGATGTGCATCAGGCTGTCCACCAGCTGGCCGTTGCCGCCTTCGGAGGTTTCGTCGCGCATGCCGAGGATGTCGAAGAGGAAGGTGTCGAAGACCTGGCGCAGCTCGTCGATGTCGGCCTGGCGGAGCTTGAGCTTGCCGTCGGCGGCGGAGTTGATGATGCGCGCGGCCTCGAAGAGGTGGCTGATGACGATGGGCGTGTTGAAGTCGTCGTTCATGGCGTCGTAGCACTTCTGTCGGAGGGCTGCCACTTCGGGGTTGGCCTCGGCTGCGGCGTTGGCGGCGACCCTGCCGAGGGTCTTGTAGGCTTCGAGGAGCTTGGCGAAGCCTTTCTCGGAGGCCTGCAGGGCTTCGTTGCCGAAGTCGACGGTGCTGCGGTAGTGGGCCTGGAGGATGAAGAAGCGGATGGTCATGGGGCTGTAGGCCTGCGCCAGCATCTCCTTGCCGTCCTTGTCCTTGTGGCTGCCGGCGAAGAACTCGCCGAGGGTGATGAAGTTGCCCAGGCTCTTGCCCATCTTCTGCCCGTTGATGGTGATCATGTTGTTGTGCATCCAGTAGCGGCAGGGGGCGTGGCCGGTGGAGGCTTCGCACTGCGCTATTTCGCTCTCGTGGTGCGGGAAGACGAGGTCCATGCCGCCGCCGTGTATGTCGAAGGGCGAGCCGAGGTATTTGGCGCCCATGGCGGTGCACTCGGCATGCCAGCCGGGGAAGCCGTCGCTCCAGGGCGAGGGCCAGCGCATGATGTGCTCCGGCGAGGCTTTCTTCCACAGGGCGAAGTCGCCGGGGAAGCGCTTCTCCTCCTGGCCGTCGAGTTCGCGGGTGGTGGCGAGCATCTCCTCTATGACGCGGCCGCTGAGGCGTCCGTATTTGTGGGTCTGCTCCTGGTATTTGCGCACGTCGAAGTACACCGAGCCGTTGCTGACGTAGGCGTAGCCGGCGTCGAGTATCTGCTGCACGAGGGCTATCTGCTCAATGATGTGGCCGCTGGCGTGGGGCTCTATGCTCGGGGGCAGCACGCCCAGGCGCTCCATGGCTGCGTGGTAGCGGTTGGTGTAGTACTGCGCCACCTCCATGGGCTCCAGCTGCTCCAGACGGGCCTTCTTGGCTATCTTGTCCTCACCCTCGTCGGCGTCGTGCTCCAGGTGGCCCACGTCGGTGATGTTGCGCACGTAGCGCACCTTGTAGCCCAGATGCTGCAGGTAGCGGAAGACGATGTCGAAGGTGATGGCGGGGCGGGCGTGGCCCAGGTGGGCGTCGCCGTAGACCGTCGGGCCGCAGACGTACATGCCCACGTGGCCCTCGTTAATAGGGCGGAAGAGCTCCTTCTGGCGGCTCAACGTATTGTATATCAACAGTTGCTGTTCCATGATGCTTTGTATTGTGAAGTGCAAAGGTACGCAAAAAAAATGACATGCGTGCCCGCCAATGATAAAAAGTGTCCCTTTGCGCCCCGCCAATCCTCCGGTGCCTCTACGGAGCCCCTACGGCATTTCTTCAGTAGTTCTTCAGTAGTTCTTCAGTTGTTTAACGGTTTTGACTGAAGAACTACTGAAGAACTACTGAAGAAGTGCCGTAGGGGTGCGGTGGGGGAGAGGAGGAAACAGGCTATGGAACCCCGGCGGGGTCCCCGTCGGCGCGGAGGATATCTGCGGTGTGGTGGGTCAGGCCGCTATGGCGCCGCGGCGGTGGACGGTGAGGGCCATCGCGCCGCCGCTGAGGACCATGACGAGAAGGAAGGTGTAGAGGAAGTCGACGGCGCGCATGGCTACGGGGAAGGCGCTGACGACGAAGTTGCCGTCGCCCATGCGCACGATGCCGAACTGCTGCTGCAGGAAGCACACAGCGAAGCCCAGCAGCAGGCCCGCCACGACGGCGACGAGGCAGATGAGCAGCCCTTCGGTGAAGAAGGCGCGCCGCACCTGCCGCACGGTCATGCCCATGGAGCGCAGGGTGAACACGTCGGCGCGCTTGTTGATGATGAGCAGCGACAGCGAGGCGGCGAGGCTGAGGGTGGAGATGAGCACGATGAGCGAGAGGATGAGGTAGATGCCGAGGCGCTCCGTGCGGAATATTTTGAAGTACAGCGGCTGCTGGTCGTAGCGGTCTTTTATTATGAGTTTTGAGTTTTGAGTTTTGAGTTTTGAGTTGAGGGCTTGCTTTACCTTTTGCGGGTCGGCGCCGGGGCGCAGCTTGACGGCAAGGGCTGTGACCTCGTCGGGGGCATAGTCCATCAGTTGCCGCACGAAGTCGATGTGCGTCACCACATAGCGGCGGTCGATGTCCTGCTGGATGAAGAAGCATGCCGTGGGGTGGGCGTAGCCTATGTTGAAGGCCTGGTCCATGGTGTAGCCCAAGGCCGTGGTGCCGCGTTTGGGGATGTGGACCGCCGCCGGGCGGTTGGAGAGGAGGCGCATGCCGAGGTTGTAGTATATTTCGCCGCCGACGATGAGCGCCGGAGCGTCGCCGATGGTGAGGGCGTAGGAGCCGTCGTGGAGCATGGTGTCGAGGCCGCTGACGCTGCGGTAGGCCTCGTCGACGCCGCGGAGGGTGACGATGGCCTGCTGCTCGCCGTAGGTGAGCCATGCCGTCTCGGAGACGGTCTGTGCCACCTGCTGCACGCCGTCGGCCCGGCAGAGGGCGCCGTAGTCTATGTCCGAGGTGCGGAAGGTCTTGCCTTCGGCGGGCTCGACGACGAGCTCGGGGTCGAAAGAACCGAAGAGGCCGCGCGTGATTTCGCCGATGCCGTTGTAGACGGAGAGCACTACGATGAGGGCCGCGGTGCTCACCAGCAGGCCTATGAGGGAGATCCACGATATGATGTTGACCACCGACTTCTGGCGGCGGGCAAAGAGGTAGCGCACGGCGATGAGCTGTTCGAGCTTCATCGGGTCACTGTTTCAGCAGGCGGTTGATGTTCTCCACATAGTCCAGCGTGTCGTCGATGAAGAACTCGAGCTGCGGTATGATGCGCAGCTGCTTGCCTTCGCGCATGCCGAGGCGCCGCCGCAGGTCGGAGGTGTTCTCGCGGATGAGGGCCATGATGCTGTCGGGGCTGCCGCCGCCGATGGGCATGATGGAGACGTAGATACGGGCTATGGAGAGGTCGGGGGTGATGCGCACCTCGGTGACGCTGATGAGCGACGGGCCGAGGACGGGCTTCATCTCGCGGAGGAAGATGTCGCTCATGTCCTGCTGTATGAGGCGGCAGATCTTGTTTTGGCGTGTGGATTGCATAGTCAATAACCGATAACCTGTAACCAATAACCTTTCATTACCAGCGCCAGCCCACACGGATGGGCAGGAAGAAGGTCTGCTGCATGTAGGCCACGCCGAGGGTGGCATAGAACGAGTGCCAGTTGTGGGTCATGTTGCGCAGGCCGTGGGCGTAGTACCAGTTGATGCCGCCGTAGGCTTCCGCCAGTGGGGTGAAGAGCATCTGGTCGGCGAAGAGCAGGCTGCCGCCCAGGCGCGCCCCCATGAGGGGTGCCCAGGTGATGGTGGTGGGCTGGTAGTCGACGCCCATGACGGCCTTCCAGATGGGGCGGAAGTCGAAGTCCACAAAGACGTTGGCGCCGAACATGGGCTTCGAGAGTTCCTGCACGAAGTTGTGGTAGTAGTTGACCCCTACGCCGCCGCCGAGGAACCAGTCCTGGCTGATGTTGACGCCGGCCATGACGTTGAGGCCTGCGGCATGCTCGTACTGGGGCAGGTTGTACCCGTTGTCGCCCAGTTTGCCGAAGTTGCCCATGAAGGGGGAATAGCCTATTTCGGCCTTAAACATGAACTCGTTTTTGGCGCCGAGCTGTGAATACTGCGCCGTGGCGCCGAAGGCCATGGCCACGAAGAGCGTGGCGATGATTGCTTTTATCCTGTTCATAGTATGATTATTTTCGACTGCAATGTTATGTCGTTGTTTTCTATCAGCACGGTATAGGTGCCCGCCGGCACGGATGGAGCCACCCTCTCGCCGCTGCGGCAGCCGTCGCGGTGCCACGCAGTGCGGCCGGCGGCGTCGATGAGCGTCAGCGCAAAGGGAGCGTTGCTCTCCACCTCGACGGCCACGGCTTCGCCCCGGCGCACGGGGTTGGGGAAGAGGGCCGCGCCTGTGGTGGCGGTGCCTGCGGCAGCGTCGGCTATGGCTAGCAGGTTGGTGTCAACCACGGCCAGGGTGTATTCGCCGGTGCGAAGGTTGTCTAAAAGGAAATAGCCGTCGTTGCTGTTGCCCGCACGGCGGTGGCTGACGGCCTGCCAGGGGCTGGCGGGGTCGCTGCGCCACAGCAGCACTATGGAGTCCAGGCTGACGGAGCGGTTGTAGAAGCCCTCGTCGAGGTTCTCGTAGGCGCTGTTGGCGTAGCCTTGGCGTATGTAGCGGAAACGCCCTGTGACGCCGTTGTTGATGGCGTGCTTGCAGCGCACGGCCCAGTAGCGGCCAGCAGTGCGCACCACCCCCGTCAGGGTGTCGGCGTCTTGCGCGGGGGCATAGTGGTGCTCCACGTAGTAGCGCGTCATGTGCTCGGGCGACGGGGCCCGCAGTGCGAAGAAGGCCATTTCGGCGGGAATGGTGCCGTTGCCGCCAACAATGTCGGCGCTGTCAATGGTGGCGGCGTCGCTCAGCTCGCAGTCAAGGTCGAGCACAAACAGGGCCGGAGTGAAGGGCAGCAGTAGACTGTTGACCACCGTGTCGGTGCCGGAGAAGGAGAACCACTCCTTGTGGCGCGCGCCGTCGGCGCTGATGAATGTGACGGGGACGCGGTTGTGGCGCATCAGGCTGTCGGTGCCGACGCTGCTCTGCTGTATGCTTACTTTGACGTTGTTGGTGCTTTGGTAGCCGTCGCCCTGGCCAATACTGACGTTGTAGTTGTTGAAGCCAGCGTTGAAGACGTGGAAGTCAAAGAAACCGGTGAGGTCGTGGCCGCTGTAGAGGCTCAGGGAGTCTCGCAGGCGGTAGGCGTCGATGTTGCTGAAGGCGCAGCGTTCCATGAGGGTTCGCACTGAGGCGTAGAAGAGCGAGTCGCCCAGGTAGCCGCGCAAGGAGTGCCACACCATGGCCCCTTTGTCGTAGGTGGTGGAGCCGTAGGTGTAGGCGTGGGGCATGCCGTGCAGGGGGCGGTAGGCGCCGTCGCTGTGGTGTGTGGTGCGCAGCACCTTGTCGAGGTCTTGCTGGTAGGTTGCGTTGGAGGCGCGTCGGCTGTGTGTGGCCTCGCGTGCCACTTCGCTGCAGAACGAGGCGCCGCCCTCGTTGATCCACATGTCGCCCTCTTCCTCGCAGGTGACGAGGTTGCCGAACCAGGCATGTCCCAGCTCGTGGGCTATTGTGCTCTGGCCGGCCAGGCTCACCGAGGCCATGGCCGGACGCGCCAGGGCAATGTTGTTCACATGCTCCATGGAGCCCATAGCGGTGCCGATGTAGCCTATGCGCCCCCAGCGGTAGGGGCCGAAGCACTCTTCGAACTTGGGCACCACTGCGTCGAGCAGCGCAAAGACGTTGCGTGTGGTGGCGCTGTCCTGCGTGGTGTAGCCTATGGTCAGCGGGTAGCCCGCCACGGTGTCTTTGATGCGGCGGTAGGCGGCCTGGCTAACGCCGACGATATAGGTGCACACAGGTTGCGCAATCTCCCAGGTGGTGTGCTCGCAGCCGTTGTTGTCGATGCTGCGGCTCTGCAGCATGCCGCTGCATTCGGCGCTCCATCCGGCCGTGGTTTTCATGTGTATGGTGTAGGTGGCCTTGTCGTGGAAGTTGTCGCGGCAGGGGTAGACGGCGTGGCCGATGGGGTGGAGGGCTTCGCTGAAGGCTGCACCGAGGTTGTAGCTCATGTCGTTGTCGAAATGGAAGCCACCGAAGCCGTAGCTCTCCACGTGGCCGCTGCCGCGGTAGGCCACGGCCACAGTGAATGTGTCGCCGACGGCGATGCCGCCGAGAAGTATGTTGTGTATGTCGCCTGTTGCCGTGCGTACTCCGTTGACGCGGATGGAGTCCACCGTGCCGTCAAGGTCGAGCCCCATGGCGGAGCAAGGCTGAAGCAGACGCACCGTCAGCAGCGCGTCGCCGTTGAACGGCCGGCCGTTGCTCAGGTCGAGCTCCAGGCTGTAGTGCAGCACATCCACCGAGTCCGCCACCTGCGCCCGCAGGTTGGTGCAGATGCATAAGGCTATGAGCTGTAATATGATAAGCGTTCTTGTCGCCTTTTTCATGTGCTTTCTTTTAGGCTGCAAAGATACGCTTTTTTTCAATATCATCATAAAATATTTCATCCGTCGCTGAGTGTCAGCACCCTTTTTTGTGCGGCGGCGCAATAAATGTTGCTGTTCTGCGTTAATTAGAGCGAAAAGAAACACATACGGAAGTGAAGAAGAATATCCTGCGAATGCTCCTGCTGCTCGTCCTTGCCGGCGTGGTCTGCTCGGCGTGCAGCTCCGGCGACCACATGTACCGCCACAAAAAGAGTGACTGCGACTGCCCTACCTTTTGATTGCGAGCCGCTTTGACCACCGAAGAGCGATACCGGGCCATACTCCGCAACCACCTGCCGCCGCAGGCGGTGGAGTGGATCTACGCCTATCTGAACCACCACAAGGTGCACTTCCACGTCACGCGTGAGCGGCGCACAAAGTATGGCGACTATCGTTGGCCGCAGCCGCAGCACCCGTTTCATGAGATGTCTGTCAACGGCGACCTCAACCCGTATCTGTTCCTGTGGGTTTTCCTCCACGAGGCCGCGCACCTTGAGACGCACCTGAAATACAGCTCCGTGCAGCCACATGGGCACGAGTGGCAGGCAGAATACGCCAGCCTGCTCGCTGCCAGGGCGGATGACTTTCCGGAAGAGGTGCGTCCGCTCGTGTTGCGCTATGCTGCCCGAATACCGCTGTCGCGCGTGTTGGCCCGCAGCATAGAGGAGGAGCTACACCGCCATGACTCCGGTGCCGGTGCCGGACCATCACTCCGCCTCGACAACCTGCCGGCCGGCTCGTTGTTCCGCCTGAAGAAAAAGCCGGATATCCTCTTTGCCAGCATCGAACGCCGCCGCACGCGCTGGCTCTGCCGCGACGCCGCCACGGGGCGCTTGTACACCGTCAGCGGCGGCGCCGAGGTTGAGCGGGAGCTTTCCTGACGCCCATCCGGTATGGAGTCCCTACGGAGCCCCTACGGAGTCCCTACGGCCGTTCTTCAGTGGGGCGCCGGTGCGGAGCCGTAGGGACGGCGTTGGGGGGGGGCATGGGGGCGCCGGTGCGGCGTCCGTCCATGTGCCGTGCAGCCGACATTGAAATTTGTGGAAAACCTGTTGAAAAGTACCATGCGTCGCCCACCGAAAAGCTGTTGAAAAGTACGGAAAACTGCAAAAAAAATGCACCAAAATAATTTTGTAAATATTTGGTTTGTAATGCTGCCGCGATTTTTTAAGATTATTTAACATGAAGTCATGGCGGTGATGTTTGGTGGGTTTGGAAAATAGTTGTAATTTTGCAATTCCTTTTTGGGCGTGTAATGCCCATGAATGAGACTGAAAAACAAGTAATAAAATAATAAAACAAGAAACGAAAAATGCCAACAATTCAGCAATTAGTTCGCAAAGGACGTCAGCAGATGGAGTACAAGTCCAAGTCTCCCGCCCTCGACAGCTGCCCGCAGCGTCGCGGTGTCTGCACCCGTGTGTACACCACCACCCCCAAGAAGCCTAACTCGGCCATGCGTAAAGTGGCCCGTGTTCGCTTGACCAACGGCAAGGAAGTCAATGCCTACATCCCGGGTGAGGGTCACAACCTGCAGGAGCACTCCATAGTGATGATTCGCGGAGGCCGTGTGAAGGACCTTCCCGGCGTGCGTTACCACATCATCCGCGGTGCTCTTGACACCAGCGGTGTCGACGGCCGTCGCCAGCGTCGTTCCAAGTACGGTGCCAAGCGTCCGAAACAGGCCGGCAAGTAAAGTTGAAAGATTAAAGTTGAAAGATTAAAGTTTTTAGCAAAATGAGAAAAGCTAAGCCCAAGAAAAGAATAATCCTCCCGGATCCCAAGTATAACGATATCCTCGTCACCAAGTTTGTCAACAACCTGATGATGGGCGGCAAGAAGACCATCGCCTACCGCATCTTCTATGATGCAATCGATGTTGTGAGCGACCGTACCAAGGAAGACGGCCTGGAGGTGTGGAAGAAGGCCCTGGCCAACGTCACGCCGAGTGTCGAGGTGCGCAGCAAGCGCATCGGTGGCGCCACGTTCCAGATCCCCACGGAGATCCGCGCCGAGCGCAAGCAGAGCATCGGTATGAAGAACCTCATCGGCTTCTCGCGCAAGCGCAGTGAGAAGACCATGGCCCTGAAGCTCGCCGCCGAGATCCAGGCCGCCTACAAAGAAGAGGGCGCCGCCTTCAAGCGCAAGGAGGATATCCACCGCATGGCCGACGCTAACAAGGCTTTCTCGCATTTCCGCGCGTAATACATTAATATACTATAGAAGCACATGTCAGACCTCCACTACACACGCAACATCGGCATTATGGCCCACATCGACGCCGGCAAGACGACGACGACGGAGCGCATTTTGTTCTACACCGGCAAGAACTACAAGCTCGGTGAGACGCACGATGGCAGTGCCACGATGGACTGGATGGTGCAGGAGCAGGAGCGTGGCATCACCATCACTTCCGCCGCCACCACGGTGTATTGGGACTGGCATGACCAGCGCTACAAGTACAACATCATAGACACTCCGGGTCACGTGGACTTCACCGTCGAGGTGGAGCGCTCGCTGCGTGTGCTCGACGGCGCCATAGCCATCTTCTGCGCTGTGGGCGGCGTGGAGCCTCAGAGCGAGACCGTCTGGCGCCAGGCCGACAAGTACGAGGTTCCGCGCATAGCTTTCATCAACAAGATGGATCGCGCGGGTGCCGACTTCTTCTCGGTGGTGGCCCAGATCAAGGAGCGCCTCGGCGCCAACCCTATCCCGATAGAGATACCCATCGGGCAGGAAGACCTCTACAAAGGTGTGGTGGATCTCATATCCAACAAGGCTCTGGTTTGGGACGAAAGCTCCAACGGCCAGCGTTTTGAGGAAATCCCCATGCCCGACGACCTGAAGGAGATAGCGGCGGAATACCGCCAGAAGCTTGTAGAGGGTGTGGCCGAGGAAAACGAAGAACTGATGATGAAGTTCTTCGACGACCCGGACAGCATCACCGCCGACGAGATTATCGCCGAGATACGCAAGGCCACCCTTGCCCGCAAGATAGTGCCTGTGATGTGCGGCTCCGCCTTCAAGAACAAAGGCGTGCAGACGTTGCTTGACGCTGTGGCTGCTTTCCTGCCCAGTCCCCTCGACGTGCCCGAGGTGAACGGCACCAACCCCAAGACAGACAAGCCTGAAAGCCGCAAGGTTGATGTAAAGGCTCCTTTCTCGGCTCTGGCCTTCAAGATTGCCACCGATCCCTATGTCGGTCGTCTCTGTTTCTTCCGTGTGTACAGCGGCTCGCTCGAGAGTGGCTCGTATGTATACAATGCCAACACGGGCAAGAAGGAGCGCATTTCGCGCATCATGCAGATGCACTCCAACAAGCAGAACCCCCTCGACCGCATCGAGGCTGGCGACATCGGGGCCGCCGTGGGCTTCAAGGACATCAAGACGGGGCACACGCTCTGCGACGAACAGCACCCCATCATCCTTGAGTCTATGAAGTTCCCCGAGCCGGTTATCAGCATCGCCGTGGAGCCTCATACCCAGGCCGACATGGACAAGATGACCAACGCACTGATGAAGCTGGTGGAAGAAGACCCCACCTTCAGGGTGAAGACCGACGAGGTCAGCGGGCAGACCGTCATCAGCGGTATGGGCGAGCTGCATCTGGACATCATCATGGACCGTCTGCGCCGCGAATTCGGCGTGGATGTCAACCAGGGGCGTCCGGAGGTGGCCTACAAAGAGGCTATCACCACCACGGTGCAGCATCACGAGATCTACAAGAAGCAGACCGGCGGCAAAGGCAAGTTCGCCGATGTGCTGTTTGAGATCGGCCCGGCCGACGAGGGTGTCATGGGTCTGCAGTTCGTCAACGAGGTCAAGGGCGGCAACATACCCAAGGAGTTCATGCCCGCCATAGAAAAGGGCTTCAAGGAGGCCATGCAGAACGGTGTACTGGCCGGCTATCCAATGGACAGCATGAAGGTGCGCGTCATCGATGGCTCGTTCCACCCGGTGGACAGCGACCAGCTTTCGTTTGAGCTCTGCGCCAAGATTGGTTTCAAGGCAGCCTGCCGCAAGGCCAACCCCGTGTTGCTTGAACCCATCATGAAGCTTGAGGTGCTGACACCTGACGCCTATGTTGGCGATGTCACCGGCGACCTCAACCGCCGTCGCGGTGTGTTGGAGAACATTACCGCCAAGGTGGGTGTGCAGGCTATACATGCCAAGGTGCCGCTGGAGCAGATGTTCGGCTATGTCACGTCGCTCCGCACCATTACGTCGGGCCGCGCCAATTCCACGATGGAGTTCTCGCACTACGCCGAGCTGACGCGCGACCAGCAGGAAGCAATACTGAAGAATAAAAATAATTAAACAATAAATAACAATGAGTCAAAGAATCAGAATCAAGCTCAAATCTTACGACCACAACCTCGTCGACAAGTCGGCAGAGAAGATTGTGAAGACCGTAAAGATGACTGGCGCAGTGGTCAATGGTCCCATACCCCTGCCTACCAACAAAAAGATTTTCACCGTGAACCGCTCGACCTTCGTGAACAAGAAGTCGCGTGAGCAGTTCGAGCTGAACACCTACAAGCGCCTGATGGACATCGAGATCAACGATCGCGCCAAGACCATCGACGCCCTGATGAAGCTCGAACTCCCCAGTGGTGTCGAAGTTGAAATCAAAGTGTGAATTTAATCAGCCTATGTCAAGAAGATAAGCTGAATGTCTAACAAAATTAAAAGAATCCAACTAAAGAAATGTCAGGATTAATCGGAAAGAAAATCGGAATGACCAGTCTTTTTGATGCCGACGGAAAACAGATTCCGTGCACAGTGATTGAAGCTGGTCCTTGTGTTGTCACACAAGTGAGAACTATCGAGAAGGATGGTTATGAGGCCATCCAGCTTGCCTTTGGCGAGAAGAAGGAGAGCCGCACCAACAAGCCCATGCGCGGCCATTTTGCCAAGGCTGGCACTACCCCCAAGCAGTATATTGCCGAGTTCTCCCGTTTTGAGGAGGGTCACAAAAAGAAATACGGCGAAGTGCTTACCGTCAATGTCTTCCAGGAAGGCGAGTTTGTCGATGTGGTCGGCACCTCGAAAGGTAAGGGTTTCCAGGGTGTTGTCACTCGTCACGGCTTCGGCGGTGTCGGCGACAAGACTCACGGTCAGCACGACCGTCTCCGCGCTCCCGGTTCGATAGGCGCATCGTCCTATCCTTCGCGTATCTTCAAGGGTATGCGCATGGCCGGTCAGACCGGCAACCATCGCGTGAAGGTGCAGAACCTGGAGGTGGTGAAGATTATCGCCGAGAAGAACCTCATGCTTGTCAAAGGCTCTGTTCCCGGCCCCAAAGGTTCTATTGTCAAACTTGAAAGATGGAGTTAATTTAAGACATGGAGATTAAAGTTTATAACATCAACGGAAGCGAAACCGGTAGAACCATCACCCTTGACGATTCTATCTTCGCCATCGAGCCCAACGATCACGCCATATACCTCGATGTCAAGCAATATCTCGCAGACAACCGCCAGGGTACGGCTAAGGCCAAAGAGCGCAGCGAGAACGCCCACAGTACGCGCAAACTGAAACGCCAGAAAGGCACCGGCGGTGCCCGTTCGGGTGATTTGAAGAGCCCTGTGTTTGTCGGTGGCGGTACCATCTTCGGACCCAAACCCCGCGACTACCGTTTCAAACTGAACATAAAGGTGAAACGTCTTGCACGACGCAGCGCCCTGAGCTATAAGGCCAAGGACAATGCAATGACCGTGGTTGAAAACTTCAGTTTCGAGGGCCCCAAGACCAAAAAGATGATCGAGGTGCTCAACAACCTGAAGCTCGGCGACAAAAAGTCACTTTTTGTGCTTGATAATCAAAATAATTTCGTATCTTTGTCCGCTAGAAACCTCAAGAACGTGAAGGTGGTAAACGTGTCGCAGTTAAATACTTACGACATTGTTAACGCCTCCAATATTGTTGTTTGTGAGGGTTCATTGGGTGAGATTAACCGTGTTTTGGCGACAAAATAAGGGAAGAGAGTATAACGATTTAAGAAAGTTTAACAATGATGAACATAATAGTAAAACCGCTGATCAGTGAAAAGATGACCCGCCTCTCGGAGGCTGCGGCCAATCCTATCCAGACCCGCATACAGCGTAATAAAGGCATCGCTGCCGCTCCTGCCCAGAACCGCTATGGTTTTGTCGTTGACAAACGCGCCAACAAGATTCAGATTAAGAACGCCGTAGAGGAGTTCTACAATGTGAAGGTTGTCGATGTGAACACGATGAACTATTCGGGCAAGGTGAAGTCGCGCTACACCAAGGCCGGTTTCCTCACGGGTCGCACCAATGCCTACAAGAAGGCTATAGTGACACTTGCCGCAGGTGACAGCATTGACTTCTACGCCAGCATTTAAACAGTAAACAGACAGAAAGATAATAATAGTTAAGGTCCACTGATAAGAGACCAATAAGAAAACAAAGAAATGGCTTTAAAGAAAATTAAACCCACAACACCCGGTCAGCGCCACAAGCTGGTTGTCACCAACGATGACATCACTGCAACAAGACCGGAGAAGAGCCTTGTCTACGGTATCCGCAAGAGCGGTGGCCGCAATAATCAGGGTAAGATGACCATGCGCTACATTGGCGGTGGTCACAAGAAACTCTACCGTTTCGTAGACTTCAAGCGTAACAAGGACGGTATTCCCGCCGTTGTGAAGACCATTGAGTACGACCCCAACCGCAGCTCTCGTATCGCGCTTGTCTGCTATGCCGACGGCGAGAAGAGCTATATCCTCTGCCCCCAGGGTTTGAAGGTCGGTCAGACGGTCATGTCTGGTACCGGTGTGGCTCCCGAAGTGGGCAACACGCTGCTGCTCTCCGAAATACCTTTCGGTACGCTCATCCACAACATTGAGCTTCGTCCCGGTCAGGGTGCCAAGATGGTCCGTTCCGCCGGTGCTTATGCACAGCTTATGTCGCGCGACGACAAGTACGCTATTATCAAAATGCCCAGCGGCGAAATGCGTATGATACTCCAGGCATGCCGTGCCACTGTCGGTATCGTCAGCAACCCCGAGCATAACCTCGAAGTTGGTGGTAAGGCTGGTCGCAGCCGTCACCTCGGCCGCCGTCCGCGCAACCGTGGCGTTGTTATGAACCCCGTCGACCACCCGATGGGTGGCGGTGAAGGCCGTCAGACCGGCGGACATCCCCGTTCGCGCAAAGGCATTCCGGCCAAGGGCTACAAGACTCGCGCTCCCAAGAAGCAGTCGAGCAAGTACATCGTCGAAAGAAGAAAGAAGTAACTCAGTAAAAAGAAGAAACAATGAGTCGTTCATTAAAGAAAGGTCCTTATATTTTCCACAAGCTGGAAAAACGAGTAATCGAGGCACAGCAGTCGAACAAGAAGGTTACCATCAAGACATGGTCGAGAGCTTCGATGATTTCGCCCGACTTTGTGGGTCAGACTATTGCCGTCCACAATGGCAACAAGTTCATCCCCGTGTACGTCACCGAGAACATGGTGGGTCACAAGCTTGGCGAGTTCGCTCCCACCCGCATCTTCCGCGGCCATGCAGGATCTAAAGATAAAGGTAAAAAGTAAACACTAAAAAGAAATGGGACGTAGAAAACATAACAGTGCAGAAGCACGCAAGGAAGCCAACAAGACCATATATATGGCCAAGTTGATGAACAACCCGACGTCGCCTCAGAAGACTCGTCTGGTTGCTGACTTGGTTCGTGGTGTAGATGTAGAGAAAGCCCTCGGTATCCTCCAGTACAATCCCAGAGAGTCCGCTCCCAAGATGCGCAAGCTCCTCCTTTCGGCTATCGCCAACTGGCAGGCCAAGAACGAGGGTGTCCGCATGGAAGATGCCAAACTGTATGTCAAGCAGATTATGGTTGACGAAGGCCGTACGATGAAGCGTATGCGCACCGCCCCCCAGGGTCGTGGATACCGCATTCGCAAACGTAGTAACCATATAACCATGATTCTTGGCAGCCGTGTTGAGGATGCTCCTGTGGCTACGGCTGAAAAAGAAGAAACAAAATAAGTAACCAAAAAGAAGAAACGAAACAATGGGACAAAAGACTAACCCTATTGGAAACAGATTAGGTATTATCCGCGGATGGGATTCTAACTGGTTTGGTGGCAGACGTTTTGAGCAGAAATTGGTTGAGGATGACAAGATTCGCAAATACCTCAACGCTCGTCTTGCCAAGGCCGGTATCGCAAAGATTTATATTGAGCGCACCCTGAAACTTCTCACCGTGACAATTAATGCTGCCCGTCCGGGTCTGATTATCGGTCGTGCAGGTTCGGAGGTGGACAAACTCCGTGAAGAGCTCAAGAAGCTTACAGGCAAGGATGTTCAGATTAATATTAGCGAAGTAAAGCGTCCTGAAATGGATGCTGTTCTCGTGGCCCAGAACATTGCAAAACAGATTGAAGGCCGCATCCAGTATCGTCGCGCCATCAAAAATGCCATTACCTCCACCATGCGTATAGGTGCCGAGGGTATAAAGGTTTCAATCAGCGGCCGTATCGGTGGCGCTGAGATTGCGCGTAGCGAGCATTTCAAAGAGGGTCGAACCCCTCTGCACACCCTTCGTGCTGATATCGACTACGCCAATGCCGAGGCTCATACAACCTATGGCCGTATTGGTATAAAGGTTTGGATTTGCCGCGGTGTCATCTATGGCAGACCCGAGCTGGTATCATCAACTATTGGTGGTCAGCAGAAGGAACATCGTCCTGGAATGGGTGCAGGCCGCCGTCCTGAAGGTGGTGCCCCCCGTCGTCGTCAAGGCGGTAGCAGAAACAGCAAGTAATTTTACATGAGCGTTTAACATAAAGTGTCTAAAGCACTAAATATAAGAAGAAATGTTACAACCTAAGAAAACAAGATATAGAAAGCAGCAAAAGGGCAAAATCAAAGGTAATGCCTTCCGCGGTCACGAACTTGCTTTTGGAACCTTTGGCATTAAGTCGTTAGAGACTTGCTTTATCACTGGTCGCCAGATTGAGGCTGCACGTCAAGCTGTAACGCGTCATATGAAACGTGAAGGTCAGATTTGGATTCGCATTTTCCCTGACAAGCCCATCACGAAGAAACCTAATGAGGTGCGTATGGGTAAAGGTAAAGGTGCCCCCGAGTATTTTGTCGCTCGCGTCATGCCGGGTACGATGCTTTTCGAGTGCGAGGGTGTGCCGATGGATGTTGCCAAAGAGGCTTTGCGTCTCGCTGCACAGAAGCTTCCTATCTCGACCAAGTTTGTCGTCAAAAGAGACTATATCGAAGAATAAACAAGTAGCACCACTACAGTCATGAAGAATGAAATCGTTTTAAAGGAGCTCTCGACTGCTGAATTGAGGGAGAAACTCGATACCGAGCGCGCACTCTATCAGAAGATGCAAATGAGCCACGCTGTCTCGCCCCTCGAGAATCCCAACAAAATTAAAGAAAGTAGAAAAAATATTGCCCGCTGCCTTACTGAGCTCCGCGCGCGAGAAATCGCCGACCAAAAGTAAGCATGGCAATTAGTAAAATCCAGTTCTAAGATGGAAAGAAATTTAAGAAAAGAAAGAATCGGTGTTGTGGTCAGCAACAAGATGGACAAATCTATTGTGATTCTTGTCGAGCGTAAGGTTAAACACCCTATGTACGGTAAGTTCGTGAAGAAGTCCACCAAATTTATGGCTCACGACGAGAAGAACGAGGCTGGCATAGGCGATACGGTCCGCATCATGGAGACCCGTCCTTTGAGCAAGAACAAGTGCTGGCGTCTGGTAGAGATCGTCGAGAAGGCTAAGTAACCACTATTTAGAAAAAAACAAGAAGAAATGATACAACAAGAAACCAGAATGACAGTTGCTGATAACAGTGGTGCTAAAAGCGCCCTGTGCATCCGTGTCCTCGGTGGTACCAAGAAGCGTTATGCTTCCATTGGCGATACCATTGTTGTGGCTATAAAGGATGCCATTCCTTCAGGCAACGTTAAGAAAGGCAGCGTATCGAAAGCAGTCGTCGTGCGCACCAAGAAAGAGATTCGTCGCAATGATGGTTCCTACATCCGCTTCGACGACAATGCATGCGTGTTGCTCACCGCAGCCGATGAGCTCCGTGGCACCCGTATCTTCGGCCCAGTGGGTCGCGAGCTGCGCGAGAAACAGTTTATGAAGATTGTTTCACTCGCTCCCGAAGTATTGTAAAACAAAAAAAGAAAGTAGATAACAATGAAATTGCACGTTAAGAAAGGGGATATGGTTCAGGTTATCGCTGGTGACGACAAGGGTAAGGTCGCCAAGGTACTGAAGGTTTATCCTGAAAAGAATCGCGCCATCGTCGAGGGTGTCAACGTGAACAAGAAGCATACCAAGCCCAATGCCAAGAATACGCAGGGCGGTATTGTAGAGCAGGAGGCTCCCATTCACATATCCAACCTTATGGTTGTTGTTGGCAAGACCCCCACAAAAGTTGGCCGCCGTGTTGATGAAAAGACTGGCAAGATAGTCCGTTATTCCAAAAAAACAGGGGAGGAGATTAAATAATGGCATATATTCCGACATTAAAAACCAAGTATAAAGAGGAAATCCTGCCTGCTCTTATGAAAGAGTTCGGCTACAAGACCGTTATGCAGGCTCCTCGTCTGAAAAAAATCACCCTCAATCAAGGCCTTGGTAAGGCTGCAATAGCTGATAAGAAGGTTATTGACAAAGGTATAGAGGAAATGACGGCTATCACAGGGCAAAAGGCAGTCGCAACGAAGTCTCGTAAGGATATCTCGAACTTCAAGTTGCGTCGTGGAATGCCTATTGGTGTCCGTGTAACCCTCCGCGGTGAGCGTATGTACGAGTTCTTGGAGCGCCTTGTGACTGCGTCCATACCTCGTATTCGCGACTTCCGTGGAATCAATGACAAGGGCTTTGATGGCAAGGGTAACTATACTTTTGGCATTGCAGAGCAAATTATCTTCCCTGAAATTGATATTGATAAGATTGACCGTATTCAGGGTATGGATATTACTTTTGTCACTTCGGCAAACACTGACAAAGAGGCCATGTCTCTGCTCAAGGAGTTTGGTTTACCGTTCAAGAATCAACAAAAATAAGCATAATGGCTAAAGAATCAATCAAAGCAAGAGAGCGCAAAAGAGCAAAGATGGTTGCAAAATATGCAGCCAAGCGCGCTGCCCTTAAAGAAATTGTTCGCACTGGTGAACCCGAAGAGGTGGAGAAGGCTGTAATTGCCCTTCAAAAGCTTCCCAAGAATGCATGTCCTATTCGTCAGCACAACCGTTGTCAATTGACGGGCCGTCCGAAAGGATATATGCGCCAGTTTGGCATTTCTCGTATCAATTTTAGGGAGATGGCTGTCTCTGGCCTTATTCCAGGAGTTAAAAAGGCAAGTTGGTAAATGAAATAATTGGTAGCTTTGCAAGTTGGCACAATACCAATACTACAAAACTTAAAATCAAAAACATAATGGTAACAGATCCTATTGCAGATTACTTGACCCGCATGCGCAACGCCATTGCCGCCAAGCACCGCGTGGTCGAAATCCCTGGCTCCAAGCTCAAAAAGGAGATGACAAAAATTCTCTTTGAGAAAGGTTATATCCTGAACTACAAGTTCGAGAATGAAGGAGCCCACAATCAGAGCATCAAAATTGCTCTTAAGTATCATCCCGTAACAAAACAGTCGGCTATTGCAGAGCTGAAACGTGTGTCTACCCCGGGCTTACGTAAGTATGTCTCTGTAGACGAAATGCCTCGTGTCCTCAACGGACTGGGTATTGCCATCATATCGACTTCAAAGGGTCTCATGACGGACAAGGAAGCCCGCACATTAAACGTGGGTGGTGAAGTTCTGTGTTACATCAGTTAATCAAAAGAGAGGAGAAAAAAAATGTCAAGAATTGGTAAAATGCCTATCCACCTTCCCAAAGGTGTTGAAGTGAAGATTTCTGATGATAACGTCCTTACAGTTAAAGGACCGCTGGGAGAGCTCCACCAAAAAGTCAATCCTTTGATTGAGATGAAAGTTGAGGATGGTGTGCTCCATTTCAACCGTCCCAACGACGAGCGTGAAACCAAAGCTCAGCACGGTCTTTATCGCGCCCTTGCCGCAAACATGATAAAAGGTGTCAGTGAAGGGTTCAAAACCGTACAGGAAGTTATCGGTGTTGGTTATAAGGTTCAGGCTACTGGGAATGTTATGGAGATGGATTTGGGATACTCTCACAAGATATTCTTTGAGCTTGCCCCGGAAATAAAGGTGGAAACCGTTACGGAAAAAGGTAAGAATCCTACCATCACTATGACCTGCTGTGACAAGCAGATTCTCGGTCAAGCCGCAGCCAAAATACACTCCTTGCGCAAACCGGAACCTTATAAGGGTAAGGGTATTCGCTTCCAGGGAGAAGAAATCCGTAAGAAGGCTGGTAAAGCTGCTGCTAAATAAAATTAAGGCTTACATTAGCCAAAAAGGAACATTATTATGGCAACAAAAAAAGACATAAGAAGAACAAAAATCAAATTCCGCATACGTCACAAGGTCAGCGGAACTGCTGATATGCCTCGCCTGTCGGTATTCAGAAGTAACAAGGAAATATATGCCCAGGTGATTGACGATGTAAAGGGTGTGACACTGACCGCAGCCTCTTCCCATGAGAAGGGCTTTGAAAAGGGTGGCACAAAAAGCGAAGTGGCAGCAAAGGTCGGTAAGGTTATTGCCGAGCGCACTCTTGCTGCTGGTATTAATACCGTTGTTTTTGACCGTAATGGTTACCTGTATCACGGCCGCGTGAAGAGTTTGGCCGATGGCGCCAGAGAAGGTGGTTTAAAATTCTAATAAAGTCATGGCAGAGTTAAACGTTAATAGAGTTAAGTCGAGCGATATAGAGTTCAAAGATCGTCTAGTCGCTATCAATAGGGTGACTAAGGTCACTAAAGGTGGTCGCACCTTTACTTTTGCTGCCATCGTCGTTATTGGAAATGAAAATGGCGTGGTCGGTTATGGCCTTGGCAAGGCAAAAGAAGTTCAGGCTGCAGTTCAAAAAGGTGTTGATGATGCCAAGAAGAACCTCATCCGCGTTCCTGTTCTTAAGGGAACCATTCCTCATGAGCAGATGGGTAAGTATAGTGGCGCGAAGGTCTTTTTGAAACCCGCAGCCCCTGGTACCGGTGTTATCGCTGGTGGCGCTATGCGTGCCGTCCTCGAGAGCGTCGGTGTTAAGGATGTTCTTGCCAAGTGCAAGGGTTCGTCGAATCCCCATAGTGTTGTGAAAGCCACCATCAATGCGCTCCTCCAGATGAAGGATCCTTATATGGTTGCCCAGCTCCGTGGAGTTTCGCTTGACAAAGTGTTCAACGGTTAAAAGATAGGAGGATATTAGTTATGGCAGAGAAGAAACTCAGAATTAAGCAGGTCAGAAGTATTATCGGCCGCCCCGCCCGCCAGAAACGTACTATGGAAGCCCTTGGACTTCGTCGAATCAACCATACACGTGAGGTGGTTGCCACTCCGCAGGTTCTTGGTATGATTGACAGTGTCAAGCACCTCCTGTCCGTTGAAGAAATTTAAATCACGTAAACTGAAGAAAGGGAAAAATAATGAACTTAAGTAATCTTAAACCCGCTAACGGTTCTGTCAAACATTCGAAACGCATCGGCCGTGGTGCCGGTTCTGGCAAAGGCGGTACTGCAACACGTGGTAATAAGGGCGCCAAGGCTCGTTCCGGTTATCATCAGAAGGTCGGTTTCGAGGGTGGTCAGATGCCCCTCTACCGTAGAGTTCCTAAGTTCGGTTTCAAGAACCTCAATAGAGTCGAATACGTCGGCATTAATATTGATACTATCAATAGTTTAGCCGAGACAAAAAATATCACTGACTTTAACATTGATGTTTTGAAGCAGAACGGCCTTATCTCCGGCAAGGATCGTATCAAGATTCTTGGCCGCGGAGAACTCTCCAAGACCGTCAACG
This sequence comes from Bacteroidales bacterium, assembly GCA_017522105.1. GTDB lineage: Bacteria > Bacteroidota > Bacteroidia > Bacteroidales > P3 > Colimorpha. Next base: position 19,237 of record JAFXAA010000006.1, on the reverse strand, counting down.
TCACCGCCCACGCTTTCTCCGCTACAGCCAAGAAGGCCATCGAGGACAAGGGTGGTGTCGCTACCGTAATTGAATAAAACAAAACATTTACAATGAAGCGCTTTATACAGACACTTAAAAACATCTGGTCAATAGAAGACCTGCGGAAGAGGATACTTTACACCCTTGGGTTAGTGCTCATCTACCGCATTGGTTCTTATGTTGTCCTGCCAGGTGTTGACCCCTCGCAGTTGCAGGGATTGCAGAAACAGGGTTCTGAGGGCTTGATGGGACTTCTCAACATGTTCTCTGGCGGAGCATTCTCCAATGCCTCTATTTTTGCTCTCGGAATTATGCCGTATATCACGGCCTCCATCGTTATCCAGTTGCTGGTGATGGTGGTGCCCTATTTCCAAAAGATGCAGCGCGAGGGTGAAAGTGGCCGTAGAAAAATGAACCAAATCACCCGCTGGCTTACGGTTATTGTAACGGCTATGCAGGCTCCTGCCTACATCACCAATATGATGTATCAGCTTGGCGCCTCCTCCACGGCCATCTACCCGTTCGACGGCAGCGCTCCGTCGCCCTTCTTCTGGGTATCAAGCATCATAATACTTATATGCGGTACCCTCTTCGTTATGTGGCTCGGCGAGCGTATCACAGACAAGGGTGTTGGTAATGGTATCTCGCTTCTGATTATGATTGGTATCATCGCACGTCTGCCTTTCGCCCTGTTCGGCGAGTTCGCATCTCGTTGGTCAGAAGGTGGCGGTCTTGTGATGTTCCTTGTCGAGCTTGTTGTTCTGCTTGCAGTCATTTTGCTTGTCATCTTGCTGGTTCAAGGTACGCGCCGTATCCCCGTGCAGTATGCCAAGCGCATTGTTGGCAACAAGCAGTATGGTGGTGTCCGTCAGTATATTCCTATCAAGGTGAACGCTGCCGGTGTCATGCCCATAATTTTTGCTCAAGCTATCATGTTCTTGCCCATCACTTTCATGGGCTTCACTGGCAACAGCAGCTCCAAGTTCGCCATGGCATTTGCCGATTATAACAGTTTCTGGTACAATCTTGTATTTGCCATTCTGGTGGTTCTGTTCACTTATTTCTACACTGCTATAGCAATCAATCCCAACCAGATGGCCGACGACATGAAGAAGAATGGCGGCTTCATACCTGGCGTAAAACCGGGAAAGAAGACTGCCGAGTATCTTGAAGGTATCCTCTCCAAGATTACCCTTCCGGGGTCCATCTTCCTTGCCATCGTTGCCATTCTTCCTGCCATCATCCGTCTGTTTGGAGTAAATACACAATTCGCCCAGTTTTATGGCGGCACGTCGCTGCTGATTCTTGTCGGTGTCATCCTCGACACTCTCCAGCAGATTGAGAGCCACTTGCTCATGCGCCATTATGATGGACTGACCAAGACCGGGCGTATCAAGGGTCGTACCTCAATGTCGATACAGGCTTAACCCAATCAATCAAGATGATTCTGCTCAAAACAAAAGAAGAGATAGAGCTCATACGTGATGCCGGCCTCCTCCTCGGGAAAACTCTCGCGGAGGTTGGCCGTCATATTCATGCGGGTGTCACTACGGCCTATCTTGACAAGATTGGTGAACAGTTCATCCGCGACAATGGTGCCAAGCCTTTGTGCAAGGGTTTCGAGGGGTTTCCTGCCGCGTTCTGCATCTCTGTCAACGATGTTGTTGTTCATGGCATCCCCGGAGAGACCTTTATCAAAGACGGCGACAACGTCACCCTTGATTGTGTCATTGAGTACAATGGATATGTGGCGGACTCTGCCTATACCTTCGCTGTCGGCGAGGTGAGCCCTGAGATGCGCCGTCTGATGAAGGTCACCCGTGAGGCCCTGTTCATAGGTCTTGACCAGTGCAAGGCGGGTAACCGTGTTGGCGACATAAGTCATGCCGTCCAGATGCACTGCGAGAAAAACGGCTATTCGGTTGTCCGTGAACTTTGCGGTCATGGTGTCGGCTTCCAGATGCACGAGTCCCCCAATGTCCCTAATTTTGGGGTCAAGGGTACCGGCCCGCTCCTCAAGGAGGGCATGGTGATTGCCGTTGAGCCGATGGTCTGTATGGGGTCCAAGAACGTCAAGTTCTCCAAAGAGGATGGGTGGACATGCCGCACAAAGGACGGCAAGCCTGCAGCTCACTTTGAGCACACCGTGGCCATCACCCCCAACGGCCCGGATATCCTTACGACTTTTGATTTTATAGAAAACAAATAATACGATAAGTTAGAGAATGGCAAAACAGGCATCCATACAGCTTGACGGAACCGTCACCGAATCTCTCGGCAACGCCATGTTCCGTGTTGAATTGGAGAACGGGCACCAGATTATCGCCCATATCTCGGGGAAGATGCGCATGCATTACATCAAAATCCTCCCCGGTGATAAGGTGCAGATAGAGATGTCCCCTTATGACCTTACAAAGGGTCGCATAACTTATCGTCACAAGTAGAGACGCACAGACACAAAAACAAGATTAATAATTACACAACAATGAAAGTAAGAGTTTCAGTAAAGAAAAGATCCCCCGAGTGCAAGGTGGTCCGCCGCCATGGGGTGGTCTATGTAATCAACAAGAAAAATCCTAAGTTCAAACAGAGACAAGGATAATTAAAAACAAAAAGAACAAAAAGAATTTATGGCACGTATTGCAGGTATTGACTTACCCAAGAACAAAAGAGGAGAGATAGGTTTGACCTATATCTACGGTATTGGACGTAGCACTGCCAAGGAGATTCTGGCCAAAGCCGGTATCGACGAGGGAAAGAAGGTGCAGGACTGGACCGATGACGAGCAGAATGCCCTGCGTACCATCATCAACGATGAGTACAAGGTTGAGGGCGCCCTCCGTTCCGAAGTCCAGATGAACATCAAGCGACTGATGGACATCGGCTGCTATCGCGGCATCCGTCATCGCCTTGGTCTGCCCCTCCGCGGTCAGAGCACCAAGAACAATGCCCGTACTCGCAAGGGTAAGAAGAAAACAATCGCTAACAAGAAGAAAGCTACCAAGTAAAGTAACGGTTTGTAGCGCCCCAGCCGCGGATTAGAACTGACATAGGAGCGGTTGGCAGTAAAGAAACAAAGAAAATCAAGCAAAAAAGAAATGGCAAAAACTTCAAAACCGACCAAAAAGAGAGTCGTAAAAGTTGAACCTCAAGGAAGAGCATGCATCTTTGCATCCTTCAACAACGTCATCGTTTCGTTGACGAACAACGCCGGTCAAGTGATTTCTTGGTCGTCAGCAGGAAAAATGGGCTTCCGCGGATCGAAGAAAAACACTCCGTATGCTGCACAGATGGCTGCGGAAGATTGCGGCAAAGTTGCTTATGATTTGGGCCTAAGAAAAGTCAAGGTCTTTGTCAAAGGACCTGGTCAAGGACGTGAATCTGCAATCCGCGCAATCAACACCTGTGGCATCGAGGTCATGGAAATCACCGACATCACCCCGCTGCCTCACAACGGTTGCCGTCCCCCGAAGCGTCGTCGTGTGTAATTATTAATCTTAAAAAGACAAGTAAACAATGGCAAGATACACTGGTCCGAAGACCAAAATTGCAAGAAAGTTCCACGAGCCTATCTATGGCCCGGACAAATCCTACGAGAAGAAACCCTATGCTCCCGGCATGCACGGCCAGAACCGTCGCCGCAGCAAGACCTCCGAGTACGGCATCCAGCTCAACGAGAAGCAGAAAGCCAAATATACCTATGGCATTCTAGAGCGCCAGTTCCGTAAACTCTATGCCGAAGCCTCCCGTCGCGGCGGCATCACTGGTGAGGAACTCATGAAACTTATCGAGGCCCGTCTCGACAACGTGGTCTACCGTCTCGGCATCGCCCGCAGCCGCGCCCAGGCCCGCCAGCTGGTTTCCCATCGTCATATAGCTGTCAACGGCAACGTCGTCAACATCCCCTCCTACTCTCTCCGCGAGGGCGACGTCATCTCCGTCCGTGAGCGCAGCAAATCCCTTGAGGTCATCACCGACGCCCTCGCCTCGCGCGCCAACAACTATCCTTGGCTCGAGTGGGACGGCGCCAGCCTCAGCGGCAAGTTCGTCAGCTACCCCCAGCGCAGCGACATCCCCGAGACCATCAACGAACAGCTCATCGTTGACCTGTACTCGAAATAATTAGCCTCACAGCGAGGTTACAGCCCTGGCACGGTGCCCGGGCATAAACCAACAAAAGAAAGAAAGGATAACAAATGGCAATTTTATCATTCCAGAAACCTGACAAGGTGGTCATGCTTGAGGCTGACGACTTCCGCGGCACCTTTGAATTCCGCCCGCTGGAGCCTGGCTACGGCACTACCATCGGCAACGCTCTGCGTCGCGTCCTTCTCTCTTCGCTCGAAGGCTATGCTATCACCTCTGTGCAGATCGACGGTGTCGACCATGAATTCTCTTCCATACCCGGTGTGGTAGAAGATATGACCGACATCATACTCCGTCTCAAGCAGATCCGCTTCCGTCGCCAGCTTGAGGACACCGACTCTGAGAAACTCTCCTTCACTGTGAAGGGGCAGACTGTTCTCAAGGCCGGCGACCTCAACAGCAACCTCAACAGCTTCCAGGTGCTCAACCCCGAGCTGGAGATCTGCCACATGGAGCCCACCACCGAGCTGCACATCACCCTCTGCATCGACAAGGGCCGCGGCTATGTGCCCGCCGACGAGAACAAGCGTGCCACCGACCCTATCGGTGTCATCGCCATCGACTCCATACACACCCCCATCAAGAAGGTCATGTATGCCGTCGACGACTACCGCGTCGAGCAGCGTACCGACTATGAGAAGCTCACCTTCGACATTGAGACCGACGGGTCCATCCACCCGAAGGAAGCCCTCAAGGAGGCCGCCACCATCCTCATCCAGCACTTCATGCTCTTCTCCGACGAGCGCATCACGCTCGATGTTGAGACCAAGCCTGTGCAGGAAGAGTTCGACGAGACCACGGCACACATACGTCAGCTCCTCAAGACCAAACTCATCGACCTCGACCTCTCTGTGCGCGCCCTCAACTGCCTCAAGGCTGCCGAGGTCGACACCCTGGGCGAGCTCGTCGCCTTCAACAAGGCCGACCTGCTGAAGTTCCGCAACTTCGGCAAAAAATCACTCACCGAACTGGAGAACCTGGTCGCCTCCAAGAACCTTGAGTTCGGTATGAATGTAGCAAAGTATAAACTTGATAAAGAATAAGAAAAGAATATGAGACACGGTTGCAAAGTTAATCATCTGTCCAGAACCCACGCCCACCGCGTGGCTATGCTCTCCAACATGGCCACCTCGCTTATCATGCATAAGCGCATCGAGACCACTGTTGCCAAGGCTAAAGCCCTCAGAGTGTACGTCGAGCCCATCATCAACCGCTCGAAAGAAGACTCCACCCACAACCGCCGTATCGTCTTCAGCTACCTCCACAGCAAAGAGGCCGTCAACGAACTCTTCCGCGAGGTCGCGCAGAAGGTGGCCAACCGCCCCGGTGGCTACACCCGCATCCTGAAGACCGGCATCCGCCACGGCGACAACTCCGAAATGGCTATCATCGAGCTCGTCGACTACAACGAGAACATGCTCAAGGACACCACCAAGAAGGCTGCCAAGAGCACCCGTCGTAGCCGCGCCAAGAAGGCCGAGGCCGCTCCTGTGGCCGAAGCTCCTGTGGCCGAGACTCCCGCCGCCGAGGAAGCCCCCAAGGCTGAGTAAACGACAGGACGGTGTGTCCCAAGAGGCACATAAGATAAAAGCCCACCCTCAATGGATGGGCTTTTTCGTTTCCTGCCAATGCTATGAAAGTATGTCTATCTTGACGGTGCGGAGCCCTGCCACGTCGTCGTAGAAACGCACCGAGAACGACTGGCGCACGCTGACTTCGAGCGTGCAGTCGAGGTTGTAATTCTGGTTCTCGGGCTTGAGGTCGTAGTCCTTGAGTATGCGCATCACGTCGTTCATCGTCTCGTAGGCGAAGGCCAGTCGGTAGCGGGCGTCGATGGTTTTCTCTATTATCTGCGCGTGGTCTATGGCATCGCGCGCGGCGGTCTTGTAGGCGTTGGCCAAACCAGAGGCGCCGAGGAGTATGCCGCCGAAGTAGCGGACGACGACGATGAGGGTGTCGGTGAGGTCGGCCGAGAGGAGCTGGCCGTGGATGGGGCGGCCGCCGGTGCCACTGGGCTCGCCGTCGTCGTTGGCGCGGAAGGCGTCCTTGCGGGCCCCGAGGATGTAGGCGTAGCAGTGGTGGCGCGCGTCGAAATAATCCTTGCGCAACTGCTCCAGGTGCGCCTTCACCTCGTCGATGGTGCGCACGGGGTAGGCGAAGGCCAGGAACTTGCTGCCTTTCTCTTTGTAGAGGCCCTCCGAGGGGGTGGCTATGGTGCGGTATGTGTCGTCGAACATGCTTCGTTGTTTTCAGTCGATGATGAAAAGGCGGCTGGGGGCTGTTTTCGGCACCTCTGGGGCTTTCAAACCTGTGCCGAGGTGCTGTGGGCTGCGCAGGATGCGCACCTCGTCGTAGAGGCCGCTGGCGATGAAAGCGTCCAGCACCTGGCGTCCGCCCTCGACGATGACGCTCTGCAGCCTGCGCTCGTAGAGCTCGTGGAGGGTCTCCTCGACGGTCTGTGTGCGGAGGTGCAGCCAATGGTCGGGGACGTCGGTCAGGCGGCCGCGGCGGTCGAGCACCACGGGCTGCGGTGCGGGACCCAGGTAATGGCGCGGAGTGAGGGTGGGGGAGTCCTTGAGGTAAGTCTCGCTGCCAACCAGTATGGCGGCCTCCTCGGTGCGCCAGCGGTGGTTCAGGCGGTTCTGCCGCTGCGTGCTAAGCCAGTATTGCTTTGACGGCGACCGCCTTGTATTGTCAGTCCTGACACCGGGCGGGGCCATGAAGCCGTCGGCGCTCTCGGCCCACTTCAGTATGACGTAGGGGCGCCGCTGCTCCATGAAGGTGAAGAAGCGGCGGTTCAGCTCGCGGCCCTCGGCCTCCAGCACATGGCGCACCACCTCGATGCCGGCCTCTTCCAGCTTGCGGAAGCCGTTGCCGGCCACCAGCGGGTTGGGGTCGTCGTTGCAGCACACCACGCGGCGGATGCCCTTCTCGACGATGAGGTCGGCGCAGGGGGGCGTCTTGCCGTAGTGCGAGCAGGGCTCGAGGTTGACGTAAAGAGTGGATAGTGGGTAGTGGGTAGTGGGTAGCAGTCGCAACAAAGCGTTGCGCTCGGCGTGGTTGTGACCATACTCCTGATGGTAGCCTTCGCTGATGATGCGGCCGTCATTGACGACCACGCACTGTTGTGCGGATTTGCTCCCTTCGGTCGCAGACACGACCACGCACCCCACCAACGGATTGGGCCTCACGCGTCCCAGTCCGTTGGCAGCCAGCTGTAGACACCGCCGCATATACATTATGTCAGTCTCCTGCTGTGTCATTTCAGCGTGCAAAGATACGACAAAACAGCCATACGGCAAAAAATAATTTTGCCATGTGGCAGAAAGTGCGTATCTTTGCACCCGATTTCACAAGGAAATCACGAAGCGTTATGCGCGTTCTGTGCTTGGGAACCTGAGAAACTCCGCAGAGATACAGAATCAGTGTAATGGCTTTCGCTGTTATGGCGTGGGCTTATTGCATCTTCTTATCTCAAGGTAATTCTCAGGACCTCCAAGCAAGAAGTGGCATACAGCACCACGCTTCTTATTATGATTATTTGCTCAACGGGGTGCGGAGGAGCATTAGAAGTTGCGCCCGACACGTATTAGGGAAGAGCTTATGTCGTTAGTACATTGTAGAGAATGCGGAGAAATGATTTCAGAATCAGCACCGACTTGCCCCAAATGTGGAGCTTCACAAAACATTAAGGGCACGCAAACAGCATTAACCGACCAAGACCCAAGTGTCGGGTTGAATATTGTTTCATTTTTATGGCCTTTAGTTGGGTTAATCCTATATTTGGTATATCATGAGAAATCTCCGAGAAGGGCAAAAGAGTGTGGGAAATGGGCACTAATTGGATTTCTGGTATCAGTTGTATTGGGTGTATTTTTAGCAATAATTATTGGATCTGCAACAGCATCAGCAGTATCCAGTTTTAGTTACTAACAATTTGCAAGGAGAAAGTACACGTTCACTAAAACATAAGATAAATTAAATTAAGATGGTGTTATCTCACCTGCTGTTATTCACAAAATAAATACTTAAAAAATGGAACTTGTAACATGCCCAGAATGCGGGACTCAGGTTGGCAGTAATGCGGAAGGATGCCCTAATTGCGGCTATCCCATAAGAACAATGTATAACAAAAACAAAACTTTATTTACGCGATCTCAAAACAGAGAGACAGAATCTGGTGAACCATCTGAGGAATACAAAAAAGAGCCAATATATGGAACGAATCAGGAGGAATGCTCCCTCAAAGAGAATGATATTATTGGTACATTGGGATTCTTTTTTGCAATAGCATCTTTTATTCCTGGAATTGTGTGGATATTGTCTGGTGGAACCACTTTTCTGGCTACATTAACATGGATCCTTTTAGTATTAGCTTTTATTCTCTCTTTTATTGGAATTTTTACATCCAAACCTCGAGACATAGCATTGGTGGGATTTCTAATATGCGTTATTACAACTATGTTTGCCATTATTTACCCCATTTTTGTTTAGTAATGATGAATGTACAATGAGTAATCGCACTTCATGTGGGTGTGCACTTACCAAAAGAGGAAGCAGGCTCTGCAATGATGCAGAGCCTGCTTCCTGTATTGTTAGCCGACGTGATTAGAACTCGGCGGTCTTGGGGGTGCGGGGGAAGGGGATGACGTCACGGATGTTGGCCATGCCGGTGACGAAGAGCAGCAGGCGCTCGAAGCCCAGGCCGAAGCCGGCGTGCGGGCAGCTGCCGTAGCGGCGCGTGTCGAGGTACCACCACATGTCCTTCATCGGGATGTTGAGCTCGGTGATGCGGCCCATCAGCTTGTCGTAGTTCTCCTCGCGGACGCTGCCGCCGATGATCTCGCCGATCTGCGGGAAGAGCACGTCGGTGCCCTGCACGGTAAGGCCGGAGAAGCCCTGGCGCTTGCCTTCTTCCTCCACGTGGTCGTTGAGCTTCATGTAGAAGGCCTTGATCTCCTTCGGGTAGTCGATCATGATGACGGGCTTCTTGAAGTGCTCCTCGACGAGGAAGCGCTCGTGCTCCGAGGCCAGGTCTACGCCCCAGCTCACGGGGAACTCGAACTTGTGGCCCTTGGCGACAGCCTCTTCCAGTATCTTGATGCCTTCAGTGTAGGGCAGACGCACGAACTCGGTGTCCACCACACTCTTCAGGCGCTCGATGAGGCCCGGGTCGATCATCTTGTTGAGGAACTCCAGGTCGTCCATGCAGTGGTCGAGGGCCCAGCGGACGCAGTATTTGATGAACTCCTCTTCGAGGGCCGTCAGCTCGTCCATCTGGTAGAAGGCCATCTCGGGCTCAATCATCCAGAACTCGGCCAGGTGGCGCGGCGTGTTGCTGTTCTCGGCGCGGAAGGTGGGGCCGAAGGTGTAGATCTTGCCCAGCGAGGTGGCGCCCAGCTCGCCCTCCAGCTGACCGCTGACGGTGAGGGCGGTGTACTTGCCGAAGAAGTCCTGCTCCCAGTCGATGGTGCCGTCCTCCTTGCGGGGCGGGTTCTCGGGGTCGAGGGTCGAGACGTGGACCATCTCGCCGGCGCCCTCGCAGTCGCTGGCGGTGATGAGCGGCGTGTGGAAGTAGAAGAATCCGCGCTCGTGGAAGAAGGTGTGGATGGCCATGGCCATGTTGTGGCGCAGGCGCATGACGGCGCCGAAGGTGTTGGTGCGCAGACGCAGATGTCCTATCTCGCGCAGGAACTCCATGCTGTGGCCCTTCTTCTGCAGGGGGTAGGTGTTGGGGTCGGCCTCGCCGTAGACGACGATGCGCTCGGCCTGCACCTCGACGGCCTGGCCGCTTCCCTGGCTTTCCACCAGCTTGCCCTCCACGCCGATGCAGGCGCCCGTGGTGATGCGCTTCAGCTCCTCTTCAAAGCTGGCGGGGTCGGCCACCACCTGTATGTTGTGGATGATGGAGCCGTCGTTGACGGCCAGGAAGGCGACGTTCTTGTTGCCGCGCTTGGTGCGGACCCATCCCTTTACGCATATTGTGGTGCCCAGCAGGGCGCTCACGTCTTCTTTCAACAGATGCTTAATCTCGTAGCGTTTCATTGTATGTTGGTTTTATTTTTTGTCTATCAGTTTTTTCAGTTCCACGTCGCTGCTGAAGCGGAAGACCATGTCTTCGTTGCGGCGGCGGCATATCATGAGGGTGTCGGCGCCGGCGGCCACAATGTAGCCGTCGAGGCCTTCGAGGATGACGTTCTTGCCGTCCTGCACGAGCACGAGGTTGTCGTGGCTGTCGTAGCTGAACACGTTGCCGCAGACCACGGCGTTGCCGTTCTGGTCGTGGCGGTAGACGTCGTAGAGCGAGTCCCACGTCTCTACGTCGCTCCAGCCGAAGCTGGCGGCGAGCACGTGCACGTTGTCGGCCTTCTCCATGATGCCGTTGTCGACGCTCACGGCCTCGCACTGCGAGTAGACGCGCTCCAGCTCCTCCCAGGGCGTGGTGATGCCGAGGTTGAAGAACGCGTCGGCCACCGGCGGCAGGTGTTTGCGGAAGGCGTCGCGCAACACCGGCAGCTGGCACACCAGGATGCCGGCGTTCCAGAAGAACTCGCCGCTGTTGATGAACTGGCGCGCCATCTCCACAGGCGGCTTCTCGGTGAAGGTCACCACCTTGTGCAGGTTGTCGGCCCCCGGCAGCGACGGTTTGTCGTCGAACTGTATGTAGCCGTAGCTTGTGTCGGGCCGCGTGGGCTGCGCGCCGAGGGTGATGATCCAGTCGTGCTCGGCCACTGTCTGCACGGCCTGCTCCATGTCGGCCTTGAACTTCTCGCGGTGGAATATCGCGTGGTCGGCCGGCGACACTATGAGCGTCGCTGCGGGGTCTATCTGGCCGATGACCGCTGCGGCATAGGCTATGCATGGCGCTGTGTTGCGGCGCAGCGGCTCGGCGAGCACCTGGTAGGGCAGCAGGTCGGGCAGCTGCTCGCGCACGCGGTCGGCGTACTGTTTGCCGGTGACGATGACGATGTTCTGCTTGGGGCAGATGTGCGTGAAGCGCTCGAAGGTGAGCTGCAGCATGGAGCGACCCACGCCGGTGACGTCGATGAACTGCTTGGGGTTGTCCGTGCGGCTCACCGGCCAGAAACGGCTTCCCAGCCCTCCGGCCATGATGACGACCCAAAGGTGCTTGTCTGTCATACGCTCACCTCCCCTTTGATGTGCGGGTGCGGGTCGTAGCCCTCCAGCGTGAAGTCCTCGTACTGGAAGCCGAAGATGTCCTTCACGGCGGGGTTAATCCTCATTGTCGGCAGCTTGCGCGGCTCGCGCGTGAGTTGCAGGTGAACCTGGTCCAGGTGGTTGCGGTAGATGTGTGCGTCGCCGAGGGTGTGCACAAAGTCGCCCGGCTGCAGGCCGCACACCTGCGCCACCATCATCGTCAGCAGCGCGTAGCTCGCTATGTTGAACGGCACGCCGAGGAATATGTCGGCGCTCCGCTGGTAGAGCTGGCAGCTGAGCTTGCCGCCGTCCACATAGAACTGGAACAAGCAGTGGCAGGGCGGCAGCGCCATGTCCTGCATCTCGGCGGGATTCCAAGCCGTCACCATCAGGCGGCGGCTGTAGGGGTTGCGCTTTATCTCGTCCACCACGCCCGCAATCTGGTCTATGGTGCCGCCATGGCCGTCGGGCCACGAGCGCCACTGCGAGCCGTAGACGGGCCCCAGGTCGCCGTTCTCGTCGGCCCACTCGTCCCAGATGCTCACGCCGTGTTCTTTCAGGTACTTTATGTTAGTGTCGCCGCGCAGGAACCACAGCAGTTCGTAGATGATCGAGCGCAGGTGCAGCTTCTTGGTTGTCAGCACGGGGAACCCCTGCGACAGGTCGAAGCGCATCTGGTAGCCGAACACCCCGACGGTGCCTGTGCCGGTGCGGTCCAGGCGCTCGGTGCCGTGGTCGAGCACATGTTGCAGCAAGTCAAGATATTGTTTCATAACCGTCCTTCTATAACGACGGAAACGGCAAAATGTTGTGTGGGAATATAAAAAAATAGCAGTTCCATGGCGGTGTTAAATTGTGTTAAATCCTGGCTGCTTCTCCCCCCTTGCCTCTACGGAGTCTCTACGGCTGTTCTACGGTTGTTCTACGGTTGTTTAACGGTTGTTCTACGGTTTTGACCGTTAAACAACCGTAGAACAACCGTTAAACAGCCGTCGGCGCTGCGTTGCGGAGCCGGGGTGGCGGCGGCAAGTTTTTCGCCTTTCGGCGTACCTATTTCACAAAAAAAACACACATTTTATTTCCATATTAAAAAAAATGTGTATTTTTGCACCCGAATTGTAGTAAAACCAAAACGGAAACTATCGAGGGAAAAACTATCAGTTTTAATCCTTAAAATGCAAAGGACATGACAGACGTCAAAATCAGACAACTGACAGACAACGAACTGATTACCCGTTATCAGGAAGGCGACACCGCCTGCTTCGACGCCCTGCTGGAGCGCTACCAGGCCAAGGTCTACGGCTACATCTTTTCCGTCGTCAAGGACAAGGAAACGGCCGACGATATCTTCCAGGACACCTTCTACAAGGTGGTGCTCACCATCAAGAGCGGCCTCTACAAGGACGAGAACAAGTTCGTGCACTGGGTGATGCGCATTGCGCACAACCTGATTGTCGATTATTTCCGCCGCAACAACAAGATGCCTTTGGTGCCCAACCGTCCTGACAGCGACGTGCTGGACAATCTTAAGTTCCCGGACGATAACGCCGAGCATGCCATCATGCGCAAGCAGACTGGCCAGAACATCCGCAAGCTCGTCAAGATGTTGCCGCCGGAGCAGCGCCGTGTGGTCATCCTGCGGCACTACGGCAAGTGTGACTTCAAGGACATAGCCGCGCGCACCGGTGTGAGCATCAACACCGCCCTCGGGCGCATGCGCTACGCCATCATCAACCTGCGCCGTCTGGCACAGGAGCATAACATGTACATTGAGCTATAGGTGATTGGTGATTAGCAGGAACAGACTTAAAGAACTGGCCGCCTACCGACAGCAGCGCCGCTGCGACGAGGAGGCGGTCTTTGTTGTCGAGGGGCCTCGGCTGGCCGCCGAGGCGCTGGCGTCCGGCTTCGCCGTGCGTGTGGTGTGCGCCACGGCAGAGTGGAGAGCGGAGAGCGGAGAGCGGAAAGTGGAGAGCGGAAAGTGGAGAGTGGAGGGCGCGGAGTTCTACGAGGTGACGCAAGCCGAGCTGGAGCGCCTCTCGAACATGAAAACCCCCAACCAGGTGTGGATGCTTGTGGAGCGCCCTGCCGCCTGCCAGCCGCCTGCTGGTGGCAGTGGGCTCACCTTGGCGCTCGACTGCATTCAGGATCCCGGCAACCTCGGCACCATGATGCGCACCGCCGACTGGTACGGTGTGCGCCATATCGTCTGCAGCCGCGACACTGTGAGTTGCTACAACCCCAAGGTGGTGCAGGCCTCCATGGGGGCGGTGTTTCGCACGCGCATGGACTATGTGGACCTGCCGCAGTGGCTCGCCGCCAGCGGCATGCCCGTCATCGGCGCCTCCCTGCAGGGAGAGTCTCTCACGCGCTCGCGCATTGACGCTTTAGCCCGTTCGCCCAAGGTGCTCCTCATCGGCAACGAAGGCCGCGGCATCGGCCCTGAAGCCATGGCGCAGGTGACGCACCCTGTGCTGATTCCCAACCTTGGCGGCACCGCCGAGAGCCTCAACGCCTCGGTGGCGGCGGCCATTTTGATAGACAGATTGATAGGATAATTATGCAAGACCAATTGGAATACCAGGAGGGCCGCACCGAGATAAGCCACATGGGCAAGGTGCCCCTCATCGAGCGTCTCACCGCCGACATGGAGCCTCGCAATGCCTCCACCGTGCAGGGCATCGGCGACGACTGCGCCGTGATGCGCGCCGCCGACGGGCGTCTCACGCTCGTCAACACCCAGACCCTTGTTGAGGGCGTGAACTTCGACATGATGTACACACCCCTCAAGCACCTCGGCTATAAGGCTGTGGCCGTAGCGCTGAGCAATATAGCCGCCATGAATGGCACCCCGCGCCAGGTACTGGTGAGCGTGGCCGTCAGCAACCGCTACTCTGTCGAGGCCATGGACGAGCTCTACGCCGGCGTGCGTCTCTGCTGCGAGCGCTACGACGTCGACCTTGTGGGCGGCGAGACCGGCACCTCGCGCGCCGGCATGATGCTCACCGTCACCGCCGTGGGCGAGGTCGGCGACGCCGCCGTCACCTATCGCCGCGGCGCCTCGCTGCACGACCTCGTCTGCTGCAGCGGCGACCTCGGCAGCGCCTATGCGGGCCTCCTCATCCTTGAACGCGAGAAGGTCACCTACCAGGCCAACCCCAAGTTCCAGCCCGACCTCGACGGCTACGACTATGTCCTTGAGCGTTTCCTCAAGCCCGAGCCCCGTATGGACATCGTGAAGCTGCTGCGCAGCAAGGGCGTGGTGCCCACCTCGATGACCGACATCAGCAAAGGCCTTGCCGACAGCGTGCTGCACATCTGCCGCGCTTCGCGCTGCGGCTGCGAGGTGTACGAGGAGCACCTGCCCATCGACTACCAGACTTCGCGTGTGTGCTCCGAGATGAGCAAGAACATGCTGCCCGTCAGCTGCGCCCTCAACGGCGGCGAGGACTACGAGCTCCTCTTCACCGTGAGCCAGAAGGACTACGACAAGATAAAAGACCTGCAGGAGATACACATCATAGGCCACATCACCGAACAGGGCATGCCCGCCGTCATGGTGACGCCGCAGAACACCACCATCACCCTCCGCGCACAGGCCTTCCAAGGCATTGAAGAATGATGCAGGACACTTATAAGCACAAGGGGCTACGCCAGCAGATGGTGGAAGGGCTGCGCCGTAAGGGCATTAGCGACGAGGCTGTGCTGCAGGCTATGGCCGACGTGCCGCGCCACTGGTTCATCGACAGTGCCCTCGACGCCTACGCCTACGAGGACCGAGCCCTCAAGATAGGCTGCGAACAGACCATCTCGCACCCCTCCACCGTGGCCATGCAGAGCCAGTTGCTGGCCGTGCAGCCCGGCATGAAGGTGCTGGAGATAGGCACCGGCAGCGGCTACCAGACCGCCGTGCTCTGCCGCATGGGCGCCAAGGTGTTCAGCGTGGAGCGCCAGAAAGGCCTCTTCGACCACACGCGTCGCCTGCTGGCCGACTTGCGCTACCGCGCCAAGTGCTTCCTCGGCGACGGCTACAAGGGGCTGCAGGAGGTCAACTACGGTCCCTACGACCGCATCATCGTCACCTGCGGCGCCCCCGAGGTGCCGCCATCGCTCATGGCGCAGCTCAAGGTGGGCGGCATCATGGTGATACCCCTCGGCGAGGGCGAGCAGGAGATGCTGCGCATCACCAAGCAGGGCGAGGCAAGAGAGCAGTGGCTCGTGGAGAAGTTCGGCACCTACAGCTTCGTGCCTATGCTCGACGGGCGGCAGATGCGCTAACGCAGCAGGAAGTGCTGCTTGCTGAGGTGATGGCTCTGTACGGCCACGCCGCAGCTGTACAGGTCCAGGGTGACCTGCCAGTCAGGGCTGGCAACGAGGGCCTGCCATTCGGGACTGCGGGTGTCGGCGACGACAAGGAAGACGCCGTCGGGGGTGTGCAGCGTGGTGCTGCCGGAGTGGGGGAGGCCGTAATACTCCTCCAGGCGCCAGACGACATCGGCGGCGCAGCGGCCGCGACCAGGGCAGCGCGAGAAGAGCGCCTCGGTGTATAGGCGGTAGACGAAAGGCGAGTGCAGGTTGTACGCCGTCTTCGCGCGGAGGAAATGACTGATGCGGTTCACGCCGCAAAGATACGAATAAATGATGAATGGTGAATGATGAATGATGAACTGATATGAAACACAACAATATACTAATCGTGTTCGCCGTTGCGGCGCTGCTCCTCGCGGGCTGCGGTGGCGGCGACTACACCCCCAAGCCGCAGGCCTACCTGCGCATCGACATGCCGGAGCACGAGTACTTCCTGCTTGACACCATGCGCACCAATCCCGGCGACACGATATTTTGGCCCGACGGCGACACCTCCATCGTCCTCAAGGGCTACACCAAGACCTTCCCCTTCATCTTCGAGGCCAACAAGTGCATCGAGTGGACGGAGAAGGATGCCCCCAAGGGGGAGCGGTGGGTGGACCTGATGTACCCGCAATGGGGTGGCGTGGTGTACCTCACCTACAAGCGCCTCGACGGCCCCGGCGATTTGCGCGGCCAGACCGACACCTCGTCGCGCCTGCTGGAGAAGCACTACCAGATGGCCTCGGGCGTGGAGGAGCAGGCCTACAGCGACCCGGACAACCACGTCTATGCCACCGTCTTCCACCTGCGCGGCGACAAGGTGGCCTCCACCTGCCAGTTCTACGCCACTGACAGCACGCGCCACTTCCTCCGCGGCGCCCTCTTCCTCAACCGCAGCCCCAACAACGACTCACTCGCCCCGGTGCTCAACTACATACAGGAGGACATCGAGCACCTCGTGGAGACCCTGCGGTGGAGGTAGTTAATGGTTATAGGTTATTGGTTATTGGTTATAGGTTATTGGGGCATGCAGCATAACACTCACAGCTCAAAACTTAACACTTACAGCTCACAGCATAAAACTTAACACTTACAGCTCACAGCATAAAACTTAACATTTAGCAATATGAAACCTACATTATTGGTTCTGGCTGCCGGCATGGGCAGCCGCTACGGTGGCCTCAAGCAGATGGACGGCGTAGGCCCCAACGGTGAGATCATCCTCGACTACAGCGTCATGGACGCCATACGCGCTGGCTTCGGCAAGGTGGTCTTCGTCATCCGCCACTCCTTCGCCGACCAGTTCAAGGCCCGCATCAACGCCGAGCACTACGGCAACAAGATTGCCGTGGAATACGTCTACCAGGAGCTCGACAAGCTCCCCGCCGGCTTCTGCGTCCCCGAAGGGCGCGAGAAGCCCTGGGGCACCAACCACGCCATCCTCATGGCCAAGGACTCCATCCACGAGCCCTTCGCCATCATCAACGCCGACGACTTCTACGGCCGCGACGCCTTCCAGGTCATGGCCGACCACCTGCGCACCCTCGACGGCAAGGAGGGCAGCTACTGCATGGTGGGCTACCGTCTGGAGAACACCCTCTCGGAGAACGGCACCGTCAGCCGCGGCGTATGCCAGACCGACGCCAACGGCCTCCTCGTGGGCATGACAGAGCGCACCGCCATAGGCCGCACGCCCAACGGCATCGAGTACAAGGACACCGACGGCTCCATGCACCCCCTGCCCGCCGACGCCACCGTGAGCATGAACCTCTTCGGCTTCACGCCCGACTACTTCGCCAAGAGCGAGGCCCTCTTCGTCGACTTCCTCCGCGAGCACGGCAGCGAGCTCAAGAGCGAGTACTACATCCCCTTCGCCGTCAACACCTTCATCGCCAACGGCACCGCCACCATGACCGTCCTCAAGACCACGGCCCAGTGGTTCGGCGTCACCTACAAGGAGGACCGCCCCATGGTCGTCGAGCGCCTGAAGAAGCTGCATGAACAGGGAGTTTATTGATTTCGTCGCAACTCATGAACATGAGGACACCGCGCGGCTGCTGCTCAGTGCCGCGCGGTATCCTTCTGTCGACATGCCCGCTGCGGTGCAGCAGATAGAAGGCCGCCGCACGGCACGCGAGAAATGGCCCTCGCTGCTGGCGTGCGACGACTTCCTCTATCCGCCGCGCCTCAACCGCGAGCAGGCCTCGTCGGAGGAGACGGCGCGCCACAAGGCCGCTCTCCTCGCCGCCGGCGCCCCGCTTCAGACCGTCGCCGACCTCACAGGCGGCATGGGCGTCGACACGCTCGCCTTCGCCGCCGTGGCCGCCGAAGTGCACTATGTGGAGCGCGACCCGCAGCTCTGTCGTATGATGGAGCACAACGGCAAGGCCCTCGGGCAGGAGAACATCCGTGTGCATTGCGCCGACAGCCTCCAGTGGCTCTCCACTCTCCACTCTCCATTTTCCGCTCTCTTCGTCGACCCCGCCCGCCGCGCGGCCACGGGCCGCAAGGTGGCCGCCTTCGAGGACTGCGAGCCCGACATACTCCAGCACCTCGGACTGCTGCGCTCGCACTGCCGGTGGCTGATGGTCAAAGCGTCGCCCATGATAGACATCGACCTCGCCTGCCGCCAGCTGGGCGCCGTGGCCGCGGTGCACGTCGTCTCCGTGCGGGGCGAGTGCAAGGAGGTGCTCTTCGTGTGCTGCGGTGCCGACGCCGTGGCGCCCCCGGAGCCTGTAATCCGTTGCACGATGCTTCCCCACTCTCCACACTCCGCTCTCCGTTCTCCGCTCCGCTTCACGCGCAGCGAGGAAGCCGCCGCCGGGGCGTACCTCTGCGCCGCTGTGGGCAGCTACCTCTACGAGCCCGACGCCGCCCTCATGAAAGGGGGGGCCTTCAACCTCATCTGCCAGTGGATGGACCTCCAGAAGCTGGCACCCAACACACACCTCTACACCGCCGACCGTCTTGTCGACGCCTTCCCCGGCCGCACCTTCCGTGTGCTGCAGGAGCTCAAGCCCAGCCGCAAAGCCGTGGCCGCGGCCATCCCCGACGGCCGTGCCCACGTCGTCACCCGCAACTACCCCGTCGAGGCCGCCGCCCTGCAGCGCCAGCTGGGGCTGAAAGAGGGCGGCGACCTCTTCGTCGTCGCCGCCACCGTCGGCACGCGCCCCTGCGCCTTCCTCTGCCGCCGCGAGGGGTGAGGATATGTATTTCACGTGGATGCTATTGACATGGAACCCCGCTGGGGTTCGCACCTTGCGGGGCCGCCGGTGCGTGGATGAAACGCCGTAGGCGTTGCATGTCAATAGCCAATGTCGTCGCCAACCGCTTGTCGATGAACCCTGTAGGGGTTCCATGCCGCCATGCCGTCCGCTTCGCCCCCCGACGGACCCTCTATGGACCCGCGACGGCCGTTCTTCCGCCGAGGGGCGTAGTTCCGTCGCCTCCGCGACGGCACTTCTTCCACCGAGGGGCGTAGTTCCGTCGCCTCCGCGACGGCACTTCTTCCACCGAGGGGCGTAGTTCCGTCGCCTCCGCGACGGCACTTCTTCCACCGAGG
>JAFXAA010000005.1 GCA_017522105.1 Bacteroidales bacterium | reverse complement strand
GGTCGCGGAAGATGTTGATATTCGGGGTGAAGAAGGTGAGGCCGGTGTAGTCGCCGGTGCCGCCGGTGTCCTGTGCCTCGCTGTATTTGATGCGTGCCTCCATGGCCACGTTGTTGAACACGTTGCGCACCAATTGCGGGTCGAAGGTGGCGGCAAGGGCTATGGGCATGGGGTAGACGGTGGCGTAGCCGGCGCGGCCGACGCCGTGCAGAGCCTCGTTCCACCAACTGTAGGCCGGCAGGCCCACGCGCGGGATGGCGGGGTTCTGGTGCACCATGAGCGAGAGCTTCTCGTCAAGGGTGAGGTTCTGTATGAGCCACTCCACACGCTGGTCGAGGGGCTTCAGGGTGTCCTGCCAGGGGAAAGTCTGCGCCGCAGCGATGCGGCACAGCATGGCAACAAGCGTCGCCATTATGATGAGCTTCTTCATGCCAAGTCTTTGTTTGTGCTGTATTTGCGCCAGCGCTCAAGGAGCGCTTGTATGTCGCATGGCAGGGGGCTCTCGAAGTGCATGTGCTTGCCGGTGCGGGGGTGCTCGAAGCCGAGGATGCGGGCGTGCAGCGCCTGCCGCGGACAGGCCTCGAAGCAGTTCTCCACGAACTGCTTGTAGCGACTGAAGGTGGTGCCTTTGAGGATGGCATCGCCGCCGTAGGATGCGTCGCTGAACAGCGGATGCCCGATGTGCTTCATGTGGGCGCGTATCTGGTGCGTGCGGCCGGTCTCGAGGACGCACTCCACGAGGGTGACGTAGCCGAAGCGCTCCAGCACGTGCCAGTGGGTGACGGCGTGCTTGCCGTGCTCCTCGTCGCAGACGGCCATGATGCGGCGGTCTTTGGGCGAGCGCGCCAGGTTGCCCACGATGGTGCCGTCGTCTTCGTCAAAGTCGCCCCACACCAAGGCGTTGTACTTGCGCTCTATGGTGTGGTCGAAGAACTGCTTGGCGAGCACCACCTGCGCCTCCTCGGTCTTGGCAACGAGCAGCAGGCCCGAGGTGTCTTTGTCGATGCGGTGCACGAGGTAGGGGGTGGCTTTGTCGCCGAGATAGTAGAGGAGGCCGTTGACCAGCGTGCCTGTCCAGTTGCCCACGCCGGGGTGCACCACCAGACCGGCGGGCTTGTCGATGACCAGCACTTCGTCGTCTTCGTACACGACGGGGAAGTCAATCTTCTCAGGTGTCAGCTCGAACTCGTGGGGCGGCTCGGGCAGCAGCACACTTATGACATCCTGCGGCTTGACCTTGTAGCTCGGCTTGGCGGCTTTGTCGTTCACCTGTATGCAGCCGGCTTTGGCGGCGGCCTGTATCTTGGTGCGGGAGACGCCGCTGAGGCGCATCTGCAGGTATATGTCGAGGCGCAGAGCTTCCTGTCCCCGGTCTACGGTGAAGCGGTGGTGCTCATATAATTCCTGCTGCTCTATCTCAATAGGTTCTTCGTCCATGGTGTTCAGTGTCTGATGATGAGTTTGGCGCTGTGTATCATGCCGGTCTGGAAGACGACCCTTACGATGTACATGCCCGCTGGCAGTGATGAAGTGTTTATGACGCTGTCTCTTGAAGAGAGCAAGCGACGCCCCTGTATGTCGTATATTGTTGTCTGGCTTCCAATACCGATACCGCCGATGGTCACTTGCTTGTCGGCAGGGTTGGGATACAGTCTAACAGTATTATTGCCATGTTCTGCCGTTTCGATGCCAATGGTCGCGGCCTGTCCGAAGCAGGGGCGCAGCATCAGCGAACCGCTGTGTATGCTTTGCTCCCATTCCATGGCTGTGCGGTGATATATACGGTCGGCGCTGTTGTGGCTGCGGTCGTAGCCTATGTTGATGAATTCGCTGCCCACTTGTTTCAGCCCCACGAAGATGCTGCCGTTGACCACCGTTTTGTGCTCAAGCACATAGCGGTGAAACGGGTTGCCAGTCAGCGCTGCGCTGTCGGGGAACAGAGGTGTGCGTGCCTCGCTGTCGCGGTATAGCACGGTGCCCGGTTTGCCGTTTTCTGACTGCCACACGGTGAGGTAAAACATTATGTTTTCATTTGCAGCCTCGAAGGTTCTGTTGAAGGCAATGTTGATGGCACTCAGTGTGTCGGCTGTGTTAAGGTCGAAGCGGTAGGCCAGCGACATTGTGTCGGCCGTGGAGGTGAGGCCGTAGCCATTTTCCGCCGTACCGTCGTCGTAGGCATAGTAGTTGCTGAAGACCTGTCTGTAGCGTATGGTGTCGTTTTGCGGATGGTTGTCGCCGCTGGCGCCTTCGCGCACGTTGTGCACTATGGTGTACACCCTCTTCTCGTCGCTCTGTTCAAAGGTATATCCCACCGACGGTGTGGCGTGCATCGCTTCTGTCTGGTATCCTTGCGCAGGTGCATTCTGGTAGCCTCCGTCGTATGTGTACAATGCTGTGCCGTTGCTGTCAAGTATGTTGTAGCTATAGTAGGACGCTATGGGCGAAGAGTACAGATTGGCAATGCTTATCGACAGTCGCTGTGCCATATCGCTGCTGCGGTACTGGCGGGCAGGCATGGCGCGATAGTCCTTGAGCATCGTCGGTGCTGGTTTCACAAAGGCTACGTCGCGAAACACCCCGGTACTGTCCACCGTTCGTCCGCGGTCAATCATCACGTAGTCTATATTCCATTGGTCCACATTGCCCATCATGCCCGCCTTGCCGTTGTACTCCAGCGAGCAATGGTTGCGGAAGCGGAAGCGGAACAGGGAGTCCAGATATCCGCTGTCGGCTATTGCAAGCGCCACGTACTGCCAGTCGTGTCCGGTCTCCTGCCGAAGGCGCGCCGCGCTGGTGCCCCCACGAGCCCACACTGTGTGCCATGAACTGTCTGCAACACTGAAGAAGTCAAGGAACAACGAGTCCTGTGCGTCTGGGGTGTCGCCCACGGTCTCCCACGGGTGCTCGCCGCTGCCGCCGGGCAGGTAGTAGAAACTCATCACCACCGAGTCGGTGCTGTCAAGGCCGTCGAGGCGAACGGGCAGCGACAAGGCTGTGTCGGCTGGGAAAGGCTCTACAGATGCCTGCCGGTACAGCAATCCGTCGGCGTCGAGGGCGTCGAGAGTCATTATGCCCACTGTCGGCGGCAATGGCCCGTAGTCCACGCCGACGTATGCTCCCCCAGCTTCCCAGTAGCGACTGTCAGGCGCACCGCTGTAGTTGGAGAAATCGTCGAAGAACGGCAGGCTGACGCTCGTGTTGTTCTTGGTCGCTACGGGGCGTTGCTGCCATCGTCCGGCGGGCACAAGCAGCTCCTGTGCCTCCACAGCCACGATGGTGCACAACGCCATTGTCAACGCCATTATTCTAAGAACAAACCTATTCAATAGCTTTACTGTTATTCTTTTAGACAATACATTAAGCAGGTGGCCCTCTGCTACCACAGCCATCCTCCGCGTTCCTCCACCTCTTCTGGCGACGGACGGCCGTCGTCAATCTCGTTGGGGTCTATTATCTTGCTTGAGTCCACCTTGAACTCCCGCACCATCTTCTGCACGTCGGTCTTGTCCTCGTCCACATACCATAGGTCAACCCGGGTGCCATAGGCATACTTGTTCACTCCGTTGTAGTCGGGCTCCTGTTTGTACACCACGGCGGTCTCTTTGTGCTTGACGCCTTTGTAGTGTTCTTTGCCCACATTGAGCGACACCGACAGTATGTCGCGACGCGCCTTGTCGCCGGTCTTGCCTATCACGAAAGGCACCACGCTGCGCCCGGTGCTGTCGCCGAGGCCAACGGTGAGGTCTATCACCGATCCGCGGGCTATCTGCTGCCCGGCATATATGGTCTTCCCTTTGCAGCTCTGGTCTATGACGCTGTTCTTGTAGCGGTCTTCCACAAACTTCAGCTCGCCCACTTCGAGGCCCACGCTCATCAGCTCGCTCACCGCCTGGCGCACCGTGAGGCCTGCCAACTCGGGCAGCACGGCGTCCTCGGGCGAGTAGGCCGTCATGGTGATGTACAGCTTGCGCCCCTTCTTCACCATGGTGCCGGCCTTCGGGTCCTGCGTCAGTATGCGTCCTCCCTCTTGCCCGGGCCGGAAGATGGAGTCGAGCACCACCACGTTGAGCTCAATGGGGTTGTCTGCCTGCAACTCGGCTATGTTCATGCCCACCATGTCTGGCAGCTCGTATTCCTGCCCTTGGCGTGCATATATCTTGATGAAGGTGAACACCAGAACCAGTATCACCACCGATATGCCCACCATGACCAGCACATGCACCAGCCACGGCCATCTCTTGAATATACTTTCCTTGCTCATGATTCGTTGTTTCTTTAATCTTGGATAGCAGTTCGCTGCTTTCAGTTAATGTCCGCTAATTCTCCGAGGAGCGTCGCCGCCGTGCAGTCTGTCACCTTCACGCGGCGGTAGGTTCCCGGCACTGCGTCGCCGCGGTCGAACACCAGCACCTTGTTCTGGCTGTTGCGACCGAAGAGCCGCTCTTTGCTGCGGTGGCTTTCGCCTTCCACCAGCACCTCGTACTCCCGTCCCACCTCCTTGCGGTTGTTCTCCAGGGCTATCTGCCCCTGCAGGGCTATTATCTCGTTCAGCCTGCGTGTCTTCTCTTCGTCGGCGATGTCGTCAGGCATGTGCTTGGCGGCATAGGTGCCCTCGCGCTGTGAATATTTGAACATGTAGGCATAGTCATAGCGCACGCGGCGGAACAGCTCCAGCGTCGCCTCGTGGTCTTCAAGCGTCTCGCCGCAGAAGCCGGCTATCACGTCGGTGGTGATGGAGCAGTCCGGCATGTAGCGGCGTATGGCGTCCACACGGTCCAGGTACCACTCCACCGTGTATTTGCGGTTCATGGCCTTGAGCATCCTGTTGCTGCCGCTCTGCACCGGCAGGTGGATGCAGCGGCAGATGTTGGGGTGCGCCGCCATCACCTCCAGCAGTGCATCGCTGAGGTCCTTGGGGTGGGAAGTGGCGAAACGCACGCGCAGTTGCGGGTCGATGGAGGCCACGCGCTCCATCAGCTCCGGGAAGCCTACGCTATCCTCCTTCACTCCGGCTACCTCCTGCGCAAATGAATAGGAGTTCACGTTCTGCCCCAGGAGTGTCACTTCGCGATAGCCTTTGTCAAAGAGGTCCCGTGCTTCGGCCACGATGGTCTGCGGGTCGCGGCTGCGCTCGCGTCCGCGCGTGTAAGGCACTACGCAGTAGGAGCAGTAGTTCTGGCAGCCGCGCATGATGCTTATGTAGGCCGAGATGCCGTTGCTTGCCAGCCTCACAGGCTCTATGTCGGCGTAGGTCTCCGTCGTGCTCAGCTCCACTTCGGCGCCGCGCTGCCCATCGCGCACCTGCTCCAGCAGCAGTGGCAGGCGTCGGTAGGCATCGGGGCCGCACACTAGCGACACGTTGTCCTCCTCGGCCATCAGGCGGCTCTGCAACCGCTCGGCCATGCAGCCCAGGATGCCTATGCGCAGACGGCGGTTGCGCCCCTGCAGCGCACGCAGCTCGCGCACCCTGTGGCGCACGCGCTGCTCTGCGTTGTCTCGTATGGCGCAGGTGTTTATCAGCACAAAGTCGGCCTCGTCCACGCTCGTGGCCAGGCTGTGTCCCGCCTTGCCGAGGATCGACCCCACAACTTCGCTGTCGGCGAAGTTCATCTGGCAGCCATAGGTCTCTATGTATATCTTTTCCATGTGTGCGTACGCGTACAAATAAAGTGCAAAGATACGCCTTTTTCCCCACATGGCAAAATATTTTTTCGCCACGATGCAAAAAAGAAGGCTTCGTGCATTGACGAAGCCTTCTTCTTCTTGTCGCTCAGGTTGCCGGGCTTATTCCTCGGCGTTCTTCTCGATGGCGAGTTTACCGCGATAGTAGCCGCACTCGGGGCATACGTGGTGATACATAACCTGTGCGCCGCAGTTGCTGCATGTGGTCAGCTGTGCGGTCTCCAACGCATCGTGCGTTCTTCTCTTGGCCGTTCTGGTCTGCGAGAATCTGTGTTTTGGATGTGGCATATTGTTACTTTTTTTTGTTTATTATTTCTTTATCTGTTGTCACCCGCCGCGTATTCCCACTCATTCTCATTTTTCATTTCT
>JAFXAA010000004.1 GCA_017522105.1 Bacteroidales bacterium | reverse complement strand
TTCACCTATGAGGATGGGGTTGTTCTTGGTGCGGCGGCTGAGGATCTGCAGCACACGCCTAATCTCTTCGTCACGCCCGATGACGGGGTCCAGCTTGCCAGCCTGCGCCAGCTGGTTGAGGTTCTTGGCGTACTTGTTCAGGGCGTTCATGGTCTGCTCCTGGTTCTGGCTGGTGACCTTGCTGCCCTTGCGCAGGTCGGCGATGGCGGCCAGCAGGGCCTTCTCGCTGCAGCCGGCGTCTTTAAGCAGCTGGCTCACGCGGTCGCGACCGCTGAGGATACCGAGCAGCAGATGTTCCACGCTGACGAACTCGTCGTTCATCTTCGTGGCTCTCTGCTGGGCGGCCACCAGGGCCTGGTTGGCGTCGCTGCTGAGGTACACCTGGCCGCCGCTGACGTGCGGCATACTGTTAAGGATGTCATCCACCTGCTGCGTCAAGCGGGGGATGTTGACCTCCATCTTCTTGAGGAGGTAGGGGGTCACGTTCTCGTCTTCCGAGAGGAGCCCTTTCAGCAGGTGCGCCGTCTCGATGGCCGGGTGCTGCCCTCCGAGGGCAACCTCCTGGGCCTTCTGCACGGCTTCCTGCGCTTTGATTGTGAATTTGTCTAAAGTCATAGTTATTTGGTTTTTTTTGTCTTCAAAGGTGTTTTCACTGGGCACAATGGCAACAACCATACCAAACAACAAGGGACTGCCAAATTGGCAGTCCCGATGTCAGCAATGATTCTTATTCAGACTATTTCTTCTTGATAAGGGAAATGAGCCAGAGTAGGATGACGGCGCCGATGACGGCGGTGACGATACGGCCCACTATGGTGCCGCCCCAGTCGATGCCTATCCACGCCAAGACATTGCCACCGATGAAAGCGCCGACAATGCCGACGAGGAGGTTGACCCAGAAGCCGAAGCCTGAGCCTTTCATGAGCTTGCCAGCCAGGAAACCGGCCGCTGCTCCGATGAGAATAGAAATAATGATACCCATATTTTTAATGTTTTGGGTTGTTGTCCGTTCTACTGTTCCGGGTAGCCGTCAGGGTTCTGGCGCTGCCAGTTCCAGCTGTCGCGCACCATCTCGTCTATGCCATACTTGGCCTCCCACCCCAGCTCGGCCTTGGCCTTGGCGGGATTGCAGTAGCAGGTGGCTATGTCGCCCGCGCGGCGCGGCTTGATGCTGTAGGGCACCTCGACGCCGTTGACGCGGACAAAAGCCTTCACCATGTCCAGCACGCTGTAGCCGTTGCCCGTACCTATATTATATATGCCCACGCCGCAGCGACGGCCGATGGCCTGCAGGGCGCAGACATGCGCGGCGGCGAGGTCGACGACGTGGATATAGTCGCGCACGCCGGTGCCGTCGGGCGTCGGGTAGTCGTTGCCGAAGACGCCCAGTTCCTTGCGCTTGCCGACGGCCACCTGGGTGATGTAAGGCATCAGGTTGTTGGGTATGCCGTTGGGGTTCTCCCCTATCCTGCCGCTGGGGTGCGCGCCCACGGGGTTGAAGTAGCGCAACAGCACGACGTTCCACTCCGCGTCGGCCTTCTGGATGTCCATCAGCACCTGCTCCAGCATGCTCTTCGTCCAACCGTAAGGGTTGGTGCACTGGCCCTTGGGGCAGCGCTCGGTGATAGGTATCTCGACGGGGTCGCCATAGACGGTGGCCGAGGAACTGAAGATAATGTTCTTGCAGCCGTGGCGGCGCATGACATCGACGAGCGTCAGCGTGCCGCCGATGTTGTTCTCGTAGTATTCCCACGGCTTCTCCACGCTCTCGCCCACGGCCTTGAGACCGGCGAAGTGGATGCAGGCGTCGAAGCGGTGGTCGGCGAAGAGGCGCTCCAATCCCTCGCGGTCGCGGATGTCAATCTGGCAAAAGGGTATCTCCCCCACGCCGATGATTTCCGCCACGCGGCGCAGCGACTCGGGGTTGCTGTTGCTCAGGTTGTCCACCACCACGGCGGTGTGCCCCGCCTTGTAAAGCTCTATCAACGTATGGGAGCCGATGAAACCGGCTCCGCCGGTGACCAGGATATTCATGTTAAAGCGTTAATGTGTTAATGTAGGAATGTGTTTATTTTGCGTCAGCCTCTACAGCTTTCTTGTTCCACAGGCGCAGGAATTTCTCCACCTTCTTGCGGCTGTAGCCCTTGCCTTCTTCGAGGCTCTCGCTCTCCTGGATGTGGATGGGCACGCCCTGCTCGTTGAGCACCACAAAAACCGGGTAGCCGAACCTGCCGGGATTGCCGAGGAACCTCATGGCCTCGAGGTTCTTGTTGCCCTTGGAGTAGTTGACATGAATGTAGACGTAGTTCTCCGCCATCAGGGGGGCTATGACGCTGTCTTTGGTGGCGAACTCGGCAAACCGCAGGCACCACGGGCACCAGTTGCCGCCCACCTGGCACATCACATAGCGGCCCGTCTTCTGTGCCAGCTCTGTGGCCTCGCGTATCTGCTTCATGGCGTCGACGCCCTCGTCGTAGACCTTCGTGGCCTGTGCCTGAATACCGCAGGTCAATGCCATCGACATAGCCAAAAACAAAAACAGTTTCTTCATCATGTTTCTTCTATTTTTGGCTACAATAACGCAATATTCATCAAAATATTGCCGCCCAACGGCCAGAAAAACGAAAACAAACCGCCGGGGGCGCGGGCCCTCGGCGGTTATCGTGGAGTGCCGGCAAAATGCCGGCATAATTATTTTCTGTCGCTTCCGACCGGGATACTACCAGGCGAAGAGCGGACGGTTCTGCATCATCTCGTTGGCCTGGCCGGCGATCTTGGCGCGGACGGCCTCGTCGGTCGGGGCGCAGAGCACCTGGTCGATCATGTCGACGATGACGGGCATGTCGGCCTCTTTCAGACCACGGGTGGTGATGGCGGGCGTACCCACGCGCAGACCGCTGGTCTTGAAGGCGCTGCGGCTGTCGAAGGGCACCATGTTCTTGTTGATGGTGATGTCGGCGGCCACGAGGGCGTTCTCGGCTTCCTTACCAGTGAGCTCGGGGAACTTCGGACGCAGATCGATGAGCATCAGGTGGTTGTCGGTACCGCCGCTGATGACCTTGTAGCCCTTGGCCATGAAGGCATCGCTCATCACCTTGGCGTTCTTCATCACCTGCTGGATGTACTGGTCGTAGCTGTCCGTCAGGGCCTCGCCGAGGGCCACGGCCTTGGCGGCGATGACGTGCTCCAGGGGGCCGCCCTGGGTGCCGGGGAAGACGGCGCTGTCGAGCAGGGCGCTCATCTTCTTGATCTCACCCTTCGGGGTGGTCTTGCCCCAGGGGTTGTCGAAGTCCTGACCCATGAGAATCATGCCGCCGCGGGGTCCGCGGAGAGTCTTGTGGGTGGTGGTGGTGACGATGTGGCAGTACTTCACGGCGTTGTTCAGGTAGCCCTTGGCGATGAGGCCGGAGGGGTGGCTGATGTCGCCCATGAGGATGGCGCCCACCTTGTCGGCGATTTCGCGCATGCGGACCCAATCCCAGTCGCGGCTGTAGGCGCTGCCGCCGCCGATGATAATCTTCGGGTGGTGCTCAAGGGCCTTCTTCTCCATGTCGTCATAGTCCACGATGCCGGTCTCTTCCTTCACCTGGTAGCCGACGACCTTGTACATCAGGCCGCTGAAGTTCACGGGGCTGCCGTGCGAGAGGTGACCGCCGTGGTTGAGGTCCATGCCCATGAAGGTGTCGCCGGCGTTCATGCATGCCAAGAACACAGCCATGTTGGCCTGTGCACCGCTGTGGGGCTGCACGTTGGCCCAACAGGCGCCGTAGAGTTTCTTGGCGCGCTCGATGGCGATGGTCTCGCTCTGGTCGACAATCTGGCAGCCGCCGTAGTAGCGCTTGCCGGGGTAACCTTCGGCATATTTGTTGGTCATGACGGAGCCCATGGCTTCCATCACCTGGTCGCTGACGAAGTTCTCGGAGGCAATCAGCTCGATGCCCTTGGTCTGACGCTCACGCTCTTTCTGTATGAGGTCGAAGATTTGTGTATCTCTCTGCATATCTGTTTGTTGTTTTGTTATTGACATTAAAATCGTCCTGCAAAGGTACACATTTTTTCCAACATAGGAAAACAAAAAGTAAAAATATTGTCGCAAGAGGCTTTTCGGCACACATCCCCTACGGCCCCGGTGCGGGGCCGTCGGGGGTACGTAGGGAGCCAGGGAGTAATGGAACCCCTACAGGGTTCATTGACAAAAATACGTAAACCATTGGCTATTAAAATGAAACCCCTACGGGGTATTGTGGCGGCGGGATGGCAACGCGTTGGCTATTAATAGACAAACCCTAAGGGATAGCGGAGTGGCAAGGACGCGGCGGGTAGGCAATGGCAAGCAAACCGCTATGTGGTGTGGCGGCAAGGGCAAAAGCGGAGGATGGGAGAAAAAAGGTGACGGGATGGAAAAAAAATCGTACCTTTGCACCTGCAATGAAAGCAAAAGGAACGGCTATAATGCTGGCGCTGACGCTGATGTGCGGTGCCGCACAGGGGCAGTGGCTGCGGCTGACGGGCGACCCCGCACGGCGGGCGTTGTACTTCGACCTGGACCGCGTGTGGACCTACAACCTCTACGAGCACTCGCGCTGGGGCGCCGGGCTGCGGCTGGTGTGCGGCGCCACGGAGACGGGGCGCCGGCAGTACGACCTGTGGGTGGGCTACGGCACGCGGGCGCGGATGCTTACGGGCAGCGTGGCCGCCGAGTGGCAGAGGGGCCCGAGGGCTGCCTATGCCTCGGCGGGGCGCACGCTGACGGCCGCCGCCGGACGCGCCGCCGAGGCTGGCAGCATCAGCGACCTGGCGTCGCTGTCGGCGCTGATGACCATGCGCATGAACGAACGCATCCACGTGCTTGGCGGCTACCGCCGCAAGATGGCCGGCATGACGCTGAGCGGCGAGGCCATGGTCTACGCCGGACGGCGGCTCTACAACGCCTACGGGCTGCTCTACGCCACCGACGGCGACGCGTTGCCGCGCGAGGACGGCCTGGAGCTGAGGCTGAGGGCCGTGGACGGCCGCGGCGCCACGGTGCAGCTGCAGATGGGCGACGTGTGGCCCGCACGCAAGGCCTTCGCCCGGCTGCTGGCGCAGTGGGAGCGCACCTGGCGCGGCAACGTGCTGACGACCAAACTCTATGCCCAGGGCGGCGCCGTGACCGCCGGGGCGCCCTACGCCTACCGCTTCGACCTGGGCGGCACATGGGGCCTGCCCTTGTGGTTCAGCCGCAGCCTGCTGACCGCCAGGCCCACGGAGCTGACGGCCGATGCCTTCGTGCTGGCCACGGCACGCGTGGAGACGGCGCGCCCCCTCTTCACTGTCTACAACAAACTCACGGCCCTCGGCAGCCGCCCGGTGCCCTTCGTGGGCGTCAACGCCGCCTGGGGCACCCTGTGGGGCGACGGCATGAGCGAAGAGTGCGGACAGCTGACGGCGCCGGACAGGGGCATCGTGGAGCCCGTGGCGGGCGTGGACGGCATAGTGCGCTGGGGCGTGGTGGACTGGGGCCTGGCTGTGGCATGGCGCCTGGTGCCCGCAGGGGCGGCCTACCGCCTGCCCAAGGCGAACGACAACTGGACGCTGCTCTTCACGGCCACGCTGCAGCTGTAGCATCCTGCCGCCGAGGCTGCGACAGCATCCGGGCAAAAAAAAGATGCACCACGGCACAATAAAGGACGCTATGCACGCGTTAATAAGATTTCAAACAAGTAAAAAAGCGACAATGAAACGCATTGTATTGACAGCAATGACCATAGCCATGGCCCTGACGGCCACGGCCCAGCAGTATTCGTTCACATTCGTGCCCGCCGGGCGCACGGACACGGTGCTCTACATCGGGCGCTACTACCGCGACGCCGTCACCCTCGTGGACACGGCGCACGCCAAAGGGGGCAGATATGTCTTCAAGGGGCGCCGCGACTGGCCGCGCGGTCTCTACGCCCTCGTGGCGCAGGACGGCAAGAAGACGGTGGCCGACTTCTGCATCGACGGCAGCCGCAAGTTCACCATCAGCGGCGACGCCACCCTCAAGGCGGAGAGCGTGACAGTGAAGGGCTGCAAGGCCAACAGCCAGATGTTCACTTATATAGCCACAGAGAACGCCGCAAAGCGCGAGGTGGACAGCCTGCGCGCGCTGAAGAAGGACGAGGCCACGCGCGAGGCCGCCGAGGCTGCCGAGAAGCGTGTGATAGAGCGCATGGGCGCCTTCGAAGCCGCAGCCTGCCACCCCAAGAACCCCAACGTCTTCTTCGACCTGCAGAACGCCTGCGTGCCGCCCGAGGTGCCGGAGGATGTGGAGGACAAGAACACCTACTACCGCATGCACTACTGGGACAGCCTCTTCGCCGCTCCCCTGGGCACGCTCCGCCCCACCCTGCTGCACAGCCCGCAGCTCTTCAGCAAGATGAACTACTTCTTCTTCGGCATGCTCTACTATGCCGCCAGCGACACCATCAGCGCCGAGGTGGACCGCCTGATGGCGCGCATAGGCGACGACACGGCCCTGGCGCGCTACGTGCTCGACTTCATCGAGCCGCGCTATTTCCGCTCCACCAAGAACGTGGGCTGGGACGCCGTGTGGTGCCATATAGCGAGCGAATACTACCTCAAGGGGCGCTGCCCGTGGGCCCTGCCGGGCACCATCACCAACATGCGCTACAACTACAACCGCATCAAGCAGAGCATCATCGGCGCCCACGGCCAGGAGCTGTGGATGGCGGACACCAACCAGAGCGCCGACCCCAACGACTGGATCAGCAGCCACCGCTTCCCGACGCCCTACGTCATACTGTGGTTCTGGGACCCCGACTGTCACCACTGCCAGGAGCAGAGCGAGGAGCTGAAGAAGCTCTATGACGGGATGGTGGCCCGGGGCGAGAAACGCTTCGAGGTCTACGCCGTGGGCTACGAGAGCGACGTGGCGAAATGGAAACGCTATGTGAAAGAGCACAAGTTCAACTGGGTGAACGTCGGCGGCACCAACGTCAACATAGACTATCAGGAAGCCTACAACGTGCACGGTGCTCCGACGATGATAATACTCGACTGGCATCGCGACATCATAATGAACAAAGTGCTTCCCGCCAAGAACATAATGTCGTTCCTGGACGAATACGAGAAGAAGCAGGGAGTAGTGCGTGAACATTGAACACTGAGGAAGAAGTGGATATAATCAACATACTGCCCGACAGCGTGGCCAACCAGATAGCGGCCGGCGAGGTGGTGGACCGTCCGGCGGGTGCCGTCAAGGAGCTGCTGGAGAACGCCATGGACGCCGGGGCCACACAGATAGACCTGGTGCTGAAGGACGCCGGGCGGACGCTGATACAGGTGACCGACAATGGCTGCGGCATGAGCGACAGCGACGCACGCCTGTGCTTCGAGCGCCACGCCACGAGCAAGATACATCGTGCCGACGACCTCTTCGCCATCCACACCATGGGCTTCCGCGGCGAGGCGTTGGCTTCGATAGCGGCAATAGCGCAGGTGGAGCTGCGCACCCGCCAGACAGGCGCCGACCTGGGCACGCAGGTGCTCATAGAGGGGGCGCACATCGTGAGCCAGCAGCCCGCAGCATGCCCCGAAGGGACCACAATGACGGTGAAGAACCTCTTCTTCAACGTGCCGGCCCGGCGCAACTTCCTGAAGAAAGACACCGTGGAGCTGAGCCACATAGAAGAGACCTTCCGCCGCATCACCCTCATACACCACGACATAGGCTTCAGCATGAGCCACAACGGCAAGGTGCTCTACGAGCTGGCCGCCGGCAGCCTGCTGCAGCGCATCTGCGGCCTCTTCGGCCAGCAGTACAAGGAGCGCATGTATGCCGTGGACGAGGAGACGGACATCGTGAAGATACGCGGCTTCGCCAGCCGCCCCGAGTTCAGCCGCAAGACGCGCGGCGAGCAGTACCTCTTCGTCAACGGACGCTTCATCAAGCACCCCATGCTCAGCGCGGCGGTGGAGAAAGCCTACGCCGACCTGCTGCCCGAGCGCAGCTACCCGAGCTACTTCATAGGGCTGCAGGTGGACCCCTCGCGCATAGACGTCAACATACACCCAACAAAGACAGAGGTGAAGTTCGTGGACGACCATGCCCTCTTCGCCATACTGCGTGCGGCAGTGAAGCGCGCCATAGGGCAGTTCTCGCTGGCCACAGAGCTGAGCTTTGACACCCCCGATGAGTTCAACATAGCCCCCGCGCCGGCAGGCTACGTGCCGCCGGAGCCCAAGATCAGCTACAACGCGGACTACAATCCTTTCAAGGCCACGGGGAGCCAGACGCACCTCAAGATGGAGATGCCCGCCGCCCCGGCCCGGCACGCCGACGTGCGGCAGCCGATGGAGCTGCCAGAACCCGAAGCGCCGGTGCACCCCACGGGAGGCACAGCGTCGTGCATGCAGCTGCAGGGACGCTACATAGCGACACCGATATCGTCGGGGCTGGCGCTGATAGACCAGC
This sequence comes from Bacteroidales bacterium, assembly GCA_017522105.1. GTDB lineage: Bacteria > Bacteroidota > Bacteroidia > Bacteroidales > P3 > Colimorpha. Next base: position 22,914 of record JAFXAA010000004.1, on the reverse strand, counting down.
AGAGGGCGCACGAGCGCATACTGTATGACCGCCTGATGGGCAACCGGCAAGCGACCGTCAGCAGGCAGACGCTGCTCTTCCCCGTGCAGTGCCGCTTTTCAGCTGCCGACGCCGAGCTCTTCGCCGAGCTGCTGCCCGACCTCAAAGACTACGGCTTCGAGGTGGACGCCATGGGCGGCTGCACCTTCGTGGCAACCGCCACGCCCGCCGGGGTGACGGAGAACGGCATGCAGGAACTCTTCGACCAGCTGCTCGCCGACTACAAGGGTGCATCCATGCAGAAGCACACCTCGCGGAGCCAGAGCCTCTGCGCAAGTCTGGCGCGCCAGATGGCCATCAAGCCTGGCCAGCAACTGACCCAGGAGGAGATGCAGCAGCTGGTGGCCGACCTCTTCGCCTGCCCCATGGCGGAGCTCTCGCCCAGCGGAAAACGCACGATAACGATAGTGAAACCCGAAGAATTGTTACACTGAACACCGATATGGCCCAATACCAACCACAAGGATACAGCATGCTGCCGCCGGCAGTGAAGCACCTGCTCATCATCAACGTGCTTTGCTATGCGGCATACTATGTGCTGGCCAAACAGCAAATAATAGACCTCAACTACTGGTGCGGCATCTGGACGCCGACCTCCGGCAACTTCCGCCTGTGGCAACCGCTGACCTACATGTTCATGCACGGCTCGTTCGACCACCTGTTCTTCAACATGTTCTCCCTATGGATGTTCGGAGCCGTGCTGGAGCGCTACTGGGGTACACGGCGGTTTGTGTTCTACTACCTCGTGTGCGGCATCGGCGCGGGACTGCTCAACCTGCTGGTGCCCGGTGTGCACCTGAGCGTGGGTGCCTCGGGCGCCGTCTACGCGCTGCTGCTGGCCTTCGGCATGATGTTCCCCAACGAGTACATCTACCTCTACTTCCTTGTGCCGATAAAGACCAAGTGGTTCATCATCGGCATGATTGCACTGGAACTCTTCGAGGGCATCTTCCGCAGCTACGACGGCGTGGCCCACTTCGCCCACCTCGGCGGCATGCTCATCGGCTTCCTGCTCATCCTCTACTGGCGCAAACATCCATTCTCAAGATACCTATAAATAATCATGAAAAACAAGAGACTTATACCACTGATTGCCGTCGCGGCGCTAATGGCCACGTCGTGCAGAGATTATGAAGAGCATGTGCTGAAAGGCACCCTCTATGCCGACAGCGCGAGAACTGTGGCCGCCGTGGGCGACACGCTGACGTTCCGCGCGGGCTACGACTATGAATACGGCAGGTACCTCGGGCAGTCGGTGACCGACGCCCAAGGGCACTGGGCGTTCAAATACATAGAGAACATCGCGAACCCGTACCAGAACGAGACGTCCAACGTCAGCTTCTACCCATCGGTCATCATCATGCATGGGCATGACACCCTTTACACCGGCAGGCCGGACAGGGGCGAACTGACCCTGTATCCCGGATGCTGGAGAAGCAGAAACAGCAGCAACACGTCAGACACCACAAGCACACCAACAAGAAACGGAGTAAGCAAATGAAAAAGACTGCACTCATCATTGCGAGCATACTGATGCTCTGCCCCACCCTGCTGAAAGCCCAGCAGCCGGAGGACGGCGTGGCGCGCCACGCCGTGAAGGCCAACATACTGTCGCCACTTGGCGGTTGTCCATCAATAAGCTATGAGTTCCGCATAGCCAGCCATTCGGCCGTGCAGGTGGACTGCGGCGGCACCATATTCAAGTCGTGGGACAAAGCCCTGACGCCCCACTATTATTTTGCCGACGCACACTACCGCTTCTACCTCGTCAAGCAGGGGCGGCGCAACGTGATGCCTTTCCTTGGAGCGGGCATACACTACACCAACGCATGGGAGGACTTTGACATGTTCGTGCGCAACGACGGCTGGGACATAGTCACCGAACGCTACACCCTGCGCAACGAAATGGTACGCCCCTTCTTCACCATCGGACTGAAGGTCAATATACCTTTCGGGCTGACAATAGAGAGTGCCTTCGGTGCACGCGTCAACTATAGCGTGGACGCCAACAGCCCGCTCGCGAAGTACGACCCGCTGAACACTCTCTTCACCACCCGCATCGGATGGGCATTTTAACTGTAAAGAACAAACAACAATATACAATGGAATTAGCATCGAAATACGACCCTCGTGCCATCGAGGAGAAATGGTATCAGTTCTGGCTTGACAAAAAGCTCTTCCACTCCGAACCCGACAACCGCGTGCCCTACACGGTGGTCATCCCGCCGCCCAACGTGACGGGTGTGCTCCACATGGGCCACATGCTCAACAACACCATCCAGGATGTGCTGGTGCGCCGCGCCCGCATGCAGGGCAAGAACGCCTGCTGGGTGCCCGGCACCGACCACGCCTCAATCTCCACCGAGGCCAAGGTGGTGAAGATGCTCGCCGAGCGCGGCATCAACAAACGCGACCTGACACGCGACGAATACCTCAAATACGCGTGGGAATGGAAGGAGAAGTACGGCGGCATCATCCTGAAGCAGCTGCGCAAGCTCGGCGCCTCGTGCGACTGGGACCGCACCGCCTTCACCATGGACGACATACGCTACGAGAGCGTCATCCGCGTCTTCGTCGACCTCTACAACAAGGGACTCATCTACCGCGGCGTGCGCATGGTCAACTGGGACCCCCAGGCCCTCACCGCCGTCAGCGACGAGGAGGTCATCTACAAGGAGAGCCACGGCAAGCTGTTCTACCTGCGCTACTTTGTGGAGGGCGAGGATAAATATATCGTGGTGGCCACCACTCGTCCCGAGACCATCATGGGCGACACCGCCGTGTGCGTCCACCCCGAGGACGAGCGCTACTCATGGCTCAAGGGCAAGCGCGTCGTCGTGCCCGGCGTGGGCCGCGTGGTGCCCATCATCATGGACGAATACGTGGACCGCGAGTTCGGCACCGGCGCCCTGAAGATCACCCCCGCCCACGACATCAACGACTACAACCTGGGCATGAAGTACAACCTCGAGTCCATCGACATCTTCAATGACAACGGCACGCTCAACGAGCATGGCGGCAAGTACGCCGGCATGGACCGCTTCGCCTGCCGCAAGCAGATCGTCAAGGACCTCGAGGAGGCCGGCCTCATCGAGAAGATAGAGGACTACACCAACAAGGTGGGCCACAGTGAGCGCACCGACGCCGTCATAGAGCCCAAGCTCAGTGCCCAGTGGTTCCTCAAGATGGAGGGCCTCGCCAAGCGCGCCCTCGAAGTGGTGGAGGACGACACCATCCGCTTCCACCCCGCCAAGTTCAAGAACACCTACCGCCACTGGCTGGAGAACATCAAGGACTGGTGCATCAGCCGCCAGCTCTGGTGGGGCCACCGCATACCGGCCTGGTATCTGGAGGTGAACGGCCGCGTGGAGACCGTCGTGGCCCTCAACGAGGAGGAGGCACGCAAAGTGGCCGCCGAAAAGTACGGCTACACCGGCGCCCTGCGTCAGGACGAGGACGTGCTCGACACCTGGTTCAGCTCCTGGCTCTGGCCCATCTCGCTCTTCGACGGCATCCGCAACCCCGACAACCCCGAAATCAAGTACTACTACCCCACGGCCGACCTCATCACCGCCCCCGACATCATCTTCTTCTGGGTGGCCCGCATGATTATGGCCGGCGAGGAGTACCGCAAGGACGTCCCCTTCCACAATGTCTACTTCACCGGCATCGTGCGCGACAAGCTGGGCCGCAAGATGAGCAAGAGCCTCGGCAACAGTCCCGACCCCATCGAGCTCATCGAGAAATACGGCGCCGACGGCGTCCGCATGGGCATGCTCCTCACCGCTCCCGCGGGTAACGACCTCCCCTTCGACGAGAGCATCTGCGAGCAAGGCCGCAACTTCAGCAACAAGCTCTGGAACGCCCTGCGCCTGGTCAGCGGCTGGCAGATCGGCGACGAGCAGCAAAGCCCGGAGAATGCCGTCGCCGTACAGTGGATGGAGCAGCGCATGGCCCAGATGCTCGAGGAGATCGAGCGCGACTTCGACCAGTACCGCCTCAGCGAGGCCCTCATGGCCACCTACAAGCTGGCCTGGGACGACTTCTGCTCCTGGTACCTCGAGATGGTCAAGCCCGCCTACGGCACCCCCATCGACCGCGAGACCTACGAGGCCACCCTCTCCATCTTCTCGCGCCTCATGCTGATGCTCCACCCCTTCATGCCCTTCGTCACCGAAGAGATATGGCACGCCCTGCAGACCATGGGCAAGGACGACGAGAAAGCCGCCTTCTTCAACGCCAACTACAGCATCATGAACCAGCACATGCCCACCAGCGTCTACTACGACCAGCGCCTGCTCGACGAGTTCGACACCGCCCGCGAGGTCATCGCCGGCGTGCGCAACATACGCAACACGCGCAACCTCTCGCCCAAGGAGGCCCTGGAGGTGAGCTACATCGCCAGCGACGAGCGCTTCCGTATCGACCGCTTCGAGGGCATCATCCGCAAGCTGGGCAACGTCAGCGCCGTGAAGGTTATCACCGAGAAGCCCGCCGGCGCCCTCAGCTTCATGATCGGCACCACCGAGTGCTTCGTGCCCATGAGCCAGAACGTCAACAAGGAAGAGGAGCTCAAGAAGCTACAGGAGGACCTGAAGTATGCCGAAGGCTTCCTCAACAGCGTGCTGAAGAAGCTCTCCAACGAGAAGTTCGTCAACGGCGCTCCCGCCGCCGTCATCGAGAAGGAGCGCAACAAACAGCGCGACGCCGAGACCAAGATCGCCGCCCTCAAGGCACAGATCGCCGCCCTGGCGTAAGCGGTTATTGGTTATAGGTTATTGGTTATTGAAGACTCTCGCACAGCGTCTTCAATAACCAATAACTGTTTATATAGCCTAACCTCCTGATACAACAAGGGCACAAAGCGCGATGCCTTGTGCCCTTGAATCGTATTGTAGCGATACGTCTTACAGCGCCATCTCCTGCAGGAAGCGGACGCTGGCGTGGATGTGCTTGTACATAATCTCGTCGATGTCGACGAAGTTGACGCTCTTGCGGTATTCGGCCACCATCTTCTCTATGGCGGGGCTGCTCTTGAGGCCTTCCTGATGGCGGAAGTCCAGCGCCTGTGCGGCGTTGAAGAGCTCTATGGCCAGCACGCGCTCCGTGTTCTCGCACACGCGGTAGGTCTTCGTGGCGGCGTTGCCACCCATGCTCACCAGGTCCTCCTGGTTCTGGCTGCTGGGGATGCTGTCCACCGAACAGGGCGTGCAGAGCTGCTTGCTCTGGCTGACGATGGCGGCGGCGGCATACTGCGGAATCATGAATCCGCTGTTGAGGCCGGGCTTGGCCACGAGGAAGCTCGGCAGGCCGCGCTTGGCATCGATGAGCTGGTAGGTGCGGCGCTCGCTGATGGCGCCGAGCTCGGCCACGGCAATGGCCAGGAAGTCAAGCACCATGGCCAGAGGCTCGCCGTGGAAGTGGCCGCCGCTGATGACCATGTCCTCGTCGGGCAGCACTATGGGGTTGTCGGTGGTGGAGTTGATCTCCGTCTCCACAACGCTGGCCACATAGCGGATGGTATCCTTGGCGGCTCCGTGCACCTGAGGGGCGCAGCGGAAGCTGTAGGGGTCCTGCACATGCTCCTTGTGGCGCTTGATGATCTCGCTGCCTTCCAACCAGCAGCGCACGGCTGCGGCGGTCTCCAGCTGGCCCTTGTGCGGGCGCACCATGTGGAGGCTCTCGTAGAAAGGCTCTATGCGGCCGTCGAAAGCGTCGAGGCTCAGGCTCAGCACCATGTCGGCCTGCTTGCTGAGGCGCATGGCCTTCAGCAGGCTCCACACCGCATAGGAGCTCATGAACTGCGTGCCGTTGAGCAGGGCCAGGCCCTCTTTGCTCTGCAGCTCGATGGGCTGCCAGCCTTTGGCCTTGTATACCTCCTGCACGTCGCAGCGGCGGCCGTGCCAGTACACGTCGCCCATGCCCAGGATGGCGGGGAGCATCAGGTTGGCCAGAGGGCAGAGGTCGCCGCTGGCGCCGAGGGAACCCTGCTGGTAGACCACCGGCAGCACATCGTCGTTGTAGCAGTCCACCAGGCGCTGCACCGTCTGCAGCTGTGCGCCGCTGTAGCCGAAGCAGAAGTTCTGCGCCTTGAGCAGCAGCATCAGGCGCACCACCTCGGCGGGCACCTCGTCGCCCACGCCGCAGGCATGGCTCATCACCAGGTTCTTCTGCAGCTGGCTGAGCTGCTCCTTGCTGATGCTGATGTTGCACAGGCTGCCGAAGCCTGTGGTGACGCCGTAGATAGGCTCCTTCTGGCTCTCCATCTTGTGGTTCAGGTAGGCGCGGCATTTCTCTATGCGACGCTTGGCCTCCTCGCCGAGGGCGAGGGTCATCTTCTTGTCTATAATCTCCTGGATCTTGGCCAGGGTCAGTCTCTCTTCAGGATTGAAAGTGTAAGTCATACTGTCTGTATTTAGCGGAGTTCAAGGAGTTCAGGGAGTTCAAGGAGTTCAAGACAATAGCACCGCAGACGCGGCCGTAGCCATTGCCTTGAACTCCTTGAATTCCTTAAACTCCTTGAACTTCATGAAAAATCATTTCTCCAACTGGGCTTTCGTCTTGGCGGCGATGTCGTCGTCCACGAGGATGCGGCCGCAGTTCTCGCACACGATGACCTTCTTGTGCATCTTGATCTCCATCTGGCGCTGGGGCGGAATGTTGCTGAAGCAGCCGCCGCACGAGTCGCGGTCGATCTGCACCACGGCCAGCCCGTTGCGGGCGGCGCTGCGGATGCGCTTGTAGGCCGTCAGGTAGCGCTCGTCGATGAACTGCTCCTGCTCCTTGCTCTTGGCGCGCAGGCGCTCCTCGTCCTTCTCGGTCTCGGCAATGATGGAAGTCAGCTCTTCACGCTTGGCCTCAAGGTCTTTCTGGCGGTTCTCCAGGAGCACCTTGGCGGCCTCGATGTGCTGCTTCAGCTCGCTGACGTGGGCCTTGCCGTCCTTGTTCTTGCGCTCGCAGAGCTGTATCTCGAGGTTCTGGAACTCTATCTCCTTGTTCAGCGACTCGAACTCGCGGTTGTTGCGCACATTGTCCTGCTGCTTCTGGTACTTCTTGATCTGCTCGTTGTGTTCCTCGATCTCGGCCAGACGGGCCTTGTTGGCGGCCTCGGTATCTTTGATCTCAGCGGTGAAGTTCTCGATGCGGGTGTTCAGACCGGCAATCTCGTCCTCCAGGTCCTGGACGGCCTGCGGGAGCTCGCCGCGGATAATCTGGATTTTGTCTATCTCGCTGTCCACGCTCTGCAGGGTGTAGAGGGCCACGAGGCGCTTCTCCACCGCCAAGTCGGCGTCGGGACGCATGATCACGGGGGCTTCCTGGGCTTCCGTTTCGGCTTTTTTGGTGCTGACTTTCTTTGCCATTATTTTATATATATTATTGTTTTACACTCAAATATAGCTGACAATGCCCTGTTGCACGTCAGAAATTCGACATGCAAAGTTACTAAATTTTTCCGATATCGCGCGGAAAATTATTTCTTTCGCAAATTGTTCGCTCTCGTAGTGCCCTATGTCCGCCAGCACCATGCGCCCCTCGGCGCGCTGGAAGTCGTGGTACTTCAGGTCGCCGGTCATGTAGATGTCGGCCCCGGCGGCCATGGCGTCGCCGATGAACTCGGCCCCGCTGCCGCCGCAGAAGGCCACACGGCGCACGCAGCGCCGCCCGTCGTGGCCCGAGGTGCGCACCACAGGCAGCCCCAGGGCGTCCTTGACGCGCAGCAGGAAGGTGTCGCACTCCTCCCCTTCGGCCAGCTCGCCCACCATGCCGGCCCCGAGGCCGGCGTCCGTGGCGAACGGCTTGAGGATGCGCGTCTGCCGCAGGCCGAGCTTCGCGGCGAGCCCGCCGTTGACGCCCCACGGCAGATTGTCAAGGTTGGTGTGCGCCGCATAGACGCTTATGTCGTTCTTGATCAAGTCCATGACCATGCGGCCCGTCTCGCTGCCGTCGGTCAGCCGTCGCACTCCGCGGAAGATGAACGGATGATGCGTCACGATGAGGCTCAAGCCGTGCTTCGCGGCCTCGTCGACCACCGCCGGCGTGAGGTCCAGCGCCACCAGCGCGCCCCTGTAGGTGCTCGCGGCGCTGCCCAGCAGGAAGCCGCTATTGTCATAATCCTCTTGATATTCAGGATGGAACTCACCATCCAGCCATGCAATGACTTCGCCTGTTTTCATGCTGCAAAGATACGAAATATTTTTGTATTGGCGCCACCTGTCATAAAAAAGCGTGCATCCCGGCCTCCGCGACGGCACTTCTTCAGCCAAAAGGCGTAGTTCCGCCGCCTCCGCGACGGCACTTCTTCAGCCCAGGGGCGTAGTTCCGCCGCCTCCGCAACGGCACTTCTTCAGCCCAGGGGCGTAGTTCCGCCGCCTCCGCGACGGCACTTCTTCAGTAGTTCTTCAGTCAAACACTGAAGAACTACTGAAGAACTACTGAAGAACTACTGAAGAAATGCCGTAGGGGCTCCGTACCGGTGCCGATGGGAAAGCGACGTGGTGCAGGGTATTATGCGTCACCGGGACGGTATGTTTTTTTATTGACATGACACGATGGCCTTCCTGCTGCGTGTGGGCGATGCTCCGGCGCACAAGGTGGTGCTGTTGAAGTGATGCCCTCGGATGCAGGTATGACTTTTTTTCACGCCCCGATGTAGTTTTCGGGGCGTTTTTTTCGTTATTATATTTGTGAGACCGGAGGACCCTTTCGACGCGCTGCTCGAACGCTACCGAGGACTGCTCTTCAGCCTGTGCCGCCGCCATGCGCGGCGCGGGGTGGAGGTTGACGACCTGCTGCAGGACGTCACGGTGGCTCTGTGGCAGCAGCGCGACAGGCTGGCGGCCATACCGGCGGGGGGTGCAGCAGGCGGCATGGGTGTGGCGCGTGGCGCGCAACGCCGCCATAGACACCCTGCGGCGCACGCCGCAGACCGAAGCCCTGCCCGAGGGCATGGAGCAGGCCGCCGACGACACCACCCTGGTGGAGCACCTGCGCGAGCGCATAGCCCTGCTGCCGGAGCAGGACCGCAAGGTAGTGGAGATGCAGCTCGAAGGCTACAGCTACGACGAGATAGCAGCGGCGACGGGGCTGACGGTGAAGAACGTGAGCGTGAAGCTGGTAAGAATAAAAGACAAGATAAGAAAGGAATGGCTATGATGACAGAACAGGAATTCGAGGCCTTGTGGCAACGCGCCGAGGCCGCGCCGCATGCCGAGCGGCTGACGCAGGAATACGGCCCCTGGCTGCGGCGGCGCCGCCGCACGGCGGGCGCCCTGGCGGCGGTGGCCGTGATGGCCCTGGCGGCGCTGCCGCTGATGAGGCCGGCGGCACCACAGGGCTACGACCACGTATACTGCAACAACACAGGCACCGCCGACGAGCAGTGGGTGGCCCTGGCCGACGAGCTGCTGATGAGCTAAAGCGATTATGAAGATGAAACGACTGATACTATTGATGATGCTGCCGCTGGCGCTTGCCGCCGGCTGCTCGCATCGCGGCGAGGCAGATGCCGAGAGCGCCCTCTACAAGCGCTTCTCGGCGCTGCCCGAGACCGCCGTGGCGCAGGTGTGCGGCTTCGCCCTGTGCGACACGGTGAGCGTGGACGTGGTGCTGCTGCAAGCCGAGAGCGACGCGGCATGGGAGCACCTGAAGGAGATGCTGGCCGTGGACGACACCACGGGGGTCACCAGCTGGCTGGGCGACACGGAAGAGCCCGCAACGAGGGCGAAATGGGACGGGCAGCCCAAGCTGCGCGTCGTGGCCTCGCACGCCAAGCGCGCCGTGGGCCTCTACCGCCTCGACGACGAGCGGCAGTACGACGCCCTGCTCGACTACCAGATGTGGAAGATGGAGAGAAAGGAGTTATGAGTTATGAGTTATGAGTTATGAGTTTTGAGTTTTGAGTGATTATAAGCAATCAAGAAACCAATATACGCAAATAAAGACTATGAAGAAGACAACAATATATATAATGGCATGCGTGGCAGCGGCTTTGCTGGGCCTGGCAGCATGCGGAAAGACCGAGGTGGTGCCCAACGGCAACGTAGAGGCCACCACAACAGACAACACGCGCACGGTGGTCTACAGCGTGGGCGGCGACGAGGGGCGCAAAACCCTGAAGGACGACGCCGAATGGGACGCTATGCTTGAGCGCTTCTGCTCGGTGGCCGCCGAGGGGCAGACGGTGACCTTCTACAGCCTCGGACGCCCTCAGCGGCACTCCGCGGCCTCGAAAGCCGACAACAAGGAGGACCAGCACTTCAGCACCGACGACCGCGAGGAGATGAAGGCATGGATGAAAGCCCGCGAGAAGGAGGGCCTGACGGTGAGCGTGAGCTATGACGAGCAGTCGGGCCGCTGGAGCGGCGTGGCACGCGAGACGACGGCCATGCGCCAGGACCTGACGGAGTGCTACACCGGCACCATGACATGCGTGGATATGCCGTGGGAGGACGACATGATCGTCGGCGCCACGGTGCCGGCACTGGTGCTGGCCGACAGCACGGTGCTCATACTGGTGCACGACGACTACACGCTCGTCTGCGGCATGCCCCTCGACGGCTACGGCGACGAGGACACGACGGCCACCTTCTGCGGCACCGTGGAGCAGCGCCAGACCGCCGGGGGCGAGACCTACAGCGTGCTGAACATCAGCCGCGCCAACGCCGCATATATGGCAGGCTCCTGGCAGGTGGCCCTGGCGGCGCAGTACACCCTCGAGGCCGACGGCATAACGGCCCTCGGCGACGCCGAGGGCTACGCGGCGGCATCATACACACTGAGCCCCGACGGCACGGCGACAAGCGGCACGGCGACAGGCACGTGGAGCCTCGACGCCGACGGCATGCTGTGCTGCGACCTGCTGGGCGGCGAGGGCTGCTGGGAGGTGAACTGGCTCACAGCCACCACCCTCGTCATCTCGCACTACACGGCGCTGACCGACGGCGGCGCGCTCTGCAACCAGCTTGTGCTCGAGCGTGTTGGAGAAAAAAGATAAAAAAAACAGCACCCCATTGTAGTTTTTGGCTCGCGGCCTGCGTTCTTATAGGCAGAAAAACATCAAACAAAAACATCAACAAACAAAAAAAACACACAACAATGAAGAAAAGCACCATCCTGATCGCCGCAGCCCTGCTGCTCGGCATGACCGCCTGCCAGAAAGAGGACGTACAGCCCATCATCGTGAACGGTGACAACATCCCCCAGATGGGCGATGAGAACTACCCCCTCGTGAAGACCACGGCCGACCTGCGCGGCACCGACTGGGCCTACACCTTCGACTTCGCCACCCTCGCCGACCCCAACTGCCCCATTCCCGCCGGCATGGACCTGACCGTCGAGTTCGGCCTCACCTTCGACCAGGACTCCGCATACTTCACCTTCCCGCAGGAAGTCGTTGCCTTCGACATGCTTGAGGTGAACGGCGAATACACCATGCAGCAGGTGAACGGCAAGAACTTCGGCTACAGCTACGACGGTGGCACCCACACCGGCGACCTGCTGACCGACGACGTGGACGAGAACGGCGCCCCCGTGACCTACAACATCCCCTTCACCTACACCGACAGCACGGATGTCATCACCGTCAACCTGATGAGCATCGACGAGAACAACGACACAACGGTCTTCCCGCTGCCTTTTGTCCGCGTCAACGCCACCACCAACGAATAAACGGCCTACACGTACAGCCCTACGAGCGGCGCCACCCCTGCGGATGGCGCCGCTTGTGTTTTATGCCACTTTTTTTCAGGGGGCTGTAATTTTTGCCCCCTGATTTACGTTATATTAGGCGTGAGGGATGAAGAGACATTCAACCACATGGTGCTGCGGCACCGCGGACTGCTCTTCGCGGTGTGCCGGCGCTATGGGCGGCGGGGGCTGGACGAGGACGACCTGCTGCAAGAGGTGCTTATGGCCCTGTGGCAGAGGCGCGGACAGCTGCTGTCGATCAGCGTGGCACCGAAACAGGCGGCCTGGATGTGGCGCGTGGCACGCAGCACCTGCATAGACATCCTCAGGGGCACGCCCCCCTCCTACCCTCTGCCGGAAGGCTACGATACACCGGAGGAGGACACGACGCCACGGCGCGACCTGCACGAGATGATAGCACGGCTCGACGAGCCCGACCGCACGATAGTGACGCTGCACCTGGAGGGCTACGACTACAAGGAGATAGGACAGCGGCTGGGCATGAGCAAGAACAACATAGGAGTGAGACTGATGAGGGCGAAGGAAAGGCTGAGAAAGGAATGGGAGAGGTAGGAGGTTTAAGATTTAAGGTTTAAAGTTTAAGGTTTAAGGTTTGAGTTAGGGATTGCGGGATATTGGTTATTGGTTATCGGTTATTGGTTATCGACATTGGAGGAGCCCCGGAGGGGCGGCAGAAACACAACGATATGACAACATTCGACAAAAAATGGGAACACGAGGAGCAGCAGGGGCTGCTGCAACGGCTGCGCGGCGAACGCGGCACATGGGCAAAGCGGCGCCGCACACAGCGCACGGTGCTGGCCACGGTGGCAGTGCTGGCAGTGGCGGCGGTGCCGCTGATAGACTACAGCATGGCGGCGGACAAAAGATACGACGGAGTGGTCTGCAACCGCAGCGGCATCGCTGACAGCCATTGGGCCGACGTAGCCGGACACATCTTGACAGTTAAGAGTTATGAATTATGAGTTATGAGACGGGCATTCTACATACTGCTCATAGTGTTGACCTTTGCCGGATGCGGCACTCCTGACGCCGACCGTCACACCGCGGCCCTTTACGACCGCTATGCTGCGTGCAGCGACCTCAGCGTGGCGCAGGTCAAGGGCTTCCGGCTGTGCGACACGGTGGCGGTGGATGTCGTCATACTTGTGGCCGACGACAGTGCGGCATGGCAGCGGCTGAAAGAGGAGATGGACATCCGCGCCACGGAGGGCGTCACCAGCTGGCTGGGCGACATCGACAAGCCGGCCCGCCGCGTGAAGCGCGACGAGGTGCCCCTCTGGCGCGCCATGGCCGTGCACGACGAGAAGACCGTGGCCTTCTACCGCGTGGAGAACGCAGAGCAGTTCGCCGCCCTGCGCGAATACCAGATGGACAGGATGACAAACAAAACGTTATAAAAGGCATGAAAAACATTACCAGACTTTTCTTCATTTTGGCTGCCATGCTAACATTTGCAGCATGCAACAAAGAGAAGGAGCTCGAAGCCGAAGTACAGCGTGCAGAGCGCGTACGCGACATCACATACACAGTGGGTGGCCAAAGCACGACCGTGCACCTCAAGACCGAGGCAGAATGGGACACCCTGCTTGGCCGTTTCTGCGACTATGCGCAGGGTGGCGACACAGTGACGTTCCACAACGTCCACGCAGCAGCCTCTCAACAGGCAAAAGAAAACGTAACATTCAGCACAAGCGTCCGCGAAACCATGAAGCGCTGGATGTCCCGGATGGAGGACGAGGGCATGACCGTCACCTTGACCTACGACCCGACCACCCACACATGGCACGGCACCGCCCACGCCACCGCGCCGCAGCCGCAAGCCACCTGTTACACTGGCGTGCTGGTGTTGGTTAGTGACGATCTCTGGAACGGCTACGGGCAACCCCCGTATCCATTTTGGGGTCTAAAGATTAACGAAGACACAACAATCCTCACTTCAAAAAGGTCTAACACTCCTTTCACCATAGGAGACGAAACTTATCAGAGTGGCGACACCGTTACAATCTGCGGCTACGTATACGCTATATATAGTTATGACTACACACAGATAAATTACCATTTTTCCAGCTCTCCACGAGAAGACAGGCTATGGAGACCTTATGCGATATATTTCTGCGACGACGGGTATAGCGAAGGGTTGCTGATGATCACTGTTGACGACGACAACCACAAGCTATACTGCACGTCGACATATAACGACATGACATGGCAGGGCAGCCTCGGAGGCGGTGTTTTCCGTTATGAAGAGACCGACCAGACCGATGTTCTTGGCTACCCCATTATAATGGTATATAATGACGCCACGCAAGCGGCAGGAAAACGGTTCTCAATAGCACGCCACAACGACGGCGCAGTTACCATACGCGACCTTGACAATGCAAACATGCCAAACAACGGTCAACTGTGGCTTAACTGCAGTTATGTGTCGGGATTTGATACATGGGCTTGCGACACTATGGACTTCAACATTGTCATCCACAACGACATAATGCCGTTGATTAAATATCCGCCACATGGCTATTCATCATCGCCGTTCTATGCAAACTGTACAACACCATTCGAGACCGGTAAATACAATACCAACAACCCTTATAGTCTCAGCCATCTCAGCTATGAAGTTTCCGGCCGCACTGTAAACTTCAACGTTGAGGAAAGTGACGACAATAATACATTAACGTTAACTCCTGTCGGCGAACCAGATGGATGCCTTGACAGCTATGTTTTTCATAGGATTGAGAGAAAACGATAAGGCACAGTGGCATAATAAGAGCCATTTATCACGTTATAAACATAAAATTATAAACAATATGAAAACCATTGCTAAACTATTTGCTTTGCTGACGGTGGCGCTGGCCATGACGGCATGCAACAAAGAGGATGTGCAAACTGTCGCAGAAGATGTGACTGCAAGCAACGAGACAGGGTACACCATCACCTACATCGCTGGCGAGCGAGCCACCTCGGTTCGCATAGCCAACGACGAGGAGAAGGAGGCTCTGCTCGACCGCTTCTGCGACTTGGCGCAGGATGGCCTTGCGGTGACATTCCGCAACGAGAGACCAGCAAGCAGTGCAGGCAAGGCCACGAAGGAGCCCACGACCATCAGCACCACAGACAGAGAGGAGATGGTGCGCTGGATGGCAAGGATGGAGGACGCGGGGATGACGGTGACGGTGACCTACGACAGCGAGACGGGCAGATGGCACGGCACGGCATACTGCACCACCGCACCAGCGCAGCAAGCGGCTGGACGACGCCTGAGCCGCATCACATATCAGAAGGAGGCCGGAGGGGTGTATAGTGCAATATACAACTACACCTGGAACGGTGACCTGCTGACGAGGGTGGATATTGAAGAGGGAGACCTTTACAGCAGCCGACGGACACGCACCACAGTGGCGCTGAACTATGACAACGGCCTATGCAACGAAATACGCTACTACGACAGCACAGGCACACTGTTGAGATACCACAGCTACACGTACTTCGACAGACGCCTTGTGCAGGAATGGCTAAGTGCCAGCGACCAATCATATACATTCCAGTATGACAGCGTCGGCAATATCGTGACATGGGTGGCCGTTCCTGACCACAACACAATAATTCCCAATGGAGAACGCTGCGAATGGGAGAATGGCGACATGGTGCGCACATACATGCAGGACCGACTGCTTGCAACCTACGAGTATGACAACTCGCCGCATCCTTACGGTATTACGTTCGGCACGAAGACACTGATGCCGGGCTCCAACTACATGTCAGGGCAGGAGATACACTGGAGCCGCCACAACATCACGCACTTCAGGGCCGCCAACGACAAGAGCTCGGGGACAGATTTGAGAATCAACTATACATACGACGAAAGAGGGTACCCAGTCACCGCCGAGACCAACTGGTTTGGAACGTACAATATCACCTGGACATACGAGTATCTGGATTGACCAACATCATAACCGAAACCGGCGACTGCCACCAGGACTGACAAAGTGTCAGCCGGTGGCAGTCGCTGGCAGTTTTATGGGGGTTGGCACGGATGTTGATAACATTGGATGTCGCCGCGCTGAAGCACGGCGCACGGAACAAATGAAGTAAAACAAAAAAACATAACAGTTATGACAAACATCAAACCTTTAGCAGACAGAGTCCTCGTGCGTCCCGCCGAGGCTGAACAAAAGACCGCCAGCGGCATCATCATCCCCGACACCGCCAAGGAGAAACCGCAGCGCGGCGAAGTCCTCGCCGTGGGCAAGGGCACCAAGGACCACGAGATGACCGTCAAGGTGGGCGACCAAGTCCTCTACGGCAAGTACAGCGGCACCGAGATCGAAATCGACGGCGAGAAGCTGATGATCATGAAAGAAAGCGACATCTACGCTATCATCTAAACTGAAAAGAATAAGACCTATAGGCCCTATAAGACTTATAAGTCCTATAAGACAAATAAAAAAAAGAAAGGAACAAAGAAATGGCAAAACAGATAGTTTTCAATAATGACGCTCGCGAGCAGCTTCGCAAAGGCGTCGACGAGTTGGCAAATGCAGTGAAGGTGACCCTCGGCCCCAAAGGCCGCAATGTGGTTATCGACAAGAAATTCGGTGCCCCGCAGGTGACCAAGGACGGCGTGACCGTAGCCAAGGAAATCGAGCTTGAGGACGGCATCCAGAACATGGGCGCCCAGATGGTCAAGGAGGTCGCCTCCAAGACCAACGACCAGGCCGGCGACGGCACCACCACCGCCACCGTGCTGGCCCAGGCCATCGTCAACACCGGCCTGAAGAACGTCACCGCCGGCGCCAACCCCATGGACCTCAAACGCGGTATCGACAAGGCCGTGGCCGAGATCGTGAAGAGCATCAAGGAGCAGGCCCAGGAGGTCGGCGGCGACATCCAGAAGATCCGCCAGGTGGCCACCATCAGCGCCAACAACGACAGCGCCATCGGCGACATCATCGCCGAGGCCATGGAGAAAGTGACCAAGGACGGCGTCATCACCATCGAGAACGCCAAGGGCATCGACACCACCGTCAAGGTCGTCGAGGGTATGCAGTTCGACCGCGGCTACATCAGCCCCTACTTCGTCACCGACACAGAGAAGATGGAGTGCAGCTACGACAACCCCTACATCCTCATCTACGACAAGAAGATCAGCACCATGAAGGACCTCCTGCCCGTGCTCGAGAAGGTCGTCAACACCGGCCGTCCGCTCCTCATCATCGCTGAGGACGTCGAGAGCGAGGCCCTGGCCACCCTCGTGGTCAACCGCCTGCGCGGCAGCCTGAAGATTGCTGCCGTCAAGGCTCCCGGCTTCGGCGACCGCCGCAAGGAGATGCTCGAGGACATCGCCATCCTCACCGGTGGCACCGTCATCAGCGAAGAGAAAGGCTACAAGCTTGAGGACGCCGACCTCAGCATGCTCGGCCAGAGCGAGAAAATCAGCATCGACAAGGACAACACCACCATCGTCAGCGGCAAGGGCAATAGCGACGCCATCAAGGCCCGCGTGAGTCAGATCAAAGCCCAGATCGAGAAGACCACCAGCGACTATGACCGCGAGAAGCTCCAGGAGCGCCTCGCCAAGCTGGCCGGCGGCGTGGCCGTCATCTACGTCGGCGCCGCCTCGGAGGTCGAGATGAAGGAGAAGAAAGACCGCTTCGACGACGCCCTGCACGCCACCCGCGCAGCCGTCGAGGAGGGCATCATCCCCGGTGGCGGCACCGCCCTCATCCGCGCCGCCCAGAAGCTCGAAGGCGTGAAGCCCGAGAACGAGGACGAGAAGCTCGGCATCGAGATCATCCGCCGCGCCGTCGAGGAGCCCCTGCGCATGATTGTCGAGAACGCCGGCCTCGAAGGCAGCGTTGTGGTGAATGAGGTCAAAAACGGCAAGGGCGATTATGGCTACAACGCCCGCGCCGAGAAGTACGAGAACCTCTTCCAGAGCGGCGTCATCGACCCCGCCAAGGTGACCCGCGTGGCCCTGGAGAACGCCGCCAGCATCGCCGGCATGCTCCTCACCACCGAGTGCGTCCTCTGCGACATCAAGGAACCCGAACCCGCAGCCCCCGCCAACCCTGGCATGGGCGGAATGGGCGGAATGGGCGGAATGTACTAAGCCGCAAGGATTAGTACAAACCCCGCCCCAAGGTGGGTGGAATGTACTAACCGCGTGCTCGCTGAGAGCAATAAAGCTATGCAGGTTTTATACCGCAACAAGAAAGGGTGCCCGATGGGACACCCTTTCTTCAAAATAATTTTGTCAATCTAGAAATAAATCGTATTTTTGCAAAAAATTTCAAGATGTCAAATACATTATATAGCGTTGGGCACTCGAATCAAACTCAAGAAGAGTTTCTTGCGTTGATAATGGCTTATGGTATAAATTGTATTGTAGACGTCAGAAGTGTGCCTGCCAGCAAATACTCACCTCAATTCAACCAAGAATACATAAGAAGTTTTCTTTTTGCCAACAATGTGCAGTATTTGCATTTCGGGGAGGAATTCGGTGCAAGACGAAACGACAGCATAGACGAGCATGGGCAAGTGAATTTTGAACTAGCATCAAAAACCAAAGCCTTTATGTCTGGCGTATTACGCACCCTTCGCGGGATGGAACGCGGCTATACTATTGCTTTTATGTGTTCTGAGGCCGACCCTCTAGAATGCCATCGTTTTGCACTGGTATCACGGTATTTTCACGAAACAGGTGTAGATGTCCAACACATCCTCAAGGATGCAAAACTAGCATCCCATAAGACTCTTGAAAAAGAAATGATAAAGACTTTTATGCATTCGAGAAAGTATCATTTACCCGAGGTTGACATGATGTTCGGTTCATACACAGAAGAAGATCAACGTAGAGATGCTTATAAACTGAAGAATAAAGAAATCGGATATAAACCACAAAGCGAAATAATCGAATTAGACTAATCATGATTACTTTATTCACTATTGGTTTCACAAAAAAGAGTGCTGAAAAGTTCTTCAATCTACTCCGTAACAACCACGTTAAGCAATTAGTAGATGTCAGAATAAGTAACAGCAGCCAGTTAGCAGGGTTCGCCAAATGTCCTGATCTCTCCTTCTTCACAGAAGAAATCTGCCATATACCATACGAACATATTATTGATTTCGCTCCTACAAAAGAATTGCTTGACAGATGGCACAAAGGTGACGTTACATGGAGTGACTATGAGAAGCACTACACCGCAATGCTCAACGAGCGAAACATCTTAAAAAAATATGGAATAAAAATATTTGACAGAGCCTGTTTCCTGTGCAGCGAAGACACTCCCGAAAACTGCCACCGCAGACTTTTAGCGGAATATCTGAAAAAACACAGCACAGAAGATGTCAAAATAGTCCATCTCGTCTGATTATGGATAAGTATTTCATTTGTCTTGCTAATTCCTACAAACGAGGAGGACGATGCGTTGCAGGAATTGAGATTTCATATAACTCTCCTACTAACTGGTCTATAATACATAACGAATCTGGAGCACCGGTTTGGGTAAGACCTATTGCCCCTACAACGTATGGGGAAATACCTAATATTACTGCAAACAAAATACCATATTTTTCTATAGTCAAACTAACAAATACAGTCCCTTGTCCAAACGGAATTCATACAGAAGATGTAAACTACTCTCGAATTGAAGTTTGCGGTAGTGTTAAGCCAACATCAGATTTATTAGATAGTGTTGTTGATAAAACGCACACTGATATCTTCTATAACCATGGTAAAGCAATCCCGTCTGATTCATGTTTTCCTGAAGCATACTCTCTTATGCTTATTCGTCCTGAAAATGTCAATATACATGTAGATGATACTTGGGAAAAGCCAAAGACACGCATGACAATAACTCACCATGGAATAACCTATGACTTGCCAATAACAGATCCCATATTTCTTGATGCATATCGAGCTAATCCGACAATAATACAAAGCGAAGATAAAGTTTATTTGACAATATCATTAGGCCTAGATTATGAAGGATGGCATCATAAGTTAATTGCCACTGTATTTTACGACCTACCAGATTCCATTGAGGAAGCAGCAAGCACTGCTTTTACCAAAATCAATACTATAAACAGGGATAACGAGAGCAACAAAGTAAAGATAATCACTACACGCATTATCAATGCGCACATTATTTCAAGCACTGATGGCAATATATATTATGCTTGTAACCTAGAAAGTGGGGAGGCTTTTCCAATCAAAAAGAATGTCAAGGGTTTCATTAAACACTTGACAGGCAACATAAATTGCGTTGCTTTCGTAGTCGACCAATTAAACAAAACGAACATTTCCATCTTAAATGGCTGCAAAATTGTCGTAGAACAACGTATGATTTCAGCTAACGAGATGTTTATTAGCAATACAGGTGAACAGATTATAAAAGACTTCGATTGGATTGCTACCAAAATACTGTCCATTGATGTAGACAGCATTGCTGACATTATTGTTCAAAAGGACATTGATAATGTCAAGGCAAAGGGTGGCATCATCAACGATATATTTGTCAAATTCAAAATGAAGTTGTTCGGCATTAACAAATAGGTCCGAGTGCGTCCTCTGCGACATCAAGGAACCCGAACCCGCAGCCCCCGCCAACCCCGGCATGGGTGGCATGGGTGGCATGTATTGATGAATGCGTGAATGCGCGATTGCGTTAATGCTTGAGTGGCTAACGCAATCCAATACATCCAAACCGAAAAGGGAGCATCCGCACGGGTGCTCCCTTGCTTTATGTCTTCTTCGTGGGTTCTATGCGCTTTCTTTGTTCAGCGGGCCAGGAACTCCTGATAGAGGGCCACCGGACCAAGGTGCCACTGCTTGGTGGATTCCTGCTCCAGCCGTTTATACACTTCTGAATGATAGATATCCTTCACGGCCTGCACAATGCTCTTGCCGCTGTCCTCGGCAAACATCTCCGCCATACGGCTGACCTTCGACGGCAGAATCAGATAGAGATTGTCCTGTGTGATGTCCAAATTCATAGCATCACCTCCTTTGCTTCTATAAAGGTAAGCGTCTGGATGGCCCTCTCGGTGTGGAACAGGTATTGGTCAACCAGTTTGTAGGCTTTCAGTTCCTTGATGAGGTCCTGCTTGTTCAGTAGTCCCCCTTCATAAAGGGCAAACGCGGCATATACTCGGTCGTTGGCCACTGGGCCATAGACGATATCATAGTCATGCACAAACCCTCTCTCCGTACGGTTGCGCATCACGAAATCCACCCACTCTTCCGTCGGTGATTGGAAAATCAGTTGTCGCAACGAAGTTGGCATAGCCTCCTGAATATCATAAACATTCACATAACCCATGTTCTGCTTGGCCTCGTCCATACGGCGACGCACCCATGCCTCGGCTTGTTCACACGAAGTCGTGGTGTAAAAGCCGCTGCCATAGTCGAGCGTGCGGTTGGCCTTGCGTATTTCGGGTTTTTGAACAATCTCCAGACTCCCATGATACAGTTTCATGATACCTCCTTTCTACGAAGAGCGATAAACTCGTCAATATCTTCCATCAGCCACTGGCGGCTCTGCGTGTGCAGCATCTCGTAGTGTTCCGCCAAATAATCCAGCACGCCATATTTCTCCAATACCGCCACCGCATCACTACCCGACAGGTGCTTCTCATTCTTGTACTGTTCCGTACAGAACGACAGGAAATAGGCTATATCTTGTTGTTTTTTATTCATATTTCAGTTTGCAAAGATACAACAAAATCCCGAAACGGAGAAATATTTTTTGTGAAATGAAAACATTTGTACTCAAGTCCGCACTATTTTAGACAATACAACCAACCGAAAAGGGAGCATCCACATGGGTGCTCCCTTTCTTTTGTTGTATGACTCTCGGCGGGCTGGCGTTTATGTCCGCCGACGCGGTGCTATGCCTCGGCGACGGTCTCCGGCTCGTCCTCGTCTTTGCCGCCCTTCTTGCGGCTCTGCTGGTATTGCAGGTCGATTTTCGCCAGATCGGCGTTGTAATACTGCGCCGCCTTCGACAGGCTCTCCTCCGGCTGCAGCTCCTGCACCGCGTTGAGGTAGGTGATGAAAGCGCGGTAGTGGCCGTCCAGCTTCTCGCGCGCCGCCTTCAGCTCGCCCACCACCACGTCGCTCTTCTCCTCGTTGCGCTTGCCCATCGTCTGCTCAATCTGCTCCGTGCGGCTCAGCAGGCGGCGGTTCAGCTCCGTGAGGCCCAACATCTGCAGGTCGGCCGTCAGCTCGCGGTCCGAGAGCTTCTGCTCCATATTGTGAATTTTGGCGTTCTCCGCCACCAGCGCCTCGCTGGTGCGGAAGCCGTAGTCGCGGAACACCTGCGCCACCCTGCGGCCGTGCACCGCCAGCGTCTCGTCCTCGAGTTTCGCGGCCCACGCCTCGGCCACCTTCTGCATCACGTAGGCATAGCCGTCGCGCTCCTTGTCCAGGGCGGCAATCTTCGCCGTCAGCTCGCTCTTCTGCGTCCGCTTGTACGCCTCGTCGAAAGCCTTGAACAGCCGGTCGTACTCGTCGCGCATCTCGCGGAAGCGGTCCAGCGCGCACTCCGCCACCATGATTCTTTTGTCAAACGCCTCCACGGCGCTGAAATAAAACGCCACGGGGAACCGCGACAATGACTTTTCGTCAAATTTGATTGCTTCCATATCTATGTAGTATTACGTTATTAATATTTCATTCCAAGAGGCCGCGTTGCAACCCTTCAAAACCATGTTTCCGCTTCAAAACACCCCGTTGTAACCCTGCAAAACCCTGTTTTCAATCCGAAAGGCCCTTTCGCAACCTGCGAAACCTTGTTTCATTTTCAAAACATACCTTTGCACCCCTACAACACCATGTTTCAATTCCGAAACATACTTTTGCACCCCTGCAATACCTTGTTTCAATTCCAAAACATACTTTTGCGCCCCTGCGATGGGCGGTTTCAAAATCATTCGGCGCGGACGGCACGGACCGTGAACCCGCAGCAGCGGAAGAAGTTGTCGTTAATCTCTTTGCCGTTCTCTGCGAAGGCGAAAAGGTATGGGCCGAATGATTCGTCGGGGATGAGCGATGACGACCAGTAGTAGCCGGTGTTGTCGTGGCAGTGTGGCTTGCATTCAGCGGCGGGCAGGAAAATCGCATTACCGTTGGAGGCTGTGAACTTAATTCCTTTGACACCGTTTTGG